>JAYPLD010000024.1:0-26198 GCA_038129265.1 Crocinitomicaceae bacterium
CAACCTAACTGACTGGTTAGTGTATCATTATAAATTCCACTTGTACTTAAAGAGTTTGAGTGCCAAGCATAACTATCACATGCTGTTATTTCATTTGTATCTCCATATGTTGGAGGAATTATGGTTAAATTCAAATGTATTACACTATCACAACCGTATTGATTAGTTAAAGTGTAGTTTGCCGTATTATTCGTACTTGTATAGGTTATTCCGTCAATCCAAGTTAAACTATCACATGCTAAATAAGAATCAATTTCTTGATTTGAATGGTATATAGTTAAGTCCAATACATGGATTGAATCGCATCCTTTACTATTGATATTCATGGATGTTTGATAACCAGAAGTACTGTAATACATGTTATTCCATAACAAACTATCGCAAGCGGATTGGATTGTGGTGTCATTGATGCCACTACTAATTAGGGTTTGAAAAGCATCTATTTTGCCGTTTCCAAAATCATAGTTTGGTAATGTACCTGTCCAATTATCACCATAAGCTGAATAGATTAAATCACTTTTAAAATGGGCATAATTGGTTTGATTGCATTTTTCCAAATACAGTGCTGCAACACCAGCTACCACAGGACTTGACATGGATGTTCCTCCATTTCTGTAATGCTTCCCGCCCAAAGCTAGATCGGCATCTGCCATACCATTGGTTAGGTGTATGGGAAATGAACTCACCGTGTTAGCTCCAGAGGCAGCTACATCTGGTTTTAAGATCCCTTGGCGTGTGGGCCCTTTACTCGATGTAGTGTATATTTTTCCGCGAGTCCCCATTTCGCTTTTCCAATTACCTAAATTGTTCACATAACCACTGTCATTGGTGTAATTCCCCACACTTATGGTACTACTTAAACATTGAAAAGAACTACAGATGGTTTGAAGCGAATCAGGATTTACGTAATTCGATGGAACGGTATTAAACGGGAAAGCTCCGTCTGAGATTCGTATCATATTTGACTTTCCGTAGGTGGATTCATCTGACCAAATATCGAGAAACCCATTCCCAGTTGTATGTAGCCCCCATGAATAATTACTTGAGGAATCAGGACTTAAAATCACTTCAAAACTGACGACTGAATCATATAACACTTGAGCAAACATGAACATCATCCCAACTCTTTCATTATTATTGTTAATTATTGAATCTACATATGCTCCATAAGCATCTTGATATAGGTTTCCATTAAGATAATCTTGTATAGAAAAAAAATCGGAAATTCCGCTTAAGTGGTCATTATGATAGGCACTCATTGCCATTTCAAGATTAAAGATTTGTGAGGTATCTCCATATCCAACAAAATGTACACTATTATCTCCATAACAGTAGGGTACACATCCATATGCAGCATAATCAAGGCTTGAGTTATTTTTAAAGAGAGTAAAAACAGTATCTCCTACAGCTACATCTTGTCTTAAGTGAAAAAAACGGTCACCTGCATTTCCAGCTGAACAGACAAACAGATGACCATTGTTATTAGTTACATCTTGATGAATAAATTGTGCACTAGGGTCTGCTCCATCGTGGGCTCCAAAATAAGTTCCTGCACTAGCGTTAATCACACATGGTTTACCTAATGAGTCTGCGATATTATAAATGTATTGAGTCGCATCTTGTACATTGGCTAAAAAATTCGACCCAAAATCTACTTCTACAATCACCAAGTCGGCTTCATAAGCTACTCCTTTGTATTTCCCAACTGCTGATCCATTTCCTGCACCTGTTCCCGTAACCGTGGTTCCATGGCCCCATTGGTCATTATGGGCAGTAGATAAACCAGCATTAATGTCCACACTATCCCAATGTTGCCCATATCCATAGGGCTGAGGAGTATTTGAAGAAACTCCCAGCGTTTGATCCCAAAGTGCTAAAATTCGCGTACTTCCATCCGGATTTTTAAAATCATCATGTGTAAAATCAATTCCCGTATCAATAAAGCCCATTACTACACCATCTCCCGATAAACTGCTATTTAAAGGCGAATCTCCTTGGTGAGCTGCATTTACGTTATTGTTTACGCGCATGGTGTCATTCAATGGTGTTCCGCGCTCTGATGGAATATAAAAGTGTTTTATCGACTTGTCAGTTAAGAAATTTTTTGCGGCTAAGGGGTTAATTCTCAAGTAATGCCAATCTACATTTTTTTTGATGTATTTGGCTTGAAACCGTTCGGCTCTTTTTTTAATTTCATATTCAAGACCTTTAACATAAATTCCAATATTGGTTTTGTGATTAAACTTTTCCCAATTAACCTCGTTGTAAAAAGGGGATTCTGGATGTTGGCTGTAAAAAATGAAAAAAACACTAAAAAAAATAATGCTCAATGTGCCCTTCAATATCATATATTAAAAGTACAAAAAATTCAGTTGGAGGGAATTTCTTTTAAATAGCTAGCTTTATTTTTTTTTAGATCAATCTCAATACAATATGTATCCGTACCATTGGTGAGAATTAACAATTTTGCATTTATTTTTCGTTGATATGCCAAGATTTGTTGGAGCGTTTCGTCATTAATTTTTACTTCAGGGGATTTACATTCGATTAATATGTTAGGTACTCCGGTATTGTCATAAATGACGATATCAAACCTTTTTTTAATTTGATTTATTTTAAGTTCTTTTTCTATAGCTATTAAACCTTGTGGATAGTTCTTTTCAAAATGTAAAAATTTCCAACAATTTTGGCGAACTAATTCCTCAGGGGTAGTTAAAATCCATTTCTTTCTTATTTCATCGAATAGGTATTCTTTTGAATTAATTATTTTAGTTTTATGGTTGTAATTAGGTATCAAATCTTAGGAATTCGCTTTGGAATATAATCAAATAAATGCTGAAATAGAACAAGGAATTTTCAAACCTGTATACTTTTTACACGGTGAGAATACGTACCAAATTGATAAAATTGCGAACAAGTTGCTAATCAGTGTATTAGAAGAACACGAACGAGATTTTAATCAAACTATTTTTTATGGAAAAGATGCATCTGTAGAATCTATTCTTGACTCTGCCAAACGTTATCCCCTGATGGCCTCATACCAGCTTATAGTAGTAAGAGAAGCTCAGCATTTATCACGGACTATTGAATATTTTGCCCCTTATTTTGAAAAACCTGTACCCACCACCATTTTAGTTTTTTGCTACAAAGGAAAAAAGCTGGACAAGAGAAAAGCAATTACTAAAGTATTATCAAAGGAAAAATATTTATTTGATGCAGACCCTGTTCGTGATTATCAACTTCCAGATTGGGTGCTAAAATGCGCTCAAAATTTGGAATTAAAAATGGATCAAAAATCAGCAGTTCTTTTAGCTGAATATGCAGGGAATGATTTGTCCGGAATAGAGCAAAGTCTAGAAAAATTAAAAATTTTAAAACCAAAAGATAATTTTATAAACGCAGAATTAATTCAAAAGCATATTGGTTTTTCTAAGGATTTTAATTTATTTGAATTAACTGATTCTCTAGCTTCTTTTAATATTAAGAAGGCCAGTTTTATCGCACAACATTTTGGCCGTAATAGTAAAACACACCCAGTTGTTGTGGTTATTGGGCACCTATATGGGTTTTTTACAAAGCTTATGAAATATCATTTTTATGCAAAAGATTTAAGTCCAAATCAAATTGCTGCCAAGATAGGAGTTCATCCATTTTTCATCAAGCAATATCAGCAAGCATCTACTTATTATTCCAAAGGGAAACTGGCTCGCATTCTGTCTGAACTAAGATACTATGATTTAGCCAGTAAGGGTGTGTATTCAAACACGATTAGTGATGAAGAACTATTAAAGGAATTGGTATTTAAAGTCATGCATTAGTTATCGGTATGTTTTGTTGCCAATTGTACTAGAAAAACCAACTAATAGACCTGGAAAATCGCTGTTTTCTAGAAAATGACTTAACCTGTATAAACCAAATATGGATTTACTTTTTATCCCTAGTTTCATTTTAATACCGTAATGTAAATTCGACATTAGATTTGGGTTCCTCTCTTTGATGATGGTTTTATCATTTAAATTAGTATTATACTCATATTTTAGAGTTGAATTCCAAGTATAAAAACCGAATAGATTCATTTCAATATATTTCCCAATTTGATTCCCTCTATTTGGGTCCATATTAAAACGAAAGCCTGATTGATACATCAAATTCCATATGCTAAATTTGGGATTAAGTGCACTACTACTTAGACCGAAATCATTCAGTTCATAAATGCTTTTAGCTTGAACTCTCAGATTTGAAATGCCCAGTATATTAGTAAAGGATAAAATGGGAGAAATTTTTCTTTTAAAGTTTGCACTTAGTTGATAGTCAAAACTGGGCTTAATAGCCATACTTTCATCTCCATTCAAAGAAATGGGCAAAAGTGTTCCAACACTAAATTCTAAAAAAGAATATTTCTTTTTGTTTGGCCCTTTTTCCATATTGAATTGTCTAAAATCTGTCGGTACATTTTCCTTTATAATGATCTTTTGAGAAAAACCAATTTGAGAAACTAAAATCGCAAATATGAATATGAGTTTATAACTGTATTTCTTCTGTGTATCCATTTAAATGAAATCGTAGTGTTCTATTTTTATACTGACTTGCATCAATGACATAGGGTATGTCTCTGTGTAAATAAATAGTTTCATAATATTCAAGTACTTTACGCTTATTGTTCTGGTACATGAACTGATCATTTTCTACATGCATAAACATGTATTGGGTTCCCGTGTTTAAATATGATTTATCAATAATTTCAACCAAGACGCTGTCCTGAAGTTTTCTGATTTTAAAAGTTGGAATTTTTTCTTTGGTTTTAAAAAAAAAGGAAGCTTTTGGCACTCCAAATCCATGTGCATAATCAAAGTAAGGAAATAGGGATCCACTTCTTTCTACCATCTTGAAAATTTCCATGTTTGATTTGTTAGGGTGTTTCTCCCATACACATGCGGCAAAACCTGCGATGAGTGGACAAGAAAAAGAAGTGCCATAGGCTCTTTCTATTCCATTTTTAGTGGCTCCCATTACATCTCCAAAAGCTACTACATTTGGTTTCATTCTGTAGTCTGAGGTGGGGCCAAAAGAACTAAAGTCTCTGTGTAATCCACTTCCAGTTACGGCTCCGATGGTTAACGCGCTATCCGCATCTGCAGGAGTTGCCATATATTTCCAATCCCCATCTCCTGAATTTCCAGCTGATACTAAAACAAGGATCCCTTTTTTAGCTGCCAGATTTACAGCTCTAGAAATCAAAGAAGTTTCTCCATCCATTTGGTAATTAAAATATTCATCTGAGGTGTACCCTAGTGAAGTGTTTATGATGTCCGCACCATTTGCATCTGCCCATTCCATAGCCATTAACCATAATTCCTCTTCGGATTCATTTTCTACTAAAACTCTTTCTGTTCTAGCTAGTAAAAATTCCGATGATTGGGCAAGCCCCATTATTTGATTTTCGTATTTACCTGCAATACAACTTAGTACAGCTGTGCCATGATTATTGAATCTGTAAACATTTTCTGTTTTATGGTGAAAATCCCATGATTTTAAAACTTGTTTGTTGTCAAAAAGATGTTTCAGCGCAGGTGATTCCCTAGCTCCTTTGAATCCTCCATCTATAACACAGATACGTATTCCTTTGCCAGTTAAATTATTTTTCTGAAAATACTGTCCTTCTAAAGACGTAATCTGTCTTTCTAACAAATTGTTCATGGTAATTTCTTCCGAAATTGTTCTACATGAATTTAGATGTTTTACAGTTTGTTTCACGTCTTTTACAAAAGGGAAGGATTTAATTTTTCTTATTTGATCTTCATTCGCTTTACAACATATAGCATTAAACCATCTTGATATTCCTTTAATTTCAACGGCATTCTCTGTAATTAATTCAAGATATGAACTACTAATTGGAAGATCTTTGGAGTCATATTTTGGCAACCCCAATTTTATTCTTCTGTCTATGGTTCTAGCGTCAAGATACTCAGACCTATCATCTATGCTATGGATTTTGTCACTTAAAAAAACCCAGTATTTCTCCTGACAAAAACCTTCACATAAAGTAATTAAAAAGGTTAGCAGAGTGACAACATATCGAATCATTATATAAATTTAATATTTAAATATCACATATGATTGATTTAAGAAGCGACACGGTTACAAAACCTACTAATGACATGAAAGCCTTCATGATGAATGCCGAAGTAGGTGATGATGTATTTGAAGACGATCCTACGGTTATACAGTTAGAAGAAATGGCTGCTAACATGTTTGGAAAAGAGGCTGGATTATTTTGTCCATCTGGTACCATGACTAACCAAATTGCCATGATGACCCATTTAAAGCCAGGGGATGAGGTGATTTGCAGTCGAGAATCTCATATATACAATTATGAGGGTGGCGGGATAGCTCGAAATGCGGGTGCTTCTGTTCGTCTAATTGAACGTAAGACTGGTTTGTTGGAGCTTGATGATGTGGTTCAAAATATAAATCCTGATGATGTTCATCTCCCCGTCACGAAATTAGTAGCGTTAGAAAATACGTGCAACAGAGGAGGAGGAAATTGTTATGATTTGAAAGCCATAAAAGAGATTAAAACATATTGTGATCAAATTAATTTACCTCTGCATTTAGATGGAGCAAGATTATTTAATGCTTTAGTCAAAACAGAAGTCTCCTCTCAAACTATGGGTTCGTTTTTTGATTCCATTTCAATATGCCTTTCTAAAGGATTAGGAACCCCGTTAGGATCCGTTTTATTAGGAACGCATTCTTTTATTAAACAAGCTAGAAGAAACAGAAAAGTTTTAGGTGGTGGTATGCGACAGGTAGGTATTGTAGCTGCAGCAGGAATTTACGCATTGAATAATAATGTGGATCGATTAGCTGATGATCATAGACATGCGCAGTTAATAGCAGATGCTTTATCATCATGCTCATGGGTTCAAGAGGTGTTGGAAGTAGAAACCAATATTGTAGTAGCTGTTTTAAATCATGGTTGTGAAAATGATCAATTCATTAATCGACTGAAAGAAAATGGGATTTTAGCTATTCCGTTTGGGAAAGGTAGAATTAGAATGGTAACCCATTTAGATGTAAAAGAGTCAGATGTGAACAAAGTGATTGATTCACTTAGATTTTAATAGAAAATTTGATGTATTGCTTATCGCTTCTTTGATGGTTCTAAATTGATAGTTTAATGCCTTTATTATTTTTTGATTTTCATAAATATTGATCTGATTAGAAGTTCTAGCCGTTTCTTTAGTTATACTTTGTTTTTTGTTGGTAATAAAACAACGAATTGCTTCCAGCCTCCAAGCTATTTCCAGTAAAGATCTGGTTGCTTTTTTATTCGGTTTGGGTTTGTTAAGGCTAAGAGCTATATCATCAAAAACCGATTTATAGGATAAATTTTCCCCCACTAAAATAAATCTTTCCCCACTTATTTTGGAGTCCATTAATGCTATGGTGGCACTTGCTACATCGCGGACATCTACAAATCCATTTTCTCCGTTTGGAAAATAAGAAAGCCCCTTATGTATTTGTTTAAAAATGGTGGTGCTTGACCTCCCCCAATAAGATGGACCAATAATGATACCTGGATTCGTTATCACTGCACTCAAACCTTCTTCAATTCCCCTCCATACTTCATTCTCTGCTTTGTATTTAGTTAAAGCATAAAAACTATTTTCTTTTCCAGCATTCCATTTGTTTTTTTCACTGTATTTACTTTTGCCATCTCGACCTATAGAAGCTACAGAACTTATGAATGCCAACTTTTTAACTTTATGCTCCAAGCATGCATTCACGATGTTAGTGGTACCACCTATGTTTATTTTTCGCATTTGGTTATAATCACTCTTGTTAAAACTGACAATAGCCCCACTGTGATAAACAAAGTCCATACCCTCTACGGCTTGATATACCTCAGTTACATCTTCAAGATCCATTTTTACCCACTTTATTTGATCAAAATAATTTGAAAAACCATAATGACTAAAAACGTGTTTGATGATCCTTCTATTTGAGTTTTTGGTGAAAGTTGCACACACCTTTTTATTTTGACTTAAGAGATCCAAAACAATATGCATCCCAACCAATCCTGTTGCGCCTGTTACTAAATGTGATTCCAAATTTTTGAGTTATGAAGGATTTAAAATTGAAATTAAAAAAAAGAAGAATAATTTATATTTAACTAAGAGATAAAAATATATTTGTTTCAGATTAGAAGTAATTAAATTGAACTAAAGTGAATTTTGTAGAGGAATTAAGATGGAGAGGTATGATCCACGATATTATGCCAGAAACAGAGAAGTTTTTGAGTGAAAACAAAGTAAGTGGATACATCGGTTTTGACCCAACTTCTGATTCTCTCCATATTGGTAGTTTAGTCCAAATTATGATTTTAGTTCATTTTCAAAGACATGGCCATACGCCTTATGTCCTAGTGGGTGGAGCTACTGGAATGGTAGGAGATCCGTCAGGAAAGTCTAAAGAACGTAATTTACTTGAAAAAGATGAGCTTTTTCATAACGTAGAGGCTATTCAAAAACAACTAGCTAAGTTTTTAGAATTTGAACATGTTCCAAATGCCGCTGCAATGGTCAATAATTACGACTGGTTCAAGTCGTTTAATTTTTTGGATTTCATTAGAGATGTGGGGAAGCATATCTCTGTGAATTACATGATGGCAAAAGAATCTGTGAAGAAAAGATTAGAAACTGGGATTTCATTTACGGAATTCACTTACCAACTGGTCCAAGGTTATGACTTTTATTGGTTGTATAAAAATCACCAATGTAAAGTGCAAATGGGTGGTTCTGATCAATGGGGGAATATTGTAACGGGAACGGAGCTAATTAGAAGAATGGATGGTGGATCAGCTTATGCCATAACATCACCACTTATTCAGAAGGCAGATGGTTCAAAATTTGGCAAAACAGAAGATGGTAATGTTTGGCTAGATCCGAAAAAAACATCACCCTATAAGTTTTACCAGTATTGGATTAATAGTAGCGATGAAGATGCGAAAAACTATATTAAAATCTTCACGCTAAAGTCTAAAGATGAAGTGGAAACATTGATAGAAGAACACGACATAAATCCGGGGCAGAGGATACTCCAAAAAGAATTAGCCAAATCGCTTACCGAACTAGTACATGGTGAAGAAAATTATAATGCAGCTGTTGAAGCATCCTCTATCTTATTTAAAAAAGGAGATGCTGCCGTTGAGGCGCTTAAAGGGTTAAGTAGTTCTCTTTTTATGGAAATTTTTGATGGTGTACCCCAAAAAGAAATTACCAAGTCAGAATTAGCAGGAAAGGTATCAATAATAGACTTATTGTCTTCAATTTCAGGATTTTTAAAATCGAATGGAGAGGCCCGTAGAGCGTTAAATGAAAATTCTATCTCTGTAAATAAGAAAAAAGCATCCATTGATTTCCTGGTGGGTGAAGAAGACCTAATTGCAAATCAATATATTTTGTTACAAAGAGGAAAGAAAAATTACTTTGTTCTTAAAGTTAGCTAAAGGTTAATAGATTACATCCTCTAATTTCAGCTTGATCAAACCTTCCTAGAATGGATACGGTTCCATTTTTATGCATTCTGCCTAAATCTTGAGTTTCAATAAACGAACAACTGTACAAATTAGCAAGGTCTATAATATTTACACCACCTGTCTTTTCATAGGGGCAATACGTAAAAGGATCTTCAAGTTCTCTTATTAAAAACTTCATCCACGGTGGAGACGTGAATTTTCCACTTTGGGTAGAATACGCTTGAGAAAGTAGCTCAGTCATGCCATATTCACTGTGTATATTTTCTGTTCCAAATCCCTTTTGCAAAATCTGATGAAGCTCTTCTCGAACTAGTTCTCTTTTTCTTCCTTTCATGCCTCCAGTTTCCATGATGTTCCAATTTTTTAAACGGGGTAAATCAAAATTTTCAATTAAGTCTAAAAGCGCATAAGAAACCCCTATTAGCAAGACCTTTTTATCTTTTAGGTCATGAATTTTTTGAATTGTTAATTCAGAGTTGGGCTCTAAATAACCACTTTGTTCATTTGAATCGTTTATGAGTTGGTCTACCATGTAGATCAACGAACTATTTCCTTGTTCTTGATAAGAAGGTAACAGAGCAAGTATAATCTGATCCTTCATATCACCATATACATTTTGAAATCCAGTTGTAAACGATCTTTTATATATGTCTAGGTTGTGTACGTAATGTTTACTTCTCTCTTGATTGGTAGTTCCGCTGCTTAAAAAAGTGGTAGTGGCACTTGAGTTTCTTGGTATGATTTTATGAGATTTAAAAAACTGTATAGGAAGAAAAGGAATTTCAGCGTAATGTTGAATTTGATTTAATGAAATTTTTCTTGAGTTAATATAAGTGTTGTATATAGGTATATTTTCATGCTGATAACGAAAAACAGATAATGCAAGTTCATTGAACTCATTTTCACTGTTAATCTCAAATATTTTATCTACAAAATTCAATGAATTCCTAAATAGTTTACTTTTATGGTGTGAATAAGTTAAAAGCAAAAATAAGCATAGTTTTTTTCATTTTATTGGCTTTATCCTCCTGTTTAAAGCCAGTCCAATACCCTGACGAGCCAAATGTGGAGTTTGTTCAGTTTGATATTCAAGGTGATTCGGGCATTATTACCTTTTTCTTTACTGACGGAGATGGTGATATTGGATTGAATCCAAATCAAATAGATCCACCTTATGATCCAGGAAGCTTTTACCACTACAATGTATATCTAGAGTATTACGAGGTGATGGAAGGACAACTTGTAAAAGGAACTATGGATCCTAACGGGGAAAATGCAGCATTTCAACAAAATAATAATCAGCCTTACGATACTATCCCAAACGGGTTTCGGATCGAAGATATAACCCCTTTTGGACAAAACAAATCCCTTAAAGGTAATATGCAACTGGTATTAAGTCCGTTCTACAATTTCAATTCAAATCACAATGATAGTATTCGCTTTTCTATACTATTAATTGACAGAAATTTAAACCACAGTAATGTGGTGTATACGCCTGTAATCAAGAGATAATATCTCCCTATGAGGAAATCTTTCAGTAAAATTCTTTTTGTTTTTTTAAGCTGTATTAGTTGTGTGACCGTTGAGAATTCAAATTATGATTTAGATACAAAAATGGCAGTATCCATGAAGCCTGAGTTTTCTATTTTTCATCACAATGATCTGCAATCCAAAATATTTTTTAAAATCAAAACAGCAGATTTATTGTATACTCGAAATGATAGGACAAAACCCTTTAATGCTAATTTAAAACTCTCATACAATCTTTACACTGAAAATGGTAAAACCTGGATAGATTCAGGATCCATTTTTTGGAAGGATTTTTACACTACCAATAAAAAGGAATTTATAGATACTGTGATTCCATTTAATTTGTCTGTAAATAAATTGGCTAAATTAAAACTGTCTATTACAGATTTAAATCGATTTAGAACCTATGAAAGATTAGTTGATATAAATAAAAAGGATGTTTACCACAGGCAGTTCTTTCTAATAAAGGATACGAAT
Organism: Crocinitomicaceae bacterium; assembly: GCA_038129265.1. Lineage (GTDB taxonomy): Bacteria > Bacteroidota > Bacteroidia > Flavobacteriales_D > Parvicellaceae. The sequence goes on from JAYPLD010000024.1 coordinate 11,549, forward strand.
AATCAAGTTTTATTAAATAACTATTATACGGGTTCAAAGCACATTAATATGACCAATAATTACTTAACGAACCAAAGTATTTATGTAAATAATAATAACACCAATTTTCCAGTAGCTTTGCCTCCATTTAGTAAGGCTAGGAGACTATCTTTTCCTAAAGCTACAGGCCAATATAAACGTATTGATTTCAATCAAAATACAGATGTTGTACTACCAGATAATGGATTTGTATACTTTCAAATTGATACGTTGACTAATCAAGGATTTTCCTTATTCAACTTCAATCCTTATTTCCCTTATCTAAAAGAACCCAAACAGTTAATTGCACCATTACGTTTTTTATGTACCAAAGAAGAATTTAAAAAAATAGCGAATGGTCAAGATCCAAAAAACACAGTTGATCAGTTTTGGCTTTCCAAAACTTCCTCTATGGAGAGAGCTAGGAATCTCATCAAGACATATTATTCAAGAGTAGAAAAAGCAAATGAAATGTTTACTTCTCATCTTGAGGGATGGAAAACAGATAGGGGCATGATTAGTATTATTTTTGGTCCTCCTAGTTACGTTAGAAAAACAAAAAATGCAGAAATATGGTATTACGGTCAACAAAGTAATTCAAATTTAAATGCATACAATTCCTTAAATGATCCCATGAGGATTCAATCATCCGGATTAAAATTTACTTTTGATAAAGTTTCAAACCCTTTTTCAATGAATGATTACGAATTAGATAGAAATTACTCCTATAAATCATCTTGGTATAGAGCTGTTGAATCATGGAGAAAAGGTAAAGTATACATTGTACAATGAAAAAAGAAATGACAAAAGACTTCATCTACGGAATAAGATCTGTTTTAGAAGCGATTTCAGAGGGGAAAACCATAAATAAAGTTCTTGTTCAACAAGGTGCAAAGGGAGATCTATTTGGGGAGTTAATGGACACACTTAAGAGAGAAAAAATAGTATTTCAACGTGTTCCGATACAAAAGTTAAACCACATGGTGAAGAAAAATCATCAGGGTGTAATTGCGATGATTTCTCCACTGCCTTATCACGAGCTAGATCATATTATTCAGCAAATATATGAGGACGGGAAAGATCCTTTTGTGTTAATGTTAGATCGCGTGAAGGATGTTAGAAATTTTGGAGCTATTTGCCGAACGGCTGAATGCTTTGGTGTTAATGCAATTGTTATTCCTTCTAAGGAGTCAGCATTGATTACGAATGATGCCATTAAAACATCTGCCGGGGCACTGTATAAAATTCCAGTTTGTAAAGTGCATAATTTACAATGGGCTTCTGAGTTTCTTCAGGGTTCAGGGCTTCATATTTTTTCCATCTCGGAGAAGGGTGAAAAGTCGATATATGAATATAAGTTCAGCGGACCAAAAGCTTTGATAATGGGTAGTGAAGAAGATGGTATAAGTAAAAATCTAATTCAACTATCAAATCAAGTTTTTAAAGTACCCATGAAAGGTACAATTGATTCTCTTAATGTTTCTGTTGCCACTGCCATTGCATTGTACGAAATGGGAAGAACAGTTAATTAACAATACTAAACCCCAATTTTTTTAAATCATCCCAAAATAAAGGGTAAGACTTGTTTACCACAGAACTGTCCTTGAAGAAAATATTACCCTCTGTTTTAATAGCCAAAGGAGCAATGCTCATGGGAATTCTATGATCATTGTGATCTTCAATCACCTCCCCGTTATATTTAATTTGCTGGTTTTTGGGCACGTAGATTGAATGATCATTTATTTTACATTCCACATTAAATTTTGAAAGTTCCTTTTTTATGGTCACAAGTCTGTCAGATTCTTTGATTTTTAGGCTTTCAAGACCTGTTAAATATACTTCAACACCTAAACCTGCGCATGAAACAACATAAGGTAGAGCAAGATCTGGAAAATCACTAAGGTTGAATTCTACTTTTTTACTTAAATGATTATTTTTAGTTATCGTGATGCCCTTTTCATGAAAGGAAGTTTCAACACCCAATTGACTGTACAATTCGCTAACAAAAGAGTCACCTTGAACTGAATTAGGATGTAAGTGCGGGATTTCAATTTTTGATTCGTTAGAAAGAGAAGCTAAACTATAAATAAAAGAAGCACTACTCCAATCGTTTTCGGCAGCTATATTTTTTGTAGAATAGGCTTGATGTTTAACATGAATAGTGTTTTTATCCCATTTGTACTCAATCCCCATTTCTTGCATTAGACTAAGCGTCATTTTAATATATGGTGTAGACAAAATGGGTTCTATGATACGTAGCGATAAACCGTTTTTTAATTTGGGGGCAATTAGTAGTAATGCCGATATAAATTGACTACTTATATTCCCAGAAATCGTTAATTCTCCTCCTTCAACAGTTTCATTTCCATTAATTTCAATGGGTGGGAATCCCTCATTTTCTAGATATCGTACTTCAATTCCTAATTTACGAATGCAGTCTACTAATGGTTTAATGGGTCTTTGATGCATTCTCTTACTGCCAAATACTCGATACTTGCCTTTAATAGTAGATAAATATGCCGTTAAAAATCGTAATGTGGTTCCAGCATGATGACAATTTATTTCGTTTGGTAATGAGGTATTTGATAAGATTTGATTTAGAATTTGAGTGTCATCTGACTCGGATAAATTATACAGATCGAATGAGCTCTTGGAAATGGCTTTGATCATGAGCAATCGATTGCTAATACTTTTTGAGGCAGATAATTGAACACAACCTTCTATTCTGGAGGATGAAGCTTTGACTTTAACCATTTACTTTAAATTCCTTAAGTATGGATTTAACTTCATTTTTATTTATTTCTACATCAGTGATAACCTCACCAATTTTTTTCGGAAGAGAGAAATTAATTGAAGAATGATTATTTTTTTTGTCATGCGCCATAAATTCAAATACTGAACTTTCATTTATGTTAAAATCTAGATGAGGTTTAAAAAATACATTTAGTTTATGTTTAATTTCCATATAGGTATCCAGCGAACAAAGGTTAAGTTTATATGCTAAAAAAGACTCTACAATCATGCCAAATGCCACTGCAAATCCATGAAGAGTAGGCTTGTCGTTAAGTAAAAGTGCTGATTCAATGGCATGTCCAACGGTATGTCCAAAATTTAATTTCTTTCTTTCTCCTTCTTCCATGGGATCGGCTTTAACTACTTTTAATTTTAAATTAGAAGAACGAGGAATAAGGTATTCGAAATTCAAAGAATCTGTGTGCTGGTTAGCAAGGTGTTCCCATAGTTGATGATCCCCTATAATGGCATGCTTAAAGACTTCTGCCATTCCGGATATGATTTCTTTTTGGCTTAGAGTACTTAGAAATTGATGGTCGCAAAATATATTTTTTGGATGATTAAATGTGCCAATATTATTTTTAAGATTTTTAAAATTTAACCCTGTTTTTCCTCCAATAGATGCATCTACCATGGCTAATAATGAAGTAGGTATAAGATGGAATGAAACCCCTCTTTTAAATGTAGATGTGGCAAATGCTGCTAAATCACAAATGACTCCACCACCTATAATGTACACTTCATCATTTCTGTTCGCCAGGTTTTGATTAAGGAAATCCCAAATTAGATGAACTTGCTTGAAATTCTTATTGTGTTCACCGGCTTTTAATACTAGAACAAAAGCATTCTTAAAAGTAGAAACTTGAATATGTGATAGCCACTTTTGTGTGTTTTCATCAATGAGTATAAACACTTTTTTATTAGTGTTTATATCATCAATTTTCGCAGCATATTGATTGATGTTTCCAAAGTGTATTTCAGGAAATGACATGATTATTTCCCTTTGATTTTCTTAATGGCATCTTTAGAGTAGGAGGATAAAATGAGTTCACCAGAAATTTTCGCTCTTTCAGCTAATAGCTTATCCCAGTTTTCAGTTCCCTCCCAAAAGATTTTTTTTAATTCTAATGTGGCGTTTTCGTGTGACATGGCTAGTTTACTACACAATTTTTGAACAGCTTCATCCATTTCTTCGGTAGTATCGTAAACAGATGCATAGAGACCTTTTTCCTTTGCCCAATCAGCACTATACCAACTTGTGGCATCTATCGCCAGAGTGCTCATAGCAGATAATCCCACTTTTCTTTGTACAGCTGGTCCTACTACGAAAGGTCCTATTCCAATGGCTAGTTCGCTGAGTTTAACAGCAGCATATTTTGTAGCAAAGCAATAATCTACAGCACTGGCCATGCCAACACCACCACCAACTGCTTTACCTTGAACTCTTCCAACAATTAGTTTAGGGCACTTTCTTGCTGCGTTTATCACTTTTGCAAAACCTGAAAAAAAGGCAATTCCTTGTTCAATATTTTCGATAGATTGTAGCTCATCAAAGCTAGCTCCTGCACAAAAAGTCCTATCACCACCAGATTGAAGTTTGATCACTTTAGTCTTGTAATCTTTCCCAGTATCTTCAATGGTTTGAGCCAATTTATTTAATAAAAATGAGGGTAAAGAATTACTTTGAGGATGGAAAAAAGTGATGGTTGAAATTCCTAAATCATCTGTTTCTAGATGGACGTAGCCGTTTTCTTCAGACATAGCGTAAATTTAAAGCTAAGATAAAAACTACATTTATTTCCATATCAATAATAGAATGATAAAAATTTATTTTATGTAAATTGATGTATATTTAGAAACTATATCAAATGATTACCGTATAAAGTTTCCCTGTAGATGTTCAAATTAAGATACATACTCGTTGTAAATTTTTCAATTTTCTACTTGATTGGAAATACCCAGGTTGTAGATGATACTATCGCAAGTGTACAAGATTCTATGGAAATACTTCAAGAGGAAGCTGCAATTACACCATTAGATTCTATACCTAAAAACATTATCGATACCACTAAAAATGAAGATGTTCAAACAGAACCTACTGACGAATTTGATGATTCATTTATCGATGTAGAGGACACAGAACCAGAAGATCTTGACTCTTACTCAACTGATGAACAAGAAAACGTTTTTGAATCTTCAGCCGAAGAAGAGTTTATTTTTAAACCTCAAGTTAGTTTAGGAACGGGTATGCTGACATTTTATGGTGATATTGGATCTAACCATCAAGGATATCACCCAATGGTAAGTAGATTGGCAACTACGTTAAGATTAATTAACCCATTAAATGATTTCTTGGATTTGGGATTTTATGTTCTTTTTGGGCAAATAAGCGCTAATGAAAGAACATTAACTCGTAATTTAAATTTTAATTCAAACATCACCACTGGAGGTGTTACCATAAATTACAACTTTAATCATTTTCTTAAAAAAGGTAGAAATGTCGAGCCATACATTCATATTGGCTTAGAGTCCATTGAATTTTTATCAAAAACTGATCTTCAGGACGCAAATGGAAATACGTATCATTATTGGTCAGATGGGTCTATTAAAGATTTAGCTGAAAATGATCCCAATGCGGATAATGCGGTAGACTTAGTACGAGATTATACCTATGAGTCAGATATAAGAGAACAAAATTTTGATGGTTTTGGAAAATATCAAGAAAGAACGCTTGGAATGCCATTAGAATTAGGTGCTAATTTCCATGTGGGCAATAAATTAAAGTTTAGGGTAGGTACAGCGGTGCATTTTACTTTTACTGATCTGATTGACGGGGTAACTAATGAAAGTATCGGAAACAGGATAGGTGATGCCAGAAATGATAAGCTGTTATACTCTCATATTGCGATGTCTTATGACTTTAATATCAAGTCCAAGAAGAAACCTAAGTTTGATGTTATTGATGAAGATTCTGAACAATATTACAGAGAAGACACAATGGATTCAGATGGGGATATGGTAGTAGACCACATGGACAGATGTGCCAATACTCCACCAGGCGTAGAGGTGGATGAATTTGGTTGTCCTCTAGATGATGATTTAGATGGAGTAGCTAATAGTTTTGATGATGAATTATTAAGTATGGAGGGTGCTCTGGTAGATATGAAAGGAGTCACGATGACGGATGATCATCACATTGAAAACTTTAGAAGATATAAGGATTCAATTGGTGAATTTACAGATTGGGATACCCTACATCGTACGTGGGGTTCAGATCCTAGATCTCTCAAGACTTTAGTAGATACCAAAACACTTAAACCAAAAGCTAAAGAACTGTATGTTGTTGTTGGATCTGATATCCAAGGCGTTTCCGAAGATGAACTGTGGAAAAAATTAGCCAATCGAGATTTTCAGGTTAAAGAATCTGGTGATTCTATATTATATGTGATGGGTGGATATGATCCTGATATGGTTGCAGATGTAATTAAAGAGTTAGAAGAGGACAGTGTTCAAGTTCAAGGAGTAGTGGAAATAAATGATCAGGATGAGATTACACCTGTCAATGTAGATGAAATTGTAGAATCTATTGAAGTGGCAAATGAAACCATAGACAATTCCTCAAGCAATAGTTCAGGTTTAAATAACAATCAAACTAATGACTTTTCAAATACGTCTCAAAACAATGAGACTGGAAATGATGAATTCGTACCTGTCATAGACCCAGAAACACAAATGGCTTCCTTTAGAATTCAAATAGGTGCGTTCAGTAGAAAAATTAGTAAATCGGTATTTGCTGATCTTCCAGAGGTGGTTTCCGTAAAAGGAGATGACGGATTGTATCGTTTTTTCTCGGGTTCTTACACAGACAAAGCTAAAGCTGCTTCTCATAAGGTGAACTTGACAACATCTGGTTATAACGATGCCTTTATTGTAGCGTTTAAAGATGGTAAGCGTGTGACACTTAGAGAAGCTGGATTCGATGTGAAACCAGGTGTAGTGGAGGATATTTCGTTAAGTTCAACTCCTTCAGTAAATGCAGTTGATCCAAAATTGGTGAAGTTTAGAGTACAAGTAGGTGCATTTAAAGAAAAAGTACCTACAGATTATTTAGATCTATTTCTAGATATAGGTAATGTACTTCCTAAAAAAGATGTCGTTAGTGGATATACTAGATATTATGTAGGTAAATTAGATACTTATGAGCAAGCAATGGCATTTAGAGATAGAATTGCCAAAAAAGGACTTGAGGATTGTTTCATTGTAGGCGAATTCAAGCAGAAAATTATTACATCCAGAGAGGCGCTTAATTTATTAGGGAAGTAAATTGAAATCAATTCGCTTAATTATAGGTTTTTTATTTCTTTTCTGGTCATGTAACAACCATGCCGATGAGTCTATTATTACAGAAGAGCAACAATTAGATCAAGCTTGTGTAATTTTTCTAGAAGATTTTGCTGCCGAAATAGATGAATATATTACCGTAGTTTCTCAAATTGAACAAGGCGAATCTGACTTTAATATGATATTGAAAAGGAATAATTTAGAGCAAAGTATACAGTCCTATCTTTCTGACCCTACTTTTTTTAAATGCAGTTCAAGCCCAACTTTCAATATCCAAATGGATAGCCTAAATGCATTGATGGAGATTTAATTTAAATCTTTTCTTAATACTTGACCTATTTTCTACATTTGCAAAAAATAAATGTATGAAGATTGCTAATAATATCCTTGAAACAATAGGGAATACCCCAATGGTAAAGTTGAATGCCATAACTAAGGGGATGGAAGCAACTGTATTAGCTAAAGTGGAGTATTTTAACCCAGGGAGTTCAGTAAAAGATAGAATGGCGTTAAAAATGGTTGAAGATGCAGAGGCTGATGGTAGGTTAAAACCCGGTGGAACCATTGTGGAGGGTACTTCTGGTAATACGGGGATGGGCTTAGCCTTAGCGGCTATTGTGAAGGGATATAAGTTGATTTGTGTTTCCACAGATAAACAATCTAAAGAGAAATTTGATATCCTTCGAGCAGTAGGTGCTGAAGTCATAGTATGTCCAACAGCAGTGGAGCCAGATGACCCAAGGTCTTATTATTCGGTGTCCAGAAGGTTAGCAGAAGAAACACCAAATAGTTGGTATGTAAATCAGTACGATAATTTATCTAATCGAATTGCACATTATGAAACAACTGGACCTGAAATTTGGGAACAAACAGATGGCAAAATCACACATTTTGTAGTTGGGGTTGGTACGGGCGGAACCATTTCAGGCGTTGCTAAATATCTAAAGGAGAAAAATCCAGCCATAAAAGTGTGGGGAATTGACACATACGGTTCCGTATTCAAAAAATATCATGAGACTGGCATATTTGATGAGAATGAGATTTACCCCTATATCACAGAAGGAATTGGGGAAGATATTCTTCCCGAAAATGTGGATTTTAAACTAATTGATCATTTTGAAAAGGTGACGGATAAAGACGCGGCTGTTTACACTAGAAAAATGGCTAGAGAAGAAGGTATTTTTGCAGGAAACTCGTGTGGGGCAGCTATCAAAGGAGTGCTACAATTAAAACACCATTTTAATAAAGACGATGTAGTGGTCGTTTTACTTCATGACTCTGGAAGTAGATACATTGGGAAGATGTACAATGATGATTGGATGAGAGAGAGAGGATTCTTAGAAGAAGAAAAGACAAAAGCTTCTGAAATAGTAGCTCATCACAACGGCAAAAGATTGATCACGGCTGACGTTAACGATCCGCTATCAAAGGTAATGGTTGAAATGAAACAATTTGAAATTTCTCAAGTTCCTGTATTTGAAAATGGAAAATCAGTGGGCTCCATTTCTGACCATAATATTTTTCAAAAAATCTTAGATGATCCTTTGATTAAAGAGTTCCCCGTAAAACAAATTATGGAAGAACCTTTCCCTGAAGTGGATGGAAATTTTTCCATAAATGATCTATCTAAATTATTCAACAATGAAAATAGAGCAGTTATCGTGAATTTAGGGGGAGATAAACAACATATCATTACGCTGCAAGATATGATGAACGCAATAGGTAACTAAATGAAACTAGAGATTGAAATAGATGTGCTGAATGCAGAAGAAGTCTTAAAGGCCCATAAAGGTCAGCTAATGGGTTTACTCACAGACGTAATGATGTCTAAAGATAAAATCAAGAAGAAGGTAGAAAAAGCCATTTTAGAAGAAATGATTTCTCAACTTTCTGAAGAGTTGCCAAAAGCATTAAGAGAAGAATACATCAATGCAATCGTAAACTACCATATTGTAGAGGACGATTTTTAGTTTGATTTTTTCCAGGTTTTGTATGAAATAATCTCTTCATTCACTTGGTTAATAGGTGATTTCAAAGAGGTGGTTTCCTTTAAATGGATGTGACATTCATGAGGGAGTTCCTGATATAATTTGGTTCCATTAGTTTTCCAATTGATCATTTCATCACTTACATCTTTAATGATTTTAGCTGGATTACCAGCAACCACTTTTCGATTTGGAATCACCATTTCTGCTTTTACAAAACTTAATGCGCCTATAATACTGTTTTCACCAATTTGAGCATCGTCCATTATAACGGCATTCATGCCAATTAAAGCATTTTTTCCGATGCTAGCACCATGTACAATACATCCATGCCCTAAATGGGCTCCTTCTTCAATCATTACGGTAGTGCCAGGAAACATATGAATGACACAATTTTCCTGCACGTTAGCACCAGCCTTAATCACAATTTTACCCCAGTCTCCTCTGACTACTGCACCAGGTCCAATGTATACGTTTTCGTAAATTTCTACATTCCCTGTTACATTTGCTTGAGGATGAACAAAAGCGTCTTCATGCACATATGGTCTTAATCCTTTGAATTCGTAAAGCATTTTACACGCGTTCTATTATGGTAGCATATCCTTGTCCAACTCCAATACACATACTAACTAGGGCATACTTCTTTTTCTGTTTTTCTAACTCCAGAGATGCAGTTTGCAAGATTCTTGCTCCTGTCATCCCCAATGGATGTCCAATAGCAATGGCACCACCATTGGGATTAACTCGTTCATCGTCATCTGCTATGCCTAATGCTCTTGTACAAGCTAAACTTTGGGCTGCAAACGCTTCATTTAGTTCAATAATATCCATTTGATCGAGCGATAGCCCTGTTCTATGTAAAACTTTTTTAGTGGCTTCCACAGGTCCAATACCCATTATTCTGGGTTCTACTCCTGCTACTGCTGCTCCCACTATTCTTGATTTTGGCGTAAGGTGATTTTTGTTTGCCGCTTCTTCCGTTCCTAGAATCATAGCAGCCGCACCATCATTTAAACCAGAAGAATTTCCTGCGGTAACAGAACCACCTTCTTTTTTGAATGCAGCTCTTAGTGATCCTAGTTTTTCTAATGTAGTTGCTGGTTTAATGAATTCATCCTTTTCAAATACAATATCATCTTTTTTTCGTTGTGGCAAAATCACTTTACAAATCTCTTCATCTAATCGACCATTTTCAGTTGCTGTTGTTGCTTTCATCTGAGATCTATAGGCAAATAGATCTTGATCTTCTCTTGAAATCCCATACATTTCTACTAAATTTTCTGCTGTTTGGCCCATACCGTCTGTACCAAATTTTTGTTGCATAATGGGATTTATAAAGCGCCACCCAAAGCTAGAATCATGCATTTGTGCATCTCTTCCAAAGGGCTTAGATACTTTTGAAATTACCCAAGGGCCTCTAGTCATATGTTCTACTCCTCCCGTGATGTATAGTTCACCTTCTCCTATGGATATAGCTCTGTAGGCATTTACTGCTGCTGCCATTCCTGAAGAACATAATCGATTTATTGTTTCTCCCCCTATTTGATGAGGTAGTCCAGCTAATAGCAGAGCCATTCTGGCAATATTTCTATTGTCTTCACCGGCTTGATTGGCACAACCTAACAGCACATCTTCTACTTGTTCCCAGTCCGTATTTGGATTTCTTTTGATGAGTTCAGCTAATGGTCGTGCTGCTAGGTCATCAGCTCTCATATTACTAAGCGTTCCACCAAAATTTCCTATGGGTGTTCTAATGGCATCTAGTATAAATACGTTTTTCATAATGGTAATTTACGTAAAGTTAAGTTAAAACAGAAGACATGAGAATTAACTCGTCCATTGTGTTTTAGTATAATGAATGGAACACGAGTAATTCGCAACGAGTTCCTGATGTTGGTTTGTTATTTGTACCTCAAGGTTTTTTTTATCTAGCTCAGTAGTTATACAATGAGCGTTGAGTCGATCGCCTTTATTTACCTTTTTGAGGTATTGAATATGGGAGTTTTTAGTTATTGCGATGAAACCAAATGAGTTAGCTGTAAAAGCAGCACAACTATCTGCTAATGAATAGGCTATACCACCGTGTGCTATTTCAAACCCGTTAGTCATCAAATTAGAAACGTATAATGAAGCTTTACATCTACCTATTTTCACTTCCTCAATTTGTACATCAAGCCATTGGCTAAATGAGTCGTTTGAAAACATTTGATTGACGATTTCCTGGGGGCTCATTAAGAATTTATAGTTGTCAAGGAATCCACAGCATTGGTTTGATGTGTTAAAGTAGCCTTGATAAAACTAATAAATAATGGGTGTGGATTTACTACTCTACTTTTATATTCAGGGTGGTATTGAACACCTATAAACCATGGGTGATTAGGAATTTCAATGGTTTCCATAAGATTATTTGCTTTGTTTTTTCCAGAAAAAACAATCCCATTTTCTTCAAAATCACTTACGTATTTGTTGTTGAATTCATAACGATGTCTATGCCTTTCTGATATGAGATCATTTTGATAAACCTTATGTAGCAAAGAGTCTTTTTCTACATGACAGTCATACGCTCCAAGTCTCATGGTTCCCCCTAAATTTTTCAATTCCTTTTGTTCTTCCATCATACTAATTACTGGATAGGGTGTTTCGCTATTAATTTCTGTAGAATGAGCTTCTTTAAATCCAATAACATTTCGAGCAAACTCAATCACTGCACACTGCATTCCTAAACAGATACCTAGAAAGGGAACCTGATTTTCTCTAGCAAATTTAACCGCATTAATCTTTCCCTCTACTGCTCTTGATCCAAAACCAGGAGCCACAATGATACCATCCATTTTTGATAGTTGATTGTTAATATTTTCACCTTCCATTTCTGAAGAATGAATCCAATGAATATTTACTCTGGTTTTGTTTTCTGCTCCTGCGTGGATTAGTGATTCAGCTATAGAAATATAAGAGTCTTTTAGCTCAACATATTTACCTATCAAAGCTATTTCAGTAGTGTGTTCAGGCTTAGATAAATGATTTAAAAATTGATTCCATTTTTTGAGTTCATAATGTTCTTTGCCTTGAAGAGATAATTTTTCACATACTACTTCATCTAATTTTTCTTCCTTCATGAGAAGAGGAACTTCATAGATGGTTTTTGCATCAATGGACTCGATTACACATTTTTGTTCTACGTTACAGAAAAGAGCAATTTTTTTACGGAGGTCACTATCTAGATGATGTTCTGTTCTGCACACCAAAATATCAGGTTGAATCCCATATTCTAATAGGGTTTTAACAGAGTGTTGGGTCGGTTTAGTTTTCAATTCTCCTGAAGTAGATAGGTATGGAATTAAGGTGAGGTGAACAAATAACACTTTCCCTGGAAGATCCCATTTAAGCTGACGAATTGATTCTATGAAGGGTAAGGACTCAATATCACCAACTGTACCGCCAATTTCAGTGATAACCACATCGTATGTATCATCTTTTCCAAGTTGTATGATATGGTCTTTAATTTCATTTGTGATATGAGGAATAACTTGTACGGTTTTACCTAAATAATCCCCTCTTCTTTCTCTGTTAATAACACTTTGATATATTTTTCCCGTAGTAACATTATTATCTTGAGAGGTATTGACATTCAAAAATCGTTCATAGTGACCTAGATCTAAATCTGTTTCAGCACCATCGTCAGTAACGTAGCATTCTCCGTGTTCATATGGATTTAATGTACCAGGGTCAACATTAATATAGGGATCCAATTTCTGGATGGTCACACTTAAGCCCCTTGCTTGAAGTAACTTGGCTAATGAAGCCGATATAATTCCTTTACCTAATGAAGAAGTAACACCTCCAGTTACAAAGATGTATTTTGTTTTTGATGACATGCCGTATTGTAGTTAATTTAAATACGGGAATCAAAGTTACTGAATTTAAACGATATGGAAAAAAATGCGTTAAAATTTAAAGCTAACACCAAGACTCGGAAGGAGGGGGAGTTGGTATACTTTATCTGTAGTTACCCGATCTACATAAAAAATATTTTGTCGGTTATACAGATTGGTAACGCTGGCTGTAACATCGAGAGTAGTTGTTTTATTAAATTCAATATGCTTTTTAATAGCTAGGTCAAAACGATGATAGGCGGAAAGTCTACCTTGATTTAAATCGGCATAAATGATTTCTAAGTCATTTGAATTTATGGTTGTAATATCCGTATTAATTCCTTGAGAATAATCTATGGAATGATAGTACCCTTGGGTTTGGGTAAAAGGTAAACCGCTACCAAAATTCCACCTTATATTCACTTCCCAATCATCATCTTCACCAAATGTTCTTGTTCCAACAAGGTTGATGTTGTGTCTTCGATCAAAAAGAGGAGCATATTCTCTCAAGCCATCCCAACGAGTAACTTTACCCAGTGAATATACAGCCCATAGATAGGTTTTTTCAGCTTTGTATTTGAGGACCACATCTACACCGTAGGCATCACCTGACTCAATAATAAAATCTTTTTTAAGCTCATCGGGTATGGTGTAGGAGTTAATATCATCATTATATAATTTGTTTCGGTTGATATTAGATAATTGATTAAACCACTTGTAGTAACCTTCTACATTAAGCGTAAAATTTCTTGAAATATCAAGTTCTCCACCAAGAATAGCATGGGTTGCTTTTTGAAGGTTATGTCTTCTTTCCACTCTCTCACCGTTAGAAAGGGTAATGGAATCTTGTAAGTTGTCAGGTCCAGATAGGAATCCATAAAATAAATTAACTACGTCTCGATCAGAGTTAGCAGAAATTAAGTTTTGAGAATATAGCCCCGTAGCACCTTTTAATCGGAATTTTTCGGAAACATTATACTTGATTCCTAACCTAGGCTCTGGTGAAAAATTTCTAAGTGAGGCATAATATTGAGCCCTGAAACTAGGATTAATAACCAATAAACCCTTTATGATTTTACTATCAATATAACCTGCAAGTTCTGTCGTGTTTTGGTTTTGTTCAATTTGTCTACCCACACTATTAAAGAAATCAAATTCGGTAGCAAACCCATTAATATCTATTCCGTACTTGATTTCATTTTCTCTAAGGAAATATTTAAAATCAAAACCAAAGTTAAATCCGTTAATTCTGCTTGTTCTAGGAGATAAATTACCCCCTGTTACAGGGTCTTTTTCCGTTAATGAAATCTGGTAATCACTGATGTTAAACCTTCCTAAGATGAGCATAGTTGAGCTTGAGGGAACAATAACAAAGTTGGATCCAACACCCCATGAGTCCCAATTCAAATCCGATACAGCTTTGTATCTCACACGATCATTGTAGTTAAAGCCAAAAAAGTTGATTTTACTACCGTTAGCCGTATTAAACGACAACTTGCCAAAAAGATCCGTAAAATTAAAAGGTAGTCCGTTGGTGTCAATGTAATTATACAGCAGTTTTGAGGTTTGCTCTAGGTAAGATGTTTTTCCCGAAAAAATGTAAGATGCCGTATTCCCAATGTTATTTTCATCCAGTTTTTT
>JAYPLD010000025.1:0-2742 GCA_038129265.1 Crocinitomicaceae bacterium
GGCTGATCCACATTACACCCTCTCATTACAGCAATATGATAGCTTAATAATTGCAGTGGGACCGTAGCTAACAATGGAACTAATAATTCATCACATTTTGGAATTTCAATGTAATGGTCAGCTATCTTTTTAACTTCGGTATCCCCTTCGGAAACAATAGCAATAATTTTCCCTTTTCGAGCTTTTACTTCTTGAATGTTGGATACAATTTTCTCATAACTTGAATCTTTAGTTGCAATGACAAAAACAGGCATTTCCTCATCAATAAGTGCAATGGGTCCATGTTTCATTTCCGCTGCAGGATAACCTTCAGCATGGATGTAAGAAATTTCTTTTAGCTTGAGCGCTCCTTCTAGGGCTAATGGGAAATTGATCCCTCTTCCCAAATACAATGCATTGGTCGATTCATGATAAATTTTAGCAATTTTTTCAATTAATTTATCTTGTTTAAGAACAGTTTTGAGCTTTTCCGGAATGGCATTCATTTCAACCACCAAACGGTTGAATTTTTCTGCATTAATGGTGCCTTTTCTTTTCCCGATCATCATGGCCATTAAGGTCAAAATAGTAACCTGAGCTGTAAATGCTTTGGTAGAAGCTACACCAATTTCAGGACCAGCATGGGTATACGATCCGCAGTCTGTTTCTCTTGAAATGGAACTACCAACCACATTGCAAATTCCGATGATTGTAGCTTTTCTCTCTTTAGCAATTTTAATGGCGGCTAATGTATCAGCTGTTTCCCCTGATTGAGAAATAGCAATAACCACATCATTTTCGTTTATAATAGGGTTTCTATATCTGAACTCAGAAGCATACTCTACTTCCACAGGAATTCGGGCTATTTCTTCAAATAAATATTCACCTACTAAACCGGCATGCCAAGATGTGCCACAAGCGACAAAGATTAGTCGATTAGCATTCAGTAATTTTTCTTCATAATTTTTAATTCCTCCTAATCCTACATGACTCTGATTCACACTTATTCTTCCTCTCATAGAGTCTAGTATTGATTGGGGTTGCTCATAGATTTCTTTAAGCATAAAATGCTCATATCCCCCTTTTTCAAGGGCTTCAAGTTGCATTTCCAGTTCCTGAATGTAAGGCGTTTTAATTTCGTTACTGATCGTCTTTAAAGTCAGTCCCTCGCTAAGATTAATTAAAGCGATTTCATCATCATCTAAATAAATAACGTTTTTAGTGTACTCTACAATAGGCGTGGCGTCAGAAGCTAAAAAATATTCATCCTCCCCAATCCCTATAACAAGTGGGCTCGACTTTCTAGCCGCAATTAATTGATTGGGATTTGCTTTATCAATAACCACAATGGCGTAAGCGCCAACTACCTCGCTTAAAGCTACGCGTACCGCTTCAAATAGCGATAGTTTGCTTTTTTCTTGTATATCTTCAATCAGGTGAACAAGTACTTCAGTATCTGTTTCACTTAAAAACTGATGTCCACGCTGTTCTAATTCTTGCTTTAACACCGCATAGTTTTCAATGATGCCATTATGAACTAAGCTTATCTGTTTATTGCCAGATTGATGAGGATGAGCGTTAGTGTCGTTTGGTAACCCATGGGTAGCCCACCTTGTGTGCCCAATTCCCAGACCGCTTGAGGTGTCTTTATCGGCAATAAAATTTTGTAGATCTTTTACTTTCCCTTTTTGTTTAAAAACATGGATGTCTCCTTTTTGGTGCAGTGCTATTCCAGCACTATCATAACCTCTATACTCTAGTCTCTGCAGTCCTTTAATGATGATTTCATAAGCATTTTGCTGCCCTAGGTAAGCTACGATTCCGCACATGTTTTAGTATTTTGTATAGGTTATTACTGCTTTGGCTTTGTTTCTTTTCAAGCTATTCATACCATTTAAAACCACCCGATTAGCGCTAATGCCATTTCCAGATGGAATAATGGAGATGGTATCATTTAAAATAGAACTATCAGCCATCAATTCATTGACATGTCTGGTGATATTAAAAGAATAATTTTTTGATGAATTGTTATATCCTCCCCCTAAACTTCCTTCAAATAAGTCGGGCAAAAATTCAGATGAATTTTCTTTTTTTCTAGATAAAAACAGATTCACTGGAGCTAAATATTCATCATAGCTGTAATCATCAAACGGTAGAATTACTTCAGCTTTATTAATCATTATATTTCTGGTCCTTAAACTATCTAATCCAGGAATATACAGTTGACCATTTACACCCCCTAAACTTTGAATATATAATTGATTGCTTTCATTTTGATTAATGGCAACCTCTACAGCAGTATTGCTGTAATCGTGTTCTACGTGGTGAAAATAAGCACAATTTGCATTTATGTTAAAATCAAAATCTAGCGTGTCGTGATCCGAATTGGCACCAGTTGTATCTCTATAATACATTCGAATCCTAGTGTAGGAATCGGTCATGTCAATGTAATATAATCCACCGTTTGTATTTGTTGGAGAACTAATTTTAAGTCCATAGTACCAAGAAAGAAACCCATCATCACCATCATTTCCGTCTAGTGTTGGGGTTCCAGATTGATTCATTATTGGCAAAGCAAAATGGGTAGGATCCAACGGAATGCTAAGAATGGCTTTGTTTACAGACTGACCTGCAAAATATCCAGGCAGGAGTGGGTTCGAATAAATGGTGTTTCCTAATGACAAATCAGTAGTGGATACGGGAACAGTACTATTATTATAGTAAGAAGAATCTGTATGTATAGGATCCGTTAATTGTTCTACT
>JAYPLD010000025.1:2842-5980 GCA_038129265.1 Crocinitomicaceae bacterium
TTTATTTCTAAGCCAAAAGAGTTATTTTTTGTACAAGAACCCAACACCGCAAAAAGTGCAGAGATACAAAAAAGGTGACCGTAAAAAAATTGGGACTTATTAAGCCAATACGCCACTCTCGCTAAGAACTTTTTCATAAAAATCTTGATGTACTTCTATTGTTTGTTCTTCGCTGTGGAATTGAAGCAAAGGCTTATCGGTTTCTGTTAAATAAGTTTTAAAATGATCTTCTGCATCGCTTGAGCAAACGCCAATCGCATCACACCATTCAAGGCCTATTCTGTGAAGAGTTTTAACATCCATATTCCCTTCAATATTCAATTCATCAACAGGTATTTCGTCAAAAGCTAATTTTTCCTTGAAATTCTTAGAAAACTTGTTTTTGTTTTGAACATCATAAATACTGTAAATCACTTTAGCACTAGAAAAATGAGGGTCGTTCTGGTAAAGTGTTTTTAAATAAACGGGCATTAAAGCAGACATCCAGCCATGACAGTGGATAATTTCCGGGACCCAACCTAGTTTCTTAACCGTTTCAAGTACTCCTTTACAGAAGAACATGGATCTTTCATCATTATCGTTGAAAAATTTACCATCCTCTCCATTAAAAACAAACTTTCTTTTGAAAAATTCTTCATTATCTATGAAATAGACTTGAATTCTAATTTGAGGAATAGAAGCAACTTTAATAATCAGGGGATGATCGTAGTCATTGATAATGAGATTCATTCCTGAAAGTCTAATTACTTCATGTAGTTGATGCCTTCTTTCATTGATCACACCAAATCGAGGCATGAATATTCTTATTTCTTTATCAGTTTCGTGAACACCTTGCGAAAGCGTTCTTACTAAATTTGATATTTCTGATTGTATTAAAAATGGGTTAATTTCTTGGGTAACGTAAAGAATTTTGTTTTTTTCCATAGCTTCTAAATCTCCTTCTTGATTAAACGAGGTACAAAAATATAAAAAAAAAACACATAAAACCAACATTTAGAGTAGCTTTATTCCCGACTAATATGCCATGAAAGTACTTTACAGTGTTGAGGAAATTCAATTATGGAGAAATCAGATTTCTAATCTTAAAATTGGATTTGTCCCCACAATGGGAGCCCTACATGAGGGGCATCTTGAACTCGTAAAGGAATGTAAAGCAAAAACAGATATTTCTGTGGTTTCTATTTTTGTAAACCCAACTCAATTTAATGATCAAAATGATTTAAAGAAATACCCCTCTTCTTTAGAAAATGACCTTAGGTTATTGCAAAAAGCAAATGTAGATGTAGTTTTTATTCCAGATTATGCTGATTTATATTTCGGAGAAGATCAGTTAGAGGTTAATATCAAAGGTATAGATCTAAAATTAGAAGGAGAATCACGACCTGGACATTTTGATGGGGTAATTCGGGTGTTGAGTATCTTTTTTAAGTTATTGAACCCTTCACTTTCTTTTTTTGGAGAAAAAGACTTCCAACAAGTTTTAGTGGTTGAACAACTAGTGGACCAACATTTTAGTCATATACAATTGGTCCGTTGCCCAACTTCTAGAGAACCAAATGGCTTAGCAAGAAGTTCAAGAAATAAGCATCTTTCCAGTGATGAATTTATTAAAGCAGGTGAAATTTTTCAAATATTAAATTGGTTTAAAACCCAGGTAAATCAACATAATATAAAAGACATGTTGTTTAGCGCAAAAGAGAAACTATCCAATTCATTTGATGTGGAATATTTAGAGCTGAGAGACGAAGTTGAACTTAATCAAGTTACGGATTCTTTGTTAAATTCTCGTTTATTTGTGGCTGTTAAATTGAGCAACATTCGATTAATAGATAACATTAAGATTGGATGAAAAATATCATAATAAATAGTTTAAAAATCACTATTCCCTTATTACTTGGAGTTTATGTGGGTTGGTATTTTTGGGATCAATTTTCTGCTTCAGAAAGAAAGCAATTCTATGGTATTTTTAACAGAGCAGATTATTTCATTTTAGCCCTATCCTTGCTGGTGGGCTTTTTAAGTCATCTAGCGAGAGCAAAGCGATGGCTATATGCGCTAAAACCAATGGGATACCAACCAAGCCTGTGGAGATCATATCATGCCATTATGGTGGGATACATCATGAATATTATTTTCCCTAGGCTTGGAGAAGCTTCGAGAGCAGGTGTGTTGTTAAAAACGGATAACATTCCTTTTCAGAAATCGTTTGGGTCAATTGTAAGTGAAAGAATCCTGGATATGCTTTGTTTAGTTCTTGTTGGTGGAACGGCCTTATTAATTAATATGGATCAGATTTCTGATTTGTTAGATGTAGCTAAAAATATGAGTCCAGCATCCAGCTCTTCAGATAGTGTTTCCGTAGGAAAATGGATTAGTTATGTTATTCTCATAACGATTTTAATTACAATAATAGGTGTAGTCTTTTTGTACTTTTATAAGCCTTCATTTAAAGAAAAAGTAAAATCATTTATACATGATTTTTTAGAGGGCATAAAGAGCTTATTTAAAATGAAAGAAGTTTTCCAATATATTGGATTAACCTTTTCTATTTGGATTTGCTATGTTATCATGTTCTGGATTCCCTTTTTCTCACTTCCAGAGTATTCATCATTAGGTGCAGATGCTGTTTTATCTACTTTTATACTGGGTACTATTGGTTTTATAGTGGTGCAAGGAGGAGTGGGCACTTATCCAGTGATGGTGGGAATAGGTATTACCTATTTTTTAAATAAAACAGAACTTATTGAGCACGGTCCAATGGCAGAACACATCGGTTTTGGTACTTTGATATGGGCTACCCAAACGGTATTAATGGTCGTATTAGGTCTTGTTTCATTGGTTCAAGCCAACAGATTAAAACCACAGGAATAAATCGTTATTTTGTAATCAGAGCCAATTCATCTAATTGCTCTTTATCTAATCTAGATGGCGCATCCAGCATGGTATCTCTTCCGCTGTTATTTTTTGGAAATGCAATAAAATCCCTAATGCTATCTTGCCCACCAAAAAGTGCACAAAGTCGGTCAAAACCAAAAGCAATTCCTCCATGTGGGGGTGCACCGTATTCAAATGCGTTCAGTAGAAATCCAAATTGATTTGTAGCTTCCTCTTTTGTAAATCCTAAGCAATTGAAAATAT
>JAYPLD010000025.1:6080-8667 GCA_038129265.1 Crocinitomicaceae bacterium
TTTCTTGATCATAAAATTTATCTACCGAAGACTTTATACTTCCGTCTTCATTGAATTTAACATATGCCAATCCTTTGGCTCCGATTTGAGGACGCTTTACCCAATCAGTTAATTGATCTAATTGTTTTCTTGAATAATTTGCCGCTCCAGGCGCTTTAATAGCGATCACACTTTCTGCTTCATCAAACACCCTAAAACCTTTACCGCTGGTTAATTCTTTTATATGATGAAATTTCATATCAAATCTTAGGTCTGGCTTGTCAGATCCATAAAGGCTCATGGCCTCATCGTATGTCATTACCGGGAAGTCCTTTTCGAAACTCACGTTTAATATGCTGCTAAATAAATGCTTTATAAGCGATTCAAAAGTGAAGCGAACTTCCTCTTGGCTAACAAATGCCATTTCACAATCAATTTGGGTGAACTCTGGCTGTCTGTCTGCTCTCAAATCCTCATCCCTAAAGCACTTTACAATTTGAAAATATCGGTCATAGCCACTAACCATTAATAGTTGCTTAAATGTTTGTGGAGATTGAGGAAGCGCATAGAATTCGTTGGGATTCATTCTACTTGGCACTACAAAATCTCGTGCACCTTCAGGAGTAGACTTAATCAAATAAGGAGTTTCAATTTCAAGAAAATTCATATTAGATAGGAACTTTCGAGTTTCAATTCCAACTTTGTGTCTAAGAGAAATGTTTTTTTTCAAAACGTTTCTACGTAAGTCTAAATAACGAAATTTCATCCTTAATTCTTCACCGCCATCTGTGTCATCTTCGATTGTAAAAGGAGGAGTTTTGGCAGGATTTAGAATTTCAAGAGTTGAAACTTCGATTTCAATATCTCCTGTTGGTAGCTGATCATTCTTACTAGATCTTTCTTTAACTACCCCTTCAATACTTATCACCCATTCTCTTCCCAAAACACTCGCTTTTTCTGATAATGATTTGTTAAGACTTTCATTGAAGTTTAGTTGGGTAATACCATATCGATCTCTTAAATCAATAAAAGTCATCCCCCCTAATCGTCTAATTTTTTGAACCCAACCACATAGTTGGATTTTTTTATCAACATCACTTAGTCTTAATTCTCCGTTATTATGTGTTCTATACATGCTCTTAATTTCAGGGGCAAAAATATAATTTTTTTACCCATTCCAAACTACTTACTAACATTGTGTGATTATGCACTGTTAATAGCTTGTTCTTATATTTTTTTGATGGAATTCCATTTTAAACTAATTTGATAGAAATCAATATAGTTGTTATGATGAACCAGAGCCATTACCATTGTCCAAAATGTCAAAAGTCATTGACAAAAGACAAAAAAGTAGTTTTACATTTCCGTAGGAAAATGGGGAATAATTGGAGTGAAATTTTTTTGAATCCTGAACCTGGAAATTATAATTTTTATACCATTCCGAATACTTCTTTTGAGGATGGGGAACATGTTCGTTTTTGTTGTCCCAAATGCAATGCAGATTTAACAAGTAAAAGGGACCCTAAATTTGTGGAATTAAAAATGAAAGTAAATGACTTTATTTTCTTTGACGCCCTTTTTTCTTCTGTTTTTGGAGATAAAAGAACATACATTATAACAGAAGAGGATATTGATGTGTACGGAGATGCTAGCTATGAAGATATTCCATTTCCTGACATGTCTATTGGTGAAGTTCCTTATTAGTGAAGTAATCTATAGCTAATTTCACATCATTATCATCAAAGGTGTTTACAATGTAACGGGCGTTTTCTGAGAAATAGTAGCTAGATAACTCTAACTTCATGCTCCTATTGAATTCATTGAATTCTTCTGTTTTAATGTTGGTTTCTATTTTTTGTTCTTTTAAGAATTCAATCAAATCACTTTTTTTCATTCTAAATTGCTCATAAAAACGTTTGATATCAGTTGTTTTAGGGGTAGGATGTTTTTCGTAGTAATCAAAACAATAGTCTCTCCAAGCTCTGCTATAAACTAAACTATAGATTGTTGAGCTATATTCTGCCGTGTCTATGGGAGAAAAAATATCTGGCCAAATCCCTCCTTTGCTTTGATCTTTGGACACCGAATCTATGTTGGATAATTCACCATTTGAAATTCGATTAAAAAGATCTTCTTCGTAATTTATGCTGTCTCCATAAGGTTTTTGAATCGATCTTCCATTAGGTGTATAATATCTTGATGTAGTAATTCGTATTTCAGATGAATCTCCTAACATCAACGGGCTTTGAACTAATCCCTTTCCAAATGTTCTTCTTCCAATGATAACCCCCCTTTTATGATCTTGGATGGCCCCACTTACAATTTCACTAGCTGAAGCAGTGGTACTATTAACTAAAATGACAAGTTCTCCAGACTTAAAGGCTCCCTTTTCAGATGCAAATTGAGATTCTTTTTTAGTATGTGCGCCTTTAGTATAAACAATCATTTGATCCTTTTTAAGAAATTGATCAGCCACATGTATAGCTTGATGTAAATAACCCCCGCCATTAAATCTTAAATCTAAAATTAACTTGCTCATTCCTCTCTCTTTGAGTGAATTCAAAGCAGACACTATTTCTTTATCAGTAGAACTAGAAAAAGTGGTCAG
>JAYPLD010000025.1:8767-18525 GCA_038129265.1 Crocinitomicaceae bacterium
ATAATAGTTTTCTCAACTAATTTATTTTCAGCTGTTTTGATAGTTAACAATACTTTAGAGCCGATTTTCCCTTTTAATTTTTTCAGTACGTCTTCATTAGTTAATCCTATACTAGCTACGGAATCATTGTTGATTTTAATGATACGATCTCTTTTTTGGAGCCCTTGTTTTTCAGAAGGGCCACCTTTAATGACGTCTACAACCGTTAAGGTGTCTCTTAAAATCATAAATCGTATGCCCACACCACCAAAATGGCCTAATAAGCTTTCATTTGCAGAAACTCGATCTTCCGCAGGGATATAATTGGAGTGTGGATCGAGTTCCTTTAGAATGTTTCTTATGGCATCTTGTTTTAACTTCTCAGAGGACAAAGAGTCCACATAGCTATTTAATAAATGATCTAAAACAAAATTGACTGGCTCCCATTTTGTTTTTTGAATTGCAGAATCAAATCCATGATTATTTTGATAATATCCAATCCAATAGGTTGCAGTAGAAAATAAACCTATAAAAACACTAAAAACTAGAAGTTTTATATTGTTGTTGTTCAAATTAGAAAGGGTTAATTTGGTTTAATTCTATTCCCGCTTTTTTTAAAAATTTTAAACCGGAAGAGTCTTTGTATTCTTTAATGTAAACTAATCTTTTAATCCCAGATTGATGTATTAATTTCGCACATTCTTTACAAGGTGAAAGGGTTAAATACAAGGTGGCCCCTTCGCAGCTATTGGTGCTTTTAGCTACTTTTAAAATCGCATTTGCTTCAGCATGCAATACATACCATTTTGTGTAGCCCTCTTCGTCTTCACAATGATTGTCAAATCCAGTAGGGGTGCCATTAAAACCATCTGAAATAATCATTCCGTCTTTGACAATAATAGCGCCTACTTTTTTTCTGTCACAATGGGAAAGTGTACCCCATTCTTTAGCCATCTTTAGGTAAGCTTTATCGTATTTTAGTTGCTTATTTATATCTTGTAAGCTTAATGAAATTAGTACCGAAGGTGGGAATCGAACCCACACGCCCGAAGGCACACGAGTTTGAGTCGTGCGCGTCTACCAGTTCCGCCACTTCGGCATGAGATTTGCGAATTTAAACTCAATTTTTTATCTACCAAAATAATTTTGAAATATAGACCCTTAGATACGTATAATTCATTTTATTACATTTAGTAGCGAAATGCTTATGAGGTCTATCTTCTTAATATTATTTGTTACCGTTTTTTCGTCTACTTCTGCACAGCCTGCTATGGCATTGACTAAAGATCTCATTGAGCAACAAGGAAAATATTACCACAAGGGGGAACCTTTTACTGGAGTTGGTTTTGCTAAAAACAAAAAGGGAAAGTTCATTACCGAAGAGCCTTTTAAAAATGGATTACTGCATGGTAAAAGAGTAAATTATGATCATAATGGTCATGTTTTAGCAAGAGAAAAATTTAAAAAGGGAAAGGGAATCTACAGAACGTATTATTTCAATAATAAAATTAGAAGTCTCGGGAGCATAGATAAAAATGTTAAAAAGGGGGAATGGAAATATTATAGTTCAAAAGGAGTTTTAAAAGCAAGAGAATTTTGGAGTGAGGATATTCCAGATCAGTTAGAATGGGAGAAATTTTATAATCCTAAGGGAGCTTTAGAAACAGAGTTATTCTATAAGTCTGGATTACTTAAGAAAGAGGTGTATTATGATGAGGAAGGAAAAATTTACAAAACCAATAAAAATTAACCATAAATAATTTACATTTGCACCCCTTATGTCACATCGAGTAAAAATATTAGCGTGTTCAGCTTCAGATAAGCTTGCCAACGAAATTGCTGATTGTTATGGATTACAGATCGCTAAGTTTGAGAAACAAGGATTTAGTGATGGAGAGTTTCAAATTTCAATAAATGAAACGGTAAGAGGGTGTGATGTATTTATCATTCAAAGTACGATACCGCCTTCTGATAACTTAATGGAGATGTTATTAATGATTGATGCAGCAAAGAGAGCTTCAGCTCATAAAATTATTGCTGTAATCCCTTATTTTGGTTGGGCAAGGCAGGATAGAAAAGATAAGCCTAGGGTAGCGATTGGTGCAAAACTAGTTGCAAATATGTTGGTATCTGCTGGTGTAGATAGGGTAATGACTATGGATCTACATGCTGACCAAATACAAGGTTTCTTTGAAGTTCCGGTGGATCATTTATTTGCTTCTACTCTTTTTGCTCCATACTTACAGTCCAAAAAAACAGATAAGCTTATTATAGCTGCTCCTGACGCTGGTGGATCTAAGCGGGCTAATGCTTATGCGAAGTATTTAGATGTGGATTTAGCCCTTTGTTATAAACAAAGAAAAAAGGCCAATGAGATTGAAAGCATGACCATAATTGGTGACGTAGAAGGAAAAGATGTGGTCATAATTGATGATATGATTGATACAGCTGGAACATTGACAAAATCAGCACAATTATTTATAGATCACGGTGCTAAATCAGTTTCAGCATGTTGTACTCACGCATTGCTTTCTGGACCTGCACACGAAAGAATTGAAAATAGTGTACTAAAAGAATTGGTGGTTACTAATACAATTCCATTAAAAAGAGAAAACAAAAAAATAAAAGTTTTATCTGTTGCCAATCTATTCTCTGATGTAATGGAGCAACACGTAAATTTAAAATCAATAAGCAAGCACTTTTTGTTTGCTAACTAATAAATAAAAACAACAAATATGAAAACAGTATCATTGAGCGGTTCTACAAGAGAGAACGTAGGGAAAAAAGGTGCTGCTACTCTTAGAAGAGAAGGGAATATTCCATCTGTTCTTTATGGAGGAAAAGAGCAAATACATTTTTTTATCCCTGAAAACGAAGCCAAAAAATTGGTCTTCACCCCAAATGTCTATTTAATAGAAGTTGAAATTTCGGGAAAAACATATAAGGCCATTTTACAGGAAACCCAATTACATCCTGTAACTGATCGCATTTTGCACTTAGATTTTCTTGAAATAACAGAAGAAAGCCCATTCAAGATTAAGTTGCCAGTTAGATTAGAAGGATTTTCAAGAGGTGTAAGAAATGGAGGTAGACTTAGACAAAATTTCAGAAAACTTAAGGTTTTTGGATTAGCTAAGGATATGCCTGAATCCATTTCAATAGATATTACTCCTATCAAAATTGGAGATAAAAAAAGAATTTCAGATATCAGCATCCCTGGTTTAAAGTTTTTAGATCCAGCTAACGCAGTAGTTGTAGGTGTCCAAATGGCAAGGACAGCAGTTCTAGATGAAGAAGAGGAGGAAGAAGGAGAGGAAGGAGCTGAAGGAACAGAAGGAGCTACAGAAGGCGGTGAAAAAACTGCAGAAGCAGCTGAATCTGCAGAGTAAATTTTGTTCTCGAGGTGAAATTCTTAATTGTTGGTTTAGGTAATCCAGGAAAAGAATATTTAAATACTCGACACAATATTGGATTTAAGGCATTGGATTTTGTTTCAACACAAACCAGTGCCTTTTTCAGTTCCGATCGTCTAGGCGATATTTCATCCTATAAGTTTAAAGGTAGAACCATTTTTCTTTTAAAACCATCTACTTACATGAATCTTAGCGGTAAAGCAGTTTCATATTGGATGAAAAAAGAAAAAATACCACTTAAAAACATTTTAATAGTTACAGACGATATCAATCTACCATTAGGTCAAATAAGGATTAAGAGAAAAGGTTCTGATGGTGGACATAATGGATTAAAAAACATTCAGGAATTGTTGGGTACTTTTGAGTATGCTAGGCTTAGAATAGGAATTGGAAATGAATTTCAAAAAGGCACGCAAATTAATTTTGTACTTGGAGAATGGGAGCAAAAAGAATTTGATATTCTAGAAAAGAAATTTGCAACTATTCAATCTGCTATTGAAGGATTCTCTTTCATTGGTTTGGATAGAACGATGAATACGTTTAATAACAAGTAGCAGGGTTTTAGAAAAGACCGTGAAGCTCAGCATCAATTTTAGAAATAATTTTACCTAAATCTTCCTGATTTTCATTGTAGGAATTTTCATCTACATCAATGATTAAAAGCTTGCCTCTGTCATAAGTCGAAATCCAGGCTTCATATCGTTCATTAAGTCTTTTTAAGTAGTCTAATCGGATACTTTCTTCGTAATCTCTCCCTCTCTTTTGAATATTTTGAACCAATTTGGAAACAGAAGCTCTCAAATAAATGAGTAAGTCTGGAGCAGAAATAAATGATTCAAGAAGATTAAATAAACTAAAATAGTTTTCGAAGTCTCTAGTTGTCATTAACCCCATTGAGTGTAGGTTGGGGGCAAATATAAACGCGTCCTCGTAGATGGTCCTATCTTGAATGACCGTTTTATCATTTTTTCTTATTTCTTGAATTTGTGTAAATCTACTGTTGAGATAGTAAATCTGAAGATTAAATGACCATCGTTGCATTTCATCGTAGAAGTCCATTAGATAAGGGTTGTCATCTACATCTTCAAAATGAGTGTCCCAATTGTAATGTTTTGCTAGTAGACCTGTCAAAGTGGTTTTTCCTGCTCCAATATTTCCTGCGATGGCAATATGCATACTTAACTTATTTGGTAAACTAAGGTAGAAAAATAGGTACAAGAAAAGCCAAATGTTAATAACTTTTAAGGGGGGAGCTAAAAATCAAACTGCAGGAATTGGATCTTATTTAAATCCTTGGAAAACCCTACAATTTCATTTAACTCACCAACTACTTTGATGTAAGAACTATTTCCCATTAAGGTATCTAATTTGAAGTCTAATTTGATGTATTTTAAAAAATGAGCACCGTCATATAAAATATAACTATCGTCATCATAAATAAACCCCTTCGAAGCGGAAGCAGGTATGATATGAAGTAAGGACCCAAATTGGTCAAATTCAAAGATTTGATTTTTAGTAAAGGCAAAAAGATGTTTGTTATATTCTTGCATTCTTATAATGGGGCCTTCAAAATCGGGTAAAATAACCGCTAGATTTCCACTTCTATACGTTATGTTAGAGTGGATATCTATTTTAATGAGTTCATTTATGTCCACATCGAAAAGCCAAATTCCGTTGTCAAAATTACTATTGGCTATGCAGTTAGTCTGATAAAGAGACAGGCTGTTCAGATCAATATTTTTTTCTTGTTGACTTAATGTGTTGTCCAATACACAAATTACCCCCATGTCTTTATATAGCAGTAATGGTCTAAGTGGATTACTTACATCTACCTGACTAATTTTCCCTAGGTTTTTGTTGCTATAGGAATACAGGATTTCATTATGCTTGTTTTTTTTAAAAAGATTATCGTAAGACATTTCATAAATGTGCCCATATCGATCAATGTTAATTCCATCAATAGAGTAATCAAGGGTGATCTCTTTTGAAATTTCTTGACTAAAAGAAACTAAGTTTTTAAGAATTAGAAATAATACTATGCTAACAGGTTTTATTACTGATTTTAATGATGTCATTTATGAATGTATTAGAACCATCAATTCTGGGGACTTTGTGTTGACCACCTAATTTACCTCTTTTTTTCATCCAATTAAAAAAAGAACCTTTTTCAACAATAGTAACTCTTGGAAAACCTAAGGGATTATTGTTTTTTCTCTTGGCTTTATAATCGATATTGTTTTTTTGTAGTTTGGAGTCAACGGTTTGTATAAATTGATGAATATCACTAGGTGGTTTTTCAAATTCTATCACCCAATGATGTTGACCTATATTTTCAAATTTAGAATGAGACATATTAAAAGACACCATAAATTCATTCACTTTTGAATGGGTTAAATTTTGTACTTCAAGTATAGTTTGCTCTAAATGATCAACCATAACTTCTTCCCCAAATTGATTTAGAAATAATTGAGTTCTACCACAAACCTTGATCTTAAATGGATAAGTTTGGGTAAATAATATGGTGTCTTTGGTTCTATAACGCCATAGTCCTCCATTCGTTGTTATCACCATCTCATATGGTTCATTTAATTCTACGTCTAGTAATGAAATCGTATTGGGCTGATCATTATGCCAATCCTCTTTTTTGATGAACTCATAATAAATTCCATAATCTAACATCAACAACATGTCTTTGTCTTCATTATTTTGTTGTAACCCGAAATACCCTTCTGTAGCATTATAGTTTTGATAATAATTAATAGGCTTTCCAAATAATTCTTTGAATAGAGGTAGATAGGAGTTTATTGAGGTTCCTCCATGTAAAAACAATTCGAAATTAGGCCAAACTTCATGTATGTTATGGACATTATTTTGCTCGATTATCCTTTTTATAATCATCAATATCCATGAAGGTACACCTGCTATAAGGTGTATGTCATCTCTTGAAGAAGTATGACATATATAGTTTAATTTTTCATTCCAATCTTTTGAAGTTAATTTTCCTACACCACGAGGAGATCTCCTCCACTCACACCACCATGGTAAATGCTGCATAATAATGGCAGATAGATCGCCTATAATGGTTTTTTTACTTCCAGTGAACGAATTTAAAGATCCACTGGCTATGAGGTGTTTCCCTCTAAAAAGTGTGGTAGATGGGTTTTCGCGATAATAAAGAGATAGAAGATCTTTCCCCCCTTTATAATGGCATTCCATTAAGGACTCTTTAGTAATGGGAATATGCTTAATCATTCCAGATACTGTTCCAGACGATTGAGCAAACCAACTTACATGACCAGGCCACAAAACATGAGGTTCTCCTTTTTTCATTCTTTCGATATCATGAGATAAATCATGATATTCGTGTAGAGGCACCCTGTCTTTAAACTGATCTGAATTATTAATCTCTTTGAAGCCAAAGTTTAGGCCGAAAGCTGTGTTTTTAGCTTTTTCTAAATTTTGAAAAAGAATCTTTTCTTGCGTACAAATGGGGTCCTTTATGAATTCCTCAATTTCATGTAGTCTTTTTTCCATGTACCATGAAAAAAAAGAATTAAGAGAATTACCAATTAAGGCGTTCATGTTGGTTTAATCACCCAAAGAAGATGAGCGAAATGATAACTAGTAGAGCAATAGACACATAGATATAGCCTATAATACCAGTACTTCCGTGAAAATTTTTATCTGTTGACATAACTATTTTTTACAAATATAAACACTTATTTTATTGAAAATTCAAATGGCATAAATGATTGGTATTTATCCTTAGAATTAATTTGGAAAGGACTGGACCTAAACTGTTTATTCAATGTGGTTATAAAAGTAGAAAGTTCATTTTGATTAATGGAACTTACATTAATATCTAGTTCTGAAATCAACTCTAAAAAAGGATCATTTTCAATTTTAGGCAGCTCCATTATCTTGATTTTTTCATTATTGATATCAGCTAGTTTTGCGGCATAATTAATCGCATCTTCAACAGTTCCGATTTCATCAATAAGTTGGTTTTCTAAAGCCTTTTCTGAGGTCCAAACTCTGCCTTTTGCAATTTCATGAACTTCTTTTTTACTTAGTTCAGATCTCCCATCAGAAACTCTTGTTAAAAAAGTGTCATAAATCTCATCTATTGCTTTTTGATAAACCCCTAATTCAAATGGGTCTAATGTGTTAAATGGCGACATGGATGCATGCGGATTAGTTTCTACTCTGTCAAACGACAATCCAATATTTTCATTTAACATTCTTCCAACAGATGGAACTACTCCAAAAACACCAATTGAACCTGTAATCGTATTTTTCGAAGCAAAAATCCTATCTGCATTACAAGAAATGTAATAACCACCTGAAGCAGCAACACTTCCCATAGAAACTACAACTGGTTTTTCTTTTTTGGCTAATTCAAGCGCCCTCCAAATTACATCCGAGGCTAATGCGCTTCCTCCGGGTGAATTCACTCTTAAAACGATAGCTTTAATGGAGGAATCGTTCTTGGCTTTATTTATGGATTTTACGATGGTTTCAGAACCCATTACACCTTCTTGATTTTTACCGCTTCTAATTTCTCCCTCGGCATATATTACCGCTATGTTAGATTTTTTGGAGAGTTTAAATTTCTTTTTAGATGTTTGTTTCTTTACATATTTTTTGAAGGAGATTTTGTTCACTTTCTCATTCTCATTTAAAATAAACTTACTATTAACTATGGAGTCTAGCTCATCTTCATATAATGTGGCGTCAATTAAATTCTGATTTATACTGCCCGATGCATTGTAAGCTAAAACAGAATCAGCAATTTGATTTAGGTTTAGACCACTTATGTTTCTATTATCTCCAATATCTTGGTTCATATTTTTCCATAAGGTACTTAGGATGCTTTTCAGCTGGAAGCGATTTTCATCACTCATTTTGTTATACATGAAGGGTTCAACGGCACTTTTAAAATCATTGCCACTTCCACGAATAATTTGCACATCTACACCATATTTTTCAATGGCCCCTTTAAAAAACATAAGCTCTGTACTTAGGCCTCTGTAGTCCAACATTCCTTCGGGATAAAGGTAAACTTGATCGGCTACACTAGAAATGTAATAAGACCCTAAGGAATAGTATTCAGCATATGAAATAATAAACTTTCCATTTTCTTTAAAATCGTTTAGTTTATTTCTGAGTACATGAATATTTGATAAATCAATAGATAGGTTTTCTGGTCTCAAAATGATTCCTTTAATGTTGTCGTCATTTTTTGCCTTTTCAATGGCATAAACTACATCACTTATGCTGTAATTTTTAATAACTGGATTTAGCATATCAACACCTGGAACTAGCCCTCCTCTTTCCTTGATGGAAAAATCAAGTTTCATTTCCAAATAAGAATTCTTTTTTATAACCAACGGCTTTTTGGTATTTAAGGAGCTTCCAATCGAAAAAACAATAACGTTTATGAACACGATGATAAGAACACTTAACACGATGTAAGCTAAAATTGAAGCCCAAAAGCTTCTCCAAAATGGTCTCATATTGATGTAGATTAATTATTTTGGTTAAATATAAATTAAAAGTGATATAGATGACTCATTTGGCATCAATTACATTGGGTTCTAACATTGGGAATAAGGTATTTAACATTAAAAAAGCTATAAATTATGTATCTAAATCAGTGGAAGTTAAAAGGATTTCAAATTACTATGAAACAGAGCCATGGGGCTATGAAAGCAAAAATTCATTTGTTAATGCGGGGATTATTATAGAAACCATTTTTTCACCTGAAGACTTGTTAGCCTTTCTAAAACAAATTGAAAAAAAGATGGGGCGTCAAAAAACAACGGGTGGATACCAAGACCGGATAATTGACTTAGACATCTTGACATTTGATCATGTTACATTAAGTACAACCAATTTGGTAATTCCTCATCCAAAAATTGCAGAAAGAAAATTTTCTATTGTAATTTTAAAAGATCTTTTTTTTGATGAAGTTATACCTAGCTTAAATAAAAGTGCTCTAGAATTGCTTCAGCAGTGCGAGGATAAACTTAAAGTTCAAATGATTAATGAAGTATAAACATATAGCAGTTGAGGGAAATATTGGTGCTGGTAAAACTACTTTAACTAAGTTTTTATCCTCTATTCTTAATGGTTCCACGTTACTTGAAGAATTTGAAGAAAATAAGTTTCTTAAAACCTTTTACAAAACGGGTGAATTTGCGCTTCAATCTGAAATACAATTCTTATTAGACAGGAGTAAACAACTGAATGAATTTTACAAAACAAATCATGGTTTAATCATATCTGATTATTATGTTGAAAAGAGCTTGATTTTTTCTAAAATGAATTTAAATGAGCATGAATTTAAATTATTGAAAAACATCC
>JAYPLD010000025.1:18625-24029 GCA_038129265.1 Crocinitomicaceae bacterium
AAAAATATGGATTTGAATTATTTAAAAAAATTAGATCATTATTATGAAAATTGGCTTGAAGGATTAGACATTCCTGTAATAAGAATTGATGCAGATACAATTGATTTAAATAGGCCAGATTATTTAACTAAAAAATTTAGACAGCTTTTAAATTTAGACTTCCCAAGCACACAGCGCACTGTAAAATTAGCGATCTCTTAGTCATAATATCAACATTATACGGTGTTTATTTAAATGATTAGACCTTTTTATTTATAAAATAAAGTGCTTATACTTGCACGAAATTTTAAAACAGAGAATATATTCTTATGAAAACAATGAATATCAATAAATTAGGCATAATTTCAAGTTTTATCGCTTTTTCATTCTTATTGAGCTGCTCAATGATTGAAGAACTTGAATATGACGTTGTTCAAAATCCTCTTCAAATGCATGGAGGAGATGTGACATTACAAATCAATGGAAAGTTTGTTGAAAAAGGAATAAATGCAAAGGCAGTAGCAGAAGTTACGCCTATTTTATTTTGTGCAGATGGAAATGAAATTCCTTTTCAAACAGAAATTTTTCAAGGTCCCAAAGCCGCTGGAAATGGTAAGGTAGTTCCTAAAGAAGGAATGTCTTTCTCATACTCCAGTACAATCCCATATCAAAAATCAATGGCTGAAGCAGAGCTTAAAGTCTTGGTCAAAGCTAAAATGGGAAGTAAAGAGTTGGAAATAACTAGTCCTAAAATAGCTGATGGTACTACAACTACACCATTACTAATAGAACTAGATGATCAGGTTATATTAACAGGTGACAATTTTGTAAGAACTAATTCTTTCACCAAAAAAGCAGTAATCAATTTTGCTAAAGGAAAACACAATATAACTTCTAAAGAAACAAGAGATACTGATATTAAAGAAGCGTTAGATTTCATTTCATCTTCCATGGAAGAGGGATCTAGAATCAATGTGTTATCCATTGACGTAAGTTCATATGCATCTCCTGAAGGAGAAGTTGATTTAAACACCAATTTAGCAGAAGACAGAGGTAAGAGCGCCATGAGCTTTTTAATGTCAAAAGCCAAAAGGATGAAGTTTGAACCTGCTAAAGAGGAATCATTCTTTAACGTATCTCCAAAAGGAGAAGATTGGGCTGGATTTAAAGAAGAAGTTTCAAAGACGTCACATGAAGACAAAGAGTTAATATTAAGGGTATTACAAATGACTTCTGATGTAAATAAAAGAGAGTTAGAGATAAGAAATATGGCAAAAACATATAAATTTCTTGAAAAGGAAGTACTTCCACAATTAAGAAGATCAACTATTACTATCAACTATGAAAAAGTGGGTTATAGTGATGAAGAATTAGCAGAATTAGTAGGTACAAATCCTGACACTCTAAGTGTAGAAGAAATATTACACGCTGGAAATTTAGAATCTGATTTAAATGTTAAATTAAAAGATTACAAAGAAGCGCAAAGACTTTATCCTAATGATTGGAGAATAGCTAATAATATAGGATATGTATTGTATATGATGGGTGACGTTGATGGAGCTGGTGAAGCTTTTGATAAAGCCCTTTCTATTACAGATAACCCTACTGTAACTAATAATGTTGCTGCAGTAAAACACAGAAAAGCGGGTAAAGGTAATGACGATATTATCTCTTACTTAGAATCTTCAAACACTTCAGAATCAAAATACAATTTAGGTTTAATTAGAATTGAGGAAGGTAAATACGAAGAAGCTATTACATTGATGGATAAATCCAAGACCTACAATTTAGCCTTAGCAAATCTATTGGCTGAACACTACGATGTTGCAGGTGATATCATTGAAGATGCTAATAGTGGTGAAGCTAATGCACATTATCTAAAAGCTATCATGGGTGCAAGAACTAATAATAGCGAAATGTTATTTGAAAACTTGAAATCTTGTTTTGACAAAGATGCTTCATTCAAAGACAGAGCAAAGAAAGATAGAGAATTTATTACCTATTTCGAAAACGCTGACTTTTTAGCCCTTTTCTAAATATTAAATTGACAAACAAATTTTGAAAGGGAGCTATATTGCTCCCTTTTTTTATTTCTCTTTTTGTATATGTTTTAGTGGAAATTTCTTTCTTACTACCATCGTGTTTTTATAATGAGCTGATAGTTTATTATTTAGCGTAACGGCATCGTTTTTCGAAAAGTATTTACCTGCATACAAAAATATATTAGGAGCAATATATTCATCAAAAAGGTATTCATCAGGAAAAAGATTCGTAAATGTCTTTCTCATTTCTCTTATTTTCTTAGTGTCTTGAGTTACGATTAATTGAACAGCATATCCATTAAACTTTCCTCTGTTAGATAGGTAAGAATTTATACTATCAATTCGGTAGTCAGCATGGATAACAATATGGCCTTTTGAAGAGATGTAGTGAATAGAGTCTTTTTTTTGTTTATGTGGAGCTTCTTCACTAATAGAAGAATCTGGCATGAGTGTATCAGCTTTAGCCATCACAACACTGTCTTTTTGTATAGTGGAGTCTTTTTTGGGATATAATGTCCAACTACTTTGCGCCAGTAGAGTGCAATGAAAAAAAATAGACAAAAAGAAGATGATATTTTTCATAAAATGTAGAATGATCAAACTTATTAAATAAATCAATTTCTAAAATCATGCCATACTAAATTTTGATCAAAAATGTGTGTCAAACCACACTTTGTTTAAGCTTTAAAACAGATGTGTAAACAAATTATTTAGAAGTATTCTAAATTAAGATGTTTGCATGACAATTATACGAACATTTGATTTGATTTATACATCACGTATTACATTTGTCCTGCTTAATTACGCATGTATTAATTAGTTTGAAATGAACAAATATTTAAAAAAGCATTTAGCTAATTTCCTCACTCTAGTACTCTTTGTTTCAGTTACTGTTGTATCTTATTCTCAAGATGGTGAAAAACTTTTTAAAGCCAACTGTGCTTCCTGTCATCACCCTATAAAGAATGCAACCGGTCCTAAAATGCAGGGTGTTCTTCAGAAATGGGAAGATAATGGAGAAGGAGATCTCATATACGAGTGGGTTAAAAATCCAGCTGAACTATATAATAGTGGTAAATCTAAAATGGCAAAAGCCATTTGGGATTGGTCTCCAACAGTTATGACTCCTCAGGGTCATTTGTCTAAAGATGAGGTGAAATCTATTTTCGCTTATGTAGATGCGTATGCTCCTCCTGCAACAGCTCAGGGGCCAGCAACAGACGATACCGTTTATGAGGCTGAAGACGAAACCGTATCCTTTTGGTGGTGGATCATAATTGGTTTAATGGTATTTGTTCTTTTTGCCACATTCGGAGTCAGAAGAGAATTGTCAGAAGTAATCGCTGCAAAAGAGGGCCAGGAAGTTGATCCTAAAAAAACATTTATAGTAAGTGCAAGACAATGGGCACTTAGAAATTGGTTTGTGACTGTTTTAATGATTGTAGCAGTAGCATTATTTTCAGGTATCGAATTATTTGGTAGATTATATCAAGTAGGAGTTTACCAAGATTATCAACCTTCTCAGCCCATAGCCTACTCTCACAAGTTACATGCAGGAAATATGGGTATTGAGTGTAAATATTGCCATCATTCTGCTGAGAAATCTAAGCATGCTGGCATACCTTCCGTAAATGTGTGTATGAATTGTCATGCTGTAGTGCATGAAGGCCCTCAATACGGTACGGAAGAAATTGATAAGATACATTTAGCGGCTGGTTATAATAAGGCAAAACAAGCCTATAATTTGGACGCTAATGGTACTAGGATTGAACAACCCTTGGTATGGAATAAAGCACATAATCTTCCTGATCATGTCTATTTTAGTCATGCTCAACACGTTCATCCAAATACAGGGAATATTGATTGTAGACAGTGTCACGGACCTGTTCAAAATTACACATTAGGTAGAGTTTCCACTACGGATGAGGTGAACGCATATGCATCAACCGATGAAGGCATGGAAAAGGGTATCATTCAATTGACGAAACCCATTTTAACAATGGGATGGTGTATTGAATGCCATAACAAAAAAGAAATAGACCTTGCAAGTACAGGTTACTATGAAGAAATTCATAATAGATTGAAATCAAGGGCTGATGTACACAACAACATCTTAGAAGACGACAAAGTTACGGTTAAAGAGCTTGGTGGTTGGGAATGTGCAAAATGTCATTATTAAAGACTTAAAATTAGTTCATGAGTAAGACTAAAACATACTGGAAAGGATACGCAGAAAAAAATAAAACTCCTGAATTTTTAAATTCTAGTCAAAAGGAGTTTCAGGAAAAAGTTCCTGTAGAAGAGTTCTTAGCGGAAGATGGAATACAAGATTTAAAAACAGGTCGAAGAGATTTTCTAAAGTTTATGGGTTTTAGTGTAGCAGCTGCATCACTGGCATCTTGTGAAGCACCTATTATTAAATCTATACCCTATGTAAATAAGCCGGAAGAAATTACTCCTGGAATAGCTAATTGGTATTCATCTACTTTTTATGATGGAAATAATTATGCTAACCTTTTGGTCAAATCAAGAGAAGGAAGGCCAATTTGGTTAAAGGGTAAAAAAGATGGTTTTACAAAAGGAGGATTAACCCCTGCAATTTCCACGTCAGTTCTTAATTTATACAATAGCGCAAGACTTAATGGTCCGCTTAAAGAAAACAGTCAAACCACTTGGTCTACAGTTGATAGTGAAATTACCGAAAGACTATCTTCCATTTCTAACAATAATGGGAAGATAAGAATCCTTTCAAATACCGTTATTTCGCCTTCATCTAAAGCCGCAATTGATGCTTTCGTTGATAAATACACTAAAAAAGATGAGTCTGGAAACCAGAGCTCTGATGTAAAGCATATTCAATATGATGCACAATCTTATTATGGAATAAGAAAAGCAAATCAAAATGCCTTTGGAAGTGACTTTATTCCAAATTATCATTTTGACAAAGCAAAAACAATAGTATCAATTGGTGCAGACTTTTTAAGTTCTTGGTTAATGCCAACAAAATTCGCCATAGATTATAGTGTGTCTAGAAAGCCTGAAAACGGGTGGATGTCTAAACACTTTCAGTTTGAATCTAATTTTTCTTTAAGTGGGGCTAACGCTGACTATCGAGCAAGGATAAAACCTTCAGAAGAACTTGCAGTTGCAGAGGCTCTATTAAACGAGTTAGCGGGGAATAGTTCTAGTGGTTCTTTTTCACCAGATACAAACGCGAAACTATCGGAGGCTGCTAAATCACTGAAAAGTTCAGAGGGGTCTTCCTTGGTGATTTCTGGCTCAAATGATTATAGAGTACAAATGGTCGTTAATAAGATCAATTTTATTCTTGGCAATTACGGAGAAACTATTAATCATAAAGAAACTTTAAATTTATTTCAGGG
>JAYPLD010000025.1:24129-25497 GCA_038129265.1 Crocinitomicaceae bacterium
CCAAACAGAAAGAGGAAGTAGTGAAAGTAAAGCATATTATAATTTTATTCGCTCTAATTGGAAAACCAGAGGTTTTTCTGAGCAAGACGATCATATGTCTTTTGATGACTTCTGGAACTGGTCTGTTCATAATGGATATACGAACGAACCAAATTCACCATCATCTTTAACAGAAACAGATATAATTCAAAATTTTGATTTAAATTTTGATTCATCTACAACTAGTTCTGAATGGGAGCTATCATTATACCAAAATGAATTAGGCTTAGGCCAGTATGCAGCTAATCCTTGGCTTCAAGAATTACCAAGTGCCATAACTAAAGTAGTTTGGGATAATTACATTACCATGTCACCAAGTGATTGTTTCAGGTTATTTAATATTGATAGTTCTGATCCAAAAGCAGCGTGGGATGGCATTCACTTGGGTCAGGAAGAAAAGGCATTTGTAGCTAGTTTAAAGGTTGGTAGTCAAGAATTAAAGTTACCCGTATTTCCATTGCCTGGTCAAGCAGAAGGCACAATAGGTGTTGCGTTAGGGTATGGAAGAGGTGAAGGTGATTTAAGTGTTGGTAAGGCTGCTTTTCAATCTGATGAATATGGTTCACATCTTACCGATGAGAATGGATCCTTGATTCCTGTTGGTGGTAATGGGTTTAAGTTATCTTCTTTTAACGATGGCGTTATCTCTTTTTCAGGACCCGTAGAAGTCACTGCAACTGATGAAAGGTATTCATTAGCTTGTACACAAACTCACCACACTATCATGGGTAGAACATCCATAGTGAAGGAGACTACTTATGATTTCTGGAAAGAAAACCATGAGTATAACCAAGAAGCATACAACCCAGTAGTTAAACTACATAGCCACGAACAAGGTGGTCACGAAGAAGTGAACGCTACTGAATTTTCATTATGGGATGAGCACCCAGTAGAGCAAGTTGGTCATAGATGGGGAATGTCTATTGATCTGTCTTCATGTAATGGTTGTGGTGTTTGCATCACCGCTTGTCACTCTGAAAACAATGTCCCTGTTGTGGGTAAAGATGAGGTGAGAAGATCTAGAGATATGCACTGGTTAAGAATGGATCGTTATTTTTCATCCATTGAAGACGATAACAGAACTAAATGGGATGAATCAAGACATGTTGAAGGAGATTTTGATTACGGTAAGCTAGAAGTGCCTGAAGACAATCCATCTGTTGTATTTATGCCGATGCTGTGTCAGCATTGTAATCACGCACCTTGTGAAACAGTCTGTCCTGTGGCAGCAACTACACACAGCAATGAGGGTCTTAATATGATGACTTACAACAGGTGTATTGGAACAAGATATTGCGCTAACAACTGTCCTTATAAAGTAAGACGATT
>JAYPLD010000026.1:0-2319 GCA_038129265.1 Crocinitomicaceae bacterium
AATAGTATTTCTGCTACACCTTCATCATGTATAGGGAACACAACCCTTTTTAATGTTTCTGGAGTGATTAATTTCACAAATCCACCCACAACAGGTCAGTTAGTTATTCAAAATTGTTCTGGAGATCAAGTTACATTTAATCCGCCATTTAATTCTCCTCTTAATTATCAAATTACTGGAATTAATGGTGATGGAACTACTAATTGTAATGTATATGCCTATTTTACAGCAGATCCAACTTGCACCATCACGTCAAGTAGTTTTGATGAACCTCTTTGTTTGATTAATTGTGATATTACTTCTATCTCCAATTCCGTTTCCAATTGTGATGTACTAGGGCAGTTTAATTTACTTGGAAACATTCAATTTATTAATCAACCTACTACGGGGAGTTTAGTAGTGAAAAATTGTTCTGGAGACTCTACTATTCTAAATCCACCTTTTATTAGCCCTATGAGTTATAGCATAAGCAATATTGTTGGAGATGGAACAACAAATTGTCAAGTAGAGGCTTACTTTACTGATTCTTTACAGTGTACAATTCAGGGTAATAGCTACACTGAACCAACATGTGTTTGTACCATCAATACGATAAATCATTCTTTTTCTACTTGCGATACCATAAATCAAACCTTCGATATTGCAGGACTAGTGGATGTAATTTTACCCCCAACTACAGGGCAATTAGTAGTGAAAAATTGTTCAGGTGATTCTGTTATTATTCCTCCTCCTTTTAATAGTCCAATTTCATATACTATTTCTGGTATAAATGCAGATGGTACTCAGAACTGTACCCTTACCGCTTATTTTACAGATGACCCTAGCTGTAGCATTGTCTCTTTTCCATTTCTTGAACCAAATTGTCTATTACCCTGTCAATTTATAGATGTAACTACAGCAATGGACTCTTGTACATCTTCTGGGCTTCACTACAGCGGTTTAATCACCTTCCAGAACCAACCTTCTTCAGGTCAACTTATTATTTCGGATTGTAATGGAAATCAACAAGTTTTTAATCCTCCCTTCTTTTCTCCTACATCATACGAAATACATGATGTTATACCTAATGGAGTTCCTTGTCAAATGACCGCTTATTTTACAGCTGATACAACATGCACCCATGTGACCCCTTTTACTCCTGATGATGTTCCTTTTATCCGTATAGAGATGGACACTTCTATTTGTATTGGTGAACAAGTAGAATTATATGTGGATACGATTTCAGGAGGATTATTAGTGGATCAATTTACCATGGTTTTTAATCAAGCTTTTTCCTACACTTCTACGGTGACCACCCAGCCCGGTATGTATTATGCGGAAATTAGTGGTACGTATACGGCAGTTGGTATGCCCCACATAAGAGATGCTGCGTTTAATTATGGAGCATTCAACCCGCCATTGCAACATAGCGAGTGGAAGTGGAATGGGCAAAATCCAAATACCCAATCCATTGTACCAACGATATATAATCCAAACCATGTATATCAATTTTTCTTTCAAGGTGGAGGAGTACAGAATTTTGCCTTTTCAGAACTTCAGCCGAATTGGTACAATGATAATCATGGTCAATTGGACTTTAAAATTTATTATTTAGGAAATATGTATTGGTCAAATGGGGTTACCTCATT
The DNA here is from genome assembly GCA_038129265.1 of Crocinitomicaceae bacterium. Classification (GTDB taxonomy): domain Bacteria; phylum Bacteroidota; class Bacteroidia; order Flavobacteriales_D; family Parvicellaceae. The sequence continues at coordinate 1,629 of JAYPLD010000026.1, forward strand.
CAATAATCTTATTAATCCAACCGCGTCTTCAAATTACATCGTCTATCTAGATTATGTGAACGGCTGTACATCAACTGATACGGTACAAGTAGGAGTGAGTGATCTTCAATATACCTTACAAACTACATCTGTCAGCTGTATTGGCTTACATGATGGATCAATCGATGTTGATTTTAACGGAGGATTAGAGCCACTGAACTATAATTGGTCTCATACTACGCTAAACACGGATTCGTTAGTAGCTTTGGATACTGGATCTTATCAACTTATTGTTACGGATAGCATAGGGTGTTCAGACACTATAGTAACCACGATTACGGGCCCTCAGTTAATCACCATTAATCAAATAGACACCATTAGAGAATTATGCTTCGGTGATTGCTCTGGTCAAATGACGGTGAGCGCTACTGGAGCCTATTTTTACAGTTTAGATAGTATAAACTTTCAAACGGATAGCAGTTTTAGCGGACTCTGTAGTGGAAATTATAATGTGTATTTGAGGGATTCAGCTGGATGTCAAAATTTTGCTCCATTTTCTATAATAAGCCCTCCGGAAATTCTACTTACACCCTCCAATGATACTACAGTATGTATTGGGGGTACAGCCAATGTGAATGTTCAAGGTTCAGGGGGTACAGGTGGTTTAACTTATTTTACTAATAATTTACCGTCATCCAATAGTCAACTTATT
>JAYPLD010000026.1:2419-25388 GCA_038129265.1 Crocinitomicaceae bacterium
TTTAACTCAACAATATACGCTTACCGTAAGCGAAAATTGTGAAACGCCAGCTACTTCTGAAGATTTTGAAATAGTGGTCAATCAGTATCCCGTTGTTGACTTTTCTGCAGATGTGCTTTCTTCCTGTTTGCCGTTAGAAACTACGTTTAGTAGTGTCATATCGCCTTCACCTGGTAGTTGTCTTTGGGATTTAGGTGATGGAACATCATCAACAACTTGTAATACAGTTTCTCATGTTTATGCAGATTCTGGTTGTTATGACATTAGTTTACAAGTGATATCTACAGAAGGATGTACTACTCTTGTAGATAAGTCTCAATACGTATGTGCTAGAGATATTCCGATACCCATATTTGATTGGGATCCAGACACTTCTACGATGATGAATACCTATGTGGAATTTTATAATTCGTCCATAGGCGCTACGGGTTATGATTGGCAGCTCGATGTGAATGGGAGTATATCTACCATTACAGATGAAGAGTTTCATTACACATTTCCTAATTTTCAATCTGGAACTTATCCCATATGTTTGACAGCATCTAATGATTTTGGATGTGATTCAACGGTATGTGATGAAGTAAAAATTTTAGATCATTTCTTTATTTATACACCCACCGGATTTACTCCAGGAGATGACGATTTAATAAATAATGAATTTTTACCAGTAATATACGGTGAGCAACCCAATTCTTACCATCTTCAAGTTTTTGATAGATGGGGTGGGTTAATCTTTGAATCTAATGATATTGGTTACGGTTGGAACGGAAACCATCAACAAACCGGTGAACGTTGTCCGCTAGGTGTTTATGTTTGGAGAATTACAGTCAGGGACGAATATTCACCGACATTGTATGACTATGTGGGAAATGTGACTTTAATAAGATAATTACTTATTTGGATCATTGAAAGGCCGTCTTAATATCTTGAGGGATTTGGCATCAAAATCTTTGATGTATGTCCACTGTGCACCGTCCCATTTAAATGCGTCAAAACTCAAATCTGTTACATACCAATCTGGAAAATCTTTTAAATGAGGAGAAGTAGGTACTAAATGATCAAATATGATGTAATTCTCTTTCCTAATTACATCATGCTTTAATGACATGTAGGATTGCTTATTATACTGAAGTACAACCCTTTTTTTAGTTCTTTGGTTTGGATATACAAACATGGAATTTCCAAATTGTAATTTACTTTTTTTAAACTCGAGAATTTCAATAATTTTTTTGTTAGAAAACATATCATTTCCATCCCATCCTAAGAGTGTATAATATGTTTTGTTTTTTTTAATTACAGGTATTATTTTATAGTATAATGCGCCAAACCATGAATTTTCACTTAATGTGGCAAATTCTATTTCAGGTATTAATTTTTGATGATCTTCTAATTCAATTACTGAACCATCTTTTTTGATGATCCAACATTCATAGAATTGGGTTTGATTTTTTTGTTGAATGTTCCAGTTGAATAAGCGAAATGTTCCATCTGGGGATTTAACCGTGCTCATGAAATTGGAAAGGCTATCAAACCCATATTCAAATGATTCGGGATGTTTAATTACAATATCAAGTGTAGCTTTAAAATGGTTGTTGTGTATATCAACTAGTTGGGTGTTTTTTTCAGTTTGAACTTGTTTGAGAATGGATATTAAAGAGTCTTCAAGCTGTTGTATGGTTTGTCCAATATATAATTGGTATAGAAATAAAAAGGATATTGAAAGAAACCACTTCATCCCTGTAAAATAATCAAAAAATAGACCAAAAATTAATTTAGGTGTAAGCTATCCTTTTTTGCCAATAAATTAACCTCTTCTTCAGGCCAATCCTCATCTGGTATACAACAATCTACAGGGCAAACAGCTGCACATTGGGGTTCTTCGTGAAACCCTTTACACTCTGTACACTTATCGGTTACAATAAAATAAACATCCATGTCTACCGGTTCATTTGGATGATCTGAATCAACCGTAATCATAGAATTTTTACCAGTGTAGGGACCTTTTAACGATGTTCCCTCAGAAAACTTCCATTCTGCACCACCTTCATATATGGCCGTATTCGGACATTCAGGCTCGCAGGCACCGCAGTTTATACATTCATCAGTTATTTTTATGGCCATTCTGCAATGGTTTATATTTTTGTGCAAATATAGAAATTGAATATGACTACGAATAATTTTGTTGATAGAAAAGCTGCATTATCTCAATGGGGAGCTGCGTTAAGATGGTTGTTAAAATCAGAAGAGTGGAATGGTTATGAAATGGGGATTGAAGAAAGTATTTACAATGAATTTAAATCGGTAGTTGGTCTAGCTAACGTTAAAAATCCTTGGTTTACAGAAAAAATGATTCATCATTCGTTATCGGTATGGGCGGATCAGATTACATCAGAAAATCTAGATTCCTGGCTTGATAGTTATTCCATTGCAAATCATTCTTCTGCTAAGTCCATATTGCTCATATTAGCAGGGAATTTACCGATGGTAGGATGGCATGACTTCATTTGTTGTTACCTATTAGGTTTTAAGGTGAAGATCAAACTATCAAAAAGTGACGATGTTATTATACCATTTATGATTAAAATGCTTTCATTATTTTCAATTGATCTTATGAAAGAGATTGAGATAGTAAATGGGAAGGCAAAAGATTATGATGTGGTCATTGCAACAGGAAGTAATAATACCAATAGATACTTTGAATATTATTTTGGGAAAACCCCACATCTATTTAGAAAAAATAGAACATCAATCGCTATTATCGACAAACAAACCACAGAAAATGATCTGAATGACCTTTCTAGAGATGTCTTTGATTATTTTGGATTAGGTTGTAGATCGGTAACTAAGTTATACATAGAAAAAGGGGTTGATATCAACTCCATCTTTAAATCTTTTTATCATGCTAAAGAGGTAATGAACCATGTGAAATACATGAATAACTACGATTATAATAAAGCTATTTATCTACTAGAGGATGTTTCATTTTTGGACAATGGCTTTATGATTCTAAGGGAAAACGACAATCTACATTCACCCGTTAGTGTGGTCAACTATGAGTATTTTGAAAACATAGTTGAATTGAACGAAAAATTAAAGTATATTCAAGACGAAATCCAATGCAGAGTAGGAGTAGGAGGTATCGGTTATGGAAAAGCACAGAACCCCTCGCTTTCTGATTATGCTGACGGAGTGGACACTATACAATTTTTAATTAACAATTTAAATTAACAGACATGAACGCACATCAAATTCAAGAGAGACTAAAAGAAGGTAACAACAGATACGTGAATGATCAAGAAACCCCATCAAGTGATAAGGAATTAAGAGGTTCTTTAACTGGAGGACAACAACCCTTTGCAATCGTGTTAAGTTGTGCTGACTCTAGAGTTGTACCAGAAATGATTTTTGACTGTAATATTGGAGAACTTTTTGTTGTTAGGGTTGCAGGAAATATTGCCAATAAAAGTTCAATTGCAAGTATTGAATATGCAGTTGCTCATCTAAATTGTAAAATGATTTTAGTTCTAGGACATGAAAGTTGCGGAGCTGTTACAGCTGCAGTTAATGGAGGTGATAATGGACCAAATTTAAACCACTTGACGGATCATATTGCTAATGCAGTACAAGCTGGACAGGGTAAGGATCTTGCTGATGTAATTAAAATTAATGCAGCTGACAATGCAAAAGCTTTGGCATCTAATAGCCAAATAATTGGTGATGCTGTCGCAAATAATAACGTAGTAATTAAATCAGGATATTATAATTTAGGCAGCGGTGTAGTTGATTTTATAGACTAACCTAGACTAAAAACACCTCATATTTTCCATTCATAATTTCTACTGAAATGTGTTCCTGAAGGGTAGTGGATAATGTTAATCCTGCCCAATCAGCTTTAATGGGGAATGACCTATGTCTTCTGTCGATAAGGGAAATTGTTTTCATTCCAACAATTTGCATAGAGGTTAAATAGGATGCCGCGTGCATTAATGTCTTACCCGTATTAAGCACATCGTCTATTAAGATCACTTTTTTATTTTCCAATTTTATAACTGGACTAAGCTCGATATTTTCGATGGCTGGGTTTTTTTTATTGATTTTCAATTCTATCAGGGAGATGTTAAATTCACTTTTTAATTTTTCGGCAAAATATTCAGCTAATGAAAATCCATTTTTACTAATTCCAACTAATACAAGATTTTTTTCGTTGAAATTGTCTTCTATTATTTGATGAGTAATTCGTTGAAGTTTTTTAATGACTTCTTCATGATTTAAAATTTGATTTTTCACTTTACTTCTATTTATGAAATTTAAAATCTTGCTACTAATTTAAGATTTAATCTCCTGGAAGTTAAAAAACTAGGAACGGAATATTTTCTTCCACTTACATCGTTAATCCAAGTATAATTTGTTGTGTTTGAAATGTCTAGTAGGTTAAACACTTCAAAAGCAATCCACATGGCATCAATTTTATGTATGATTGATTTCTGACTGTATTTTGATTTGTCAGTGGTTGAATGAATTAAATCTTTAGAAAATCCAATGTCAATTCTTCTATATAACGATGATCTTAGCGTATCCGAAAAACGTTCATTTCCTGGTGGTCCATAAGGTAATCGTGTTCCAAATAGAATATTAATGTTCAGTTTCATTGTACTCCACTTTATTTTTTCTGTGTCCCAATCATCAGGCATTTCATCTTGAAAAAATAGAGAAAAGGATAACCTTTGATCAGTAGGTCTAGGAATGTAACCTGGTTCAACAAGAGAACTATCAGTTGCCATATTGTCTAATGTATATCCAGGTACAATCTTTTCTCCACTTGCATTGAAATAATGATAGTACCCATCATTAATGATATCCTCCTTAGTTTGCAACCAACTAAGTGAGGCATAGGACTGAATTCCTTTTACAAATTCACCATTAATTTTAAAGTCTATTCCCCTTGCATATCCGGTTGCGTTATTTTCACCGTAGTAATTTACTCTTACATTTTCTATTTCATATGGAATAATATCATCAAGTAATTTGTAGTATAACTCTGATCCTGCTTTAAATTTTCTTCCCCACATGTCAAATACCATATCTCCTCCTACCACGAAATGTATAGATTTTTGTGCTCTTATTCCAGGGTTTAATTCACCCGATAAATTTCTTGCAGCTCTGAAAAAAGGAGGTTGATAATAATAACCTGCAGCTGCCCTAAGCGTAATGTTTCTTCTGTAGAAAGCATTGTTTTCAAATTTATAAATAGCTGGTTTCCATTTAAAGTTAATCCTAGGAGAAAATACGGTTTGTTGATTATAAGTCCAATGGTTTCCTCGAATTCCAAATGTAAAAGTGAAATAATCGTCATCATAGAAACTGGTGTCTACTTGTATTTCCCGTAAAGTGTCATGGTGTGAAAGTTCAATTCTTCTTTGCTTATTAAATCGAGTTCTGTGTTGAAGAAAACTGGTTATTCTGGAAGAACTCATTTCCGTATTGGCATGTACAGCTTTGCTTAATTCAAGATATTGATATGGAATATTTGACGGATCAGTATAGCCTATGCTGTCTGCAGGTTTAGGTGTGTTAAAACGAGATGAATCAATGTAATTCCATTCATTTATTTTATTAGTTACAAAATCTCGTTGGAATTTTACTCCCCAATTTGTTTTACCGTTGCCTTGCTGAAAATCACCCTTATGGTATATGTTGTATACATTGGCTTTCAATTCATTTCTTGCGTGATTTAAAAAGGCACCAACCCCTCTATTGTAAGCGACTTCCCCGTATTCGTCACTTCCCAAATCCCGTTCTAATTCATCAAGCCTGTATTCTCCTAGTACATCGAAAAATTCAGTTTCGTCTGTATTAAAGGTAGATACAAAATAATTTAAGTTCAATTTCTCGGATACTCGATGTTTTAAGGTTAGTGCACTCATCCATGTTTCAAATTGTGTATTCTCTTGTCCTTCATAATACACCGTAAATCTCAACGCTTCATTAATACTACCAAAATTAGTTTCTCTATTTTCGGGTTGTACAGAGAATAGGTTATTGGCTAGGCTACCGTAATAGCTTAATTTAATATCCTCGTTTACTTGATAATTGATTAACCCTTGAATATCTGTAAATCGTGGTTTATATTCTCCTTTTGTATCTAAGGCACCTAACAAATAAGCATTAGTTCTGTATCGAACACCCACATTATAATTTAGTCTGTTGTTTAGTTTATCTTGAATTTGAAATTGTGCACCCAGTAAACTAGTTGTAATATTTGCTCCAAATGATTTTGGTTCTCTGTAAGTAATGTCTAATACACTAGATAGTTTATCTCCATAAATGGCATCAAAACCACCCGCTGAAAAAAGGATGTTTTCAATCATAGAGGGATTTATAAAACTCAATCCTTCTTGTTGACCTGATCGAGCTAAAAACGGTCGATATACCTCAATTCCGTTTACATAGATTAAGTTTTCATCAAAGTTACCTCCCCTTACATTAAATCCTGAAGATAATTCATTGTTTTGTCGTACTCCAAAGCCTATGGACGAAAGCAGTCCTTCTATATTTGAACTTGGCAGGGCCACGTTTGAAGCATCAATTGTGGGTAACAATTCTATGGGAGAACTACCGGGGTCTACATATTCAACTTCAAGTGTTTTTAGGGTTTTGCTCTTAAGTTTAACATGCAGTTCCGTATCATTTTTTGCCGATATTTTCTTTTCTACTTTTTTATAGTTTACGTGAGAAAAATATATGGATACTTTTTTTTCTGTCGGTATATTTAATTGGTATTCGCCTTTATCATTCGATGTGGTTCCTTTTTTGTGGGTGAGTTCTATTACACTTACATCTGCAATTGGATTTCCCTTTTCATCTTTAATTACTCCACTCAACTTGATCGTTTGAGCTTGCATAAAAGCGCATACAATGAAGAAAAAAACAACAGAAAATAATCGATTTAACCTCATCTTTAATTTTTAAAATCCCCTCTTTTCCATGCCTCGATAAATTTTGCCCATGCAATTGGATTTAACAAATTGTTTGGTGGATATTGACCAGCATAATATAATTTACTTTGAATTTGTTGTTGTTGCCATTTAAAGTTTAATCCACCGTCCATCGGAGTGAATTGCATCCTTTCGTTCAGTTGAGATCTAGATAAGTTTTTCATGGCTCTTTTATAGTCATCATTTGGAATTTCAGTTTCAACAAAAGCTTTGGCAAATTGTTCTTTTGATGGCCATGGATATACAACGGCTGTTTTAAGCAAAATAGTATCTTGAAATAGAACCTGAATAAGAGAGTATTTATTTGTTGATAATGTGTCAGGAATGACAAAAGATGTTTTTTTATACCCTATGCAACTGAAATTTATAGTGTCGCCCTTGCTAGCTACAAAAGAGAAATAGCCAAAATAATCTGATGTTGTTCCTCTTTTAGTTTTTTTATCGATGATGCTACAATAGGGCACAGGTTGCAAACTGTCTTGTGAAACCACAACCCCACTAAACTGAATTAAATTAGTTTGTGAAACAGTACTTTTGACCATTCCAACAAGTACTAATAATATAATACAACTGTATACTCGAATCAATTTTTAAATTTAATCATGTAAATTTATAGATGCTTAGTTTTAAATCGATATCAGCTAAACTGTTTTTTATCATTTTTTGTGTAATACAGTTTTCATCGCAAATTAATTATCCAATTGCTAACTACAGTTCTGTTGGAGATATTGCTTACAGATCAAATTTTAATCCTGATCTAAATTTAGATTTTTATGCTACTGGTCCAAACTTTAATTGGGATTTTTCATCTATACTATATTCAGGTCAAGATTCTTTGGTAAACGCTGCTGTTAATCAAACCCCATTTGCCTATCAACTCTTTTTTAATAATATTTTTTTATATCCAAACCATGTAGCCAATTTTGCTCAAAAAGGGATGGATATCGATGCTGTACCCAATTTACAAATAACAGACCGATTTGATTACTTTCGAACCACATCGTCTACTTTAAAAAAAGTTGGTTTTGGTGCAAATATTAATGGACTACCGGCTTCAGTACGATATGACACGATTGAAACCATATTTAATTTTCCTCTTTCGTACGGAGATGCTGATTCTTCTAGGGCATATTATTTAGCTTCCGTACCATCACTAGGTACATATGGGCAATGGATAAGAAGAGCGTATGAGGTGGATGGTTGGGGATCATTACAAACTCCTTTTCAAACTTATGACGTTATTAGAATTCGAACTACTATAAAACAAAGAGATACTTTATATGTAGATCAGTTTCAATTTGGAACTACATTTGATCAGCCCGATATCACCTTATTGCAATGGTTTAGTTTAAATGAAGGATTTCCTGTTTTAGAAGTGTCTTATCAAGGGGGATTTCCTATACAGTCATGGTATTTAGATCAATTACATGTTGGAGTAAATCATAAGGAAACTGACTTAACTTGTTATCCAAATCCAACAACAGGAAGAGTTCACTTTAATAATGATAATTTCATAACAGGATTTACTGTTGAACTTGTGGATGGGGTAGGAAATCAAATTTTTTCTTGTGAAGAATGTCAATCTATTTCCTTAGACCACTTGAGTAATGGGATGTATTATGCAAAAGTGTACTCAAATAATGGTCAAGAAGTTTTTAGGATATTAAAACAGTAAAACCCCAATACCAATTCCTAAAATGATGATAATGACATTTCTGTATTTATCATTTGAGTGATGGTGATCTTCAAAAATAAGAAGCGTTGTGATATGTAGGAGCATGCCTGTAGTAAGGGCTAGGAGCCTTGGTGCCCAATTAGAAAATATATCCAAATGCATGATTTCCTCTCCAAAAACAGCACCAATAGGAGTGGTGATAGAAAATAATGCCAATAATGCATACTTTTTAAAAGATGAAGAACCCATGTTGGTTAGAAAAAACATCAATACGACAGCAATGGGTAATTTGTGGATTAAAATAGCAGTAAAATAAACCCATGTAAAAGCTACATGTTTGTGCTCGTGTAAATGATGGTGTTCGTGTTCTAAAGTAAACATGGGCATACCTTCAATGATAGCATGAATACAAAGGCCAATAAAAATAACACCCATCTGATTATTAGATACTTTTCCATGAAAATGAACATGGCCATGTTCAATTCCTTTTGAAAGTAATTCTAGTAAAATTTGAAGAAGAAAACCAGCTAATAAATAATAGCCCAAGTGTGGGTCATGATAACTAAAAATTTCAGGAATAATATGAACGCAAATCAGCGTAAGAACTATAGAAACACTAAACGATAAAATGTAATTACGATAAGCTATGAAATATTTTCCAAATAGATCAGCCACTGCTCCAGCAGCAATTACACTTAATATCAAAACCGCTATTAGCATGAATTCAATTTAATTTTTGAGCCCACAAAATTAATCTTTCGCTGTTAGTATGATAATTTTCAAGAGCATAATTTCCAAAAGTGGAGTGAATAGTGAAGCCGGTTTTCATAAACATTTCCTCAAAATCATTTATATCAAATAGTTGTACTTTTTCTTTGAAATGAAATTGTTTATTCCCATCCTTAATTTGAATTTTTTTTTCAATAAAATTTCCAGAAATATCTTTTTCAATTTTAAAATAGACGTCATTAATTCGTTTTTCTTCAGCGTTAAACTTATTATTTCTAATGACTTCAGGGTTTAAGAAATCCACTAGTAGATGTCCATTTTTCTTTAGTTGATAATGAATACATTTTAGTACATCTAAATTTTCCTCAATGGTGTTAAAGTAACCAAAGCTTGTAAACAGATTGAAGATGTAATCATAACTTGTAGTGTGATTGAAATTTCTCATGTCACCTATGAAGAATTTCATATTGTCTTTTTTATATGAATTGGCAGTTTTAATGTTGTTTTCAGATAAATCTAAGCCATGTACGGTTTTGAAAAAAGAGCTCATTTTTAAAGCATGCCTTCCTTTTCCACAACCTAAATCCAATACGGTAGCCCCAGCATCTAGTTTTAAATTTTGGACTATTTTCTTAATGAATAAATCAGCTTCATTTTGACTCCTGTTTTGATAGAGGAGATGATAATATTCAGAATTGAACCAATCTTCAAACCATTCATTTTTTTTCACTCTTTCAATTTTATTCAAAACTAGTATTTTAATTAGTTTGATCGTCTCATATCATGCTTGAGCTAATAACAATTTATTATATTTGCATCTGTAATGAATTCAGATATTTTTGATTTATATAAATTGATGGAAAGAGATTATGTGCTCTTAGCCTTTAAAGGTTCTATCACTTCTGAGCTTTTAAGCTCAGTTTTCCAAATAATGGAGTCAAAAATGGAAGACTTACAAGATTCACCTAAAATCAGAAAACGAGTATTTAATGTATTGGTTGAATGTTTGCAAAATCTGTATCATCACATAGATGAGTTTGAGGTAGTTGGATCGCCTGAAGAGCTTGCTGAAAAAAAATCAGCTATTTTCAGCATAAGTAGAACCCCAGAGTCTTACGATATTGTCACAGGTAATTACATTGATCAGGCCAATGTGAAAGACATTTCTCAAAAAATTGAATACATTAATTCTCTTAACAAGGATGAATTAAAAGCGTATTATAAAGAGGTGCTTAATAATGGAGTGCTGAGTAAAAAAGGTGGGGGTGGTTTAGGTCTTATTGATATAGCAAGAAGATCAGGATCAAAATTAGATTACAATATCAGAGAAATTAGCGATAGTTTTTCTTTCTTTACATTAACAGTTAAAATTTTAAAAAAATAGAACCATGGGAGATTTTATATTAGAAGGGTCAGCTAAAACACCAGTAGTAGAATTAAAAAGCAGTGGTGATTTGCTTTTGAAAGGTAGATCTATTCCAGAAAATTCAATTGAATTTTACAAACCAATAATTGATTGGATTGATTCCTACAGTCAATCAGTAAACGAAAAGACAGTTTTAAGTGTTCAATTAGAATATTTCAACACTAGTTCTTCTAAGTGTATTCTAGATGTATTTAAAAAGTTAGAATCTTTAAGTGGTACTAATGTGGAGGTTAAATGGTATTACGAAGAAGATGACGAAGACATGTTGGAAGCAGGTGAAGATTATGAAGCTATCATTGACTTACCATTTGAAATGATAGAAGTTGAAGAAATTTGATGTTAACTTATTTAGTTAATTTTAAGGCTGTCATTCACGACAGCCTTTTTTTATGAAAAATTATATCATTTCTATTGATGGCCATTCAGGGTGTGGAAAAAGTACTCTGGCTAAGAAACTTGCCTTAGCGTTACGTTATACTTACATTGACACAGGGGCCATGTACAGAGCAGTAGCTCTTTTTGCTATTCAAAATGGTTTGATAGATGAGAATGGTAAATTATTGGTAGATGCAATTAACGAAGTTGAAAAACTAGTAATTGATTTTACCGTCCCAAATGAACGGGGGGAGAGTTTCATCCAATTAAATGGAGCTGTTGTGGAAAAAGAGATTAGATCTATTGAGGTTTCTGACAGAGTAAGTGAAGTAAGTAAACATGAATACATCAGAAAAAAATTAGTATTAATTCAACAAAAATTTGGTGAAGAACAAAGTGTAGTTATGGATGGGAGAGATATAGGGACAGTAGTTTTTCCAAATGCTGATATCAAATTCTGGATAAAGGCATCTGCACAAAAAAGAGCCGAAAGAAGGTGGGAAGAATATAAGTCTAAGGGTGAAGATGTAAAATTTCAACAGGTGCTTGAAAATATTATTTCGAGAGATGAGCAAGATTCTAATAGGAAAGTAAGTCCCCTTAAAAAACCAAAAGGAGCCATTGAGATTGATACTTCTGATATTGATATAGAGCAGACTTGTAATCTCGCTTTATCTTATGTGAAAAAATTATTACCCTAGTTAAATGCGGTATTTTTTTGAAATAGCATTCAATGGTAACCCTTATCATGGTTGGCAGATTCAAGAAAACGCCATTACCGTTCAACAAGTCGTTCAAGAAAAACTCCAACTTATTTACAAAAATGAAAAACCGGTTGTCACAGGATGTGGTAGAACTGATGCAGGGGTACATGCAGAACAGTTTTTCTTTCATGTGGATATTCCAACCATAAAAAACCTTGATAAGTACTGTTTTCAGATGAACAATATGTTACCTATTGAAATACAGTTGAAGAAGATATGCCTTGTAAAAGAAGACGCTCACGCTAGATTTGATGCTTTGAGCAGAACCTATGAATACCGTTTCACCACACTCAAATCACCATTTAATACAGGATTTGTAACTTATATTTCCGGGGAAATCAATGTAAATAGCATGAATGAGTGCTGTAAAATGATAAAAGGGAAACATGATTTCACTTCATTTAGTAAAACACACACAGATGTAAATCACTTTTTCTGTGAGATTCTCGATGCCAAATGGGTTAAAAAAGATGAACAAATTATTTTCCGGGTGAAAGCCAACCGATTTTTGAGAAATATGGTTAGGGCATTAGTTGGAACGATGGTTTTGGTTGGAAAAGAAAAAATTTCATTATCTGATTTTGAAAAAATTATGATTTCGAAAGATCGTACTAATGCTGGTCCTTCTGCAAAAGCGCAGGGATTATTTTTAACCAAAATCTCATATCCAAATCAGATTTATGTCTAGAAGTAAAGTTTGGGATACCCCTTTGTTTAGAAGGATTTTATGGGCTTCAAAACCACATCGTTCATTGCTTGTAAGAGGAATACTATTGACAGTTTTTCTTGCATTATTGTCTCCTCTAAGACCCTTTATAATTGGTAAGTTAGTGGGGGATTATGTGAGATTAGGGGACGAAAGAGCTCTATTAATAGGAACCCTCGTGGTTATTGGCCTTCTTGTTATTGAATCGGTTTTTTTAATAGTGGTTTCCTACACTTCCAGCGATTTGGGTCAACGAGTAGTTAAAGACCTTAGAAATAAGTTATTTGAACATATAACCAAGTTGAGATTAAAATACTTTGATCAAAATCCTATTGGTATGCTTGTTACAAGATCAGTAAGTGATATGGAAACCATTGCTGAAATTTTTTCACAAGGAATATTAGTAATCATTGGCGATTTATTAAAACTATTTGGTGTTTTAATTTTTATGTTCTACATCAATTGGAAACTGACACTGTTGGTGTTGATACCTATACCCTTGCTAATTGTAAGTACAAACATATTTAAGAGAGCCATCAAAAATTCTTTTCAAGAAGTTAGAAAACAAGTATCTACGCTTAATTCTTTTGTTCAAGAACACATCACAGGCATGAATGTGGTTCAGATTTTTAGTAGAGAAAACGTAGAGGCTAAAAAATTCAAGAAGATTAATTTGGCTCATAAGAAAGCACACATCAAGGGCATAATGGCCTATTCCATTTTTTTTCCTGTAGTGGAAACGTTAAGTGCTTTGTCCATTGCCATTTTAGTCATTTACAGCGTATGGTCAATTTCTTATGGGAATACAGACTATGGTACCATTACCACCGAAATGATGTCATTCATTTTATATGTGCATATGCTATTTAGACCGATAAGAATGTTAGCTGATCGATTTAATACCCTACAAATGGGGATGGTAAGTTCGGCTAGGGTATTTGATCTGCTAGATAATGATGAAATTATTCATCAATCTGAAGAAAATCACCTTGAATCATTTAATGGACAGATCAGCTTTAAAAATGTCCATTTTAGTTACGATGGGCGATCAAAAGTTTTTGATGGCTTATCGTTAGATGTTAAACCTGGAGAAACCATTGCTGTAGTGGGTCCAACAGGCGCAGGTAAAACTTCACTTATTAATTTAATATCAAGGTATTATGAATTTCAAGAAGGAGAAATATTGTTAGATGGAATGGATATTAGATCCATTTCACTTTCCTCTTTGCGTTCAAAAGTTGCAGTGGTTTTACAAGACGTATTTTTATTTAATACATCCGTATTAGAAAATATAACCTTAGGAAAAGAAGAAATTGAATTAGACGAAGTTATAGAAGCTGCTAAGAAAGTGGGCGTGCATGACTTTATTTCTCAGCTTGACGGTAGTTATGAATTTCAAGTTAAAGAGAGAGGAGGAGTTCTTTCTTCTGGTCAAAGACAACTTATTTCGTTTTTGAGGGCCTACATTTGTAAGCCAGATTTGTTGATTTTAGACGAAGCTACATCTTCTGTTGACTCAGGTGCTGAAGAGTTGATACAGAAAGCGACCAAAGTAATTACTAAAGATAGAACCTCTATCATCATTGCACACCGTTTATCAACCATAAAGAATGCAGATAGAATATTAGTAATTGATCAGGGAAAGATTATTGAAGAGGGTAACCATAATACCTTGATTAAAAAGAAAGGTCATTATTTTGACCTTTATGAGAATCAATTTTTAAAAGAAGAATCTAGCCTTTCTTCTTAAATGTATTTCTTAAGATGTTCCTTGGTATAGGAATGGACATTACTTTTTACCATGTTTTCAGGTGTGCCTTGAAAGTTTAAATTTCCGCCTTCATCGCCTCCCTCTGGCCCAAGGTCAATAATCCAATCTGCTGTTTTAATGATATCCATGTGATGCTCAATGATTACAACGTGATGACCAATGTTGATGAGGTTTTGAAGTGATTTGATGAGTTTGTTTACATCGTGAAAATGAAGCCCTGTGGTAGGTTCGTCAAATATGAAGAGTTTTCTTTGTGTGGTTTTTTTGCTAGTTAAGAAGGAGGCTAATTTTATTCGTTGTGCTTCACCACCACTTAATGTATTGGAAGATTGACCTAGTTGTACGTATTCTAGTCCAACATCATTTAATGCTTCAATTTTAGATTTTATTTTCTTGCAGTAGGTGTCGTTTTCATCAAAAAACGACAAACTTTCCTCCACAGTCATTTCTAGTATTTCAGCTATGTTTTTGTTTTTAAACTTTACTTCAAGTACTTCTTCCTTAAATCGCTTTCCATTGCAATCTTCGCAGGTTAAATGAACATCTGCCATAAATTGCATAGAAATGGTTATTTGCCCTTCTCCTTGGCATTTTTCACATCTGCCACCATCTACATTGAAGCTGAAAAACCCAGGTTTGAACCCATTAATTTTCGCATGCTGTTGTCGAGCAAATAGTTGCCTGATGTCATCATATCCCTTTATGTAGGTTATCGGGTTTGATCTTGAACTTTTTCCAATAGGATTTTGATCTACAAACTCTACGCTATCTATTAAGCTATGATCTACTTCAATGCTTTTTGCATGGACAGGTTGCTTTATCCCAGTTATGAAAAATCGTTCAAAATATTTGAATAGTATTTCACCTACTAAAGTAGATTTACCGCTTCCACTAACTCCGGTAACCACACAAAAAGTACCCAGCGGGAATGAGACATCTATGTTTTTTAAATTGTGTAAAAACGCTCCTTTTACTTTTATGTAATCTTTAGTTTTTCTTCTGAATTTTGGGATTTCAATGTTTAATTGTTGGGTAAGGTATTTTGCTGTTAGGCTATCTTTTGAAGTAATCAATTTTTGGTGACTACCTTTAAAAACTACCTCTCCACCATTTCTTCCCGCTCCTGGGCCAATATCAATAATTTCGTCAGCAGACATCATCATATCTTCATCATGTTCAACCACAATGACTGAGTTACCAATGTCTCGTAATTTTTTTAATACATTAATTAGTTGCAGACTATCCCTTGGGTGTAACCCAATTGAGGGTTCATCAAGAATATACATCGAGCCAATTAATGAACTTCCTATTGAAGTAGCTAAGTTAATTCGTTGGGACTCACCCCCTGAAAGGGTATTGGTAGGCCTACTTAACGTAAGGTAATTTAAGCCTACATCACTTAAATAGTTTAGTCTTGATTTTATTTCTGTAATTAATCGATTGGCTATTTGAAGTTCTTCTTTTTCAAGTGATATGGAATTAAAAAATAATAGGGCATCTTTTATGCTGAGAGCATTGATTTCACTGATGGATTTTCCATCCACTTTTACATAATTTGCATCCTCCCTTAAACGGCTTCCATTACAAGAGGTACACATCGTTTTACCTCTGTAGCGAGCCAGCATAACCCTAAATTGAATTTTGTATGTTTTTTGCTCTAAGTAATTGAAAAAGGCATTTAATCCTTTGAAATATTGGTTTCCTTCCCAAACCAACAACTTATTTTCGTCACTTAATTCAAAGTATGGGTCATGAATGGGGAAATTAAAATGATGCGCATTTTGAATGAGCTTGTTTTTCCAACTGCTCATTTTTTCTCCCTTCCAGCAGGTTATGGCATCTTCATAAATGCTCAAACTTGGGTTAGGGATTACCAAATTAGGGTCAATGCCAATTATTTTACCAAAACCTTCACAAGTTTTACAAGCTCCAAAAGGATTGTTAAAAGAGAAAAAATCCAAGGAGGGCTCTTGAAAGATTAAGCCATCTTTTTCAAATAGATTATTAAAATCTTTTTCTTCAGGTTCATTTTTTCTGAAATAAATAATTTTACATCGTCCTTTCCCCTCGTGAAATGCCATTTCTAACGATTCGCTTATTCTGGATTGGTTTTCGTCAGAAGAATCATTGGTTACCCGATCAATAATTAACAAGTCATCTTTTTCTACTCCTTCTTTTTCAATAGATGTAATTTTATTCTCTTTCCATTTTTTGCTAAATCCTTGCTGTAAATAAATATTAGCTTGATCAGAATTTAATCTTCCTTTAGGTATTTGGATAGGGGAGCAAATCAAAATTTTTGTTCGTTCAGGAAGTTGAAGTATCCACTTTAGAACATCTTCAGGAAAATCTTTTGTGACTTGTTCTTGACTAACTGGAGAAATGGTTTTTCCTACTCGAGCAAATAACAATTTAAGAAAGTCATGAATTTCGGTAGTTGTACCCACTGTACTTCTCGGATTGGATGAATTTACCTTTTGCTCAATAGCTATAGCAGGTGAAATTCCTTTGATATCGTCCACATCTGGTTTCTCAATTCTTCCTAGAAATAATCGAGCATAAGCACTCAAGCTTTCGATATACCTCCTATGTCCTTCTGCATATAATGTATCAAAAGCTAAAGAAGACTTTCCTGATCCAGATACGCCAGTAATAACAGTTAATTTATTCCTTGGAATGGAAACATTAATGTTCTTGAGGTTATGAACTCTAGCCCCTTTAATTTCTATATGCTCTCTTTTTTCTTTACTCACAACATTTTTTAGAGGTGGCTAAATTAACAGAATTGCTTTCAGTTTTAAATTTTGTTTCTTATATTTGAGATTAAATAAAACCATCGCCTATACAACAATTCTACTTTTAACTTTTTTATTAAACCGTAGAATATGTATGCTTCAAAAAGTGATGAGTTCCTCATTCTTCAATTTAAATCGGGTAATAACAGCGCATTTGATGTGCTTTTGTCTCGCTATCAGTCCAAAGTGTTTTCTTATGTCATGCAGTTAGTAAAAGACTATGATCTAGCTAATGACATTTTTCAAGAAGTATTTATAAAAGTAGTTATAAACCTTAAAAAAGAGTCTTACCACCACGAAGGTAAGTTGCTTTCTTGGATTCTTAGAATTGCACATAATCAAGTAATAGATCATTTTAGAAAGTCATCAAAGATGCCTATCGCGGGGAGAACATCGGCTAATCCAGATTTTGATATTTTCAGTGTAATTAAACTAGAAGAAAGTTCAGTAGAAGACGTGATGATAAACGAGCAAATACTTAAAGAAGTTCGTTATTTAATTGAGGAATTACCAGAAGATCAAAAAGAAGTGGTTAAAATGCGATTTTTCATGAAAATGAGTTTCAAAGAAATATCAGAAAAAACCAATGTAAGTATAAATACCTCGTTGGGTAGAATGAGGTATGCATTGATTAACCTTAGAAAGCTTATAAACGAAAAAGATTTAGTATTAACAAATTATTGAATTTGTAACAATAAGTAGGAATCATTCTCGTTCTTAGTTAAAACAACTAAAAGCCTATGGTATGAATTCTACTAAAAATGTTATAATTAAAAAAAATATGCCTAAGAGTGACGTACTCTTATCCATAAAGTCATTTGCAAGATCTTATCAGACCAGAAATTCAAAAAAATATCTGAAATCTATTGCTTGGGTTGAGAATTAAGCCTTGAAATTATCTGAAATAATAAGTTCTTTAGTTCCATGGCTCCAGTTGTAAAATCCTTCGCCTGATTTAACACCTAATTTCCCTGCGGTAACCATGTTTACTAACAGTGGACACGGAGCGTATTTAGGATTACCGAAACCATCCTGAAGAACTTTAAGTATGGCTAAGCATACATCTAATCCAATAAAATCAGCTAATTGAAGAGGCCCCATTGGGTGTGCCATTCCTAGTTTCATTACGGTATCAATCTCTTCCACACCTGCCACACCTTCATGAAGGGTGATAATAGCTTCATTGATCATGGGCATTAAAATTTTATTTGCCACAAAACCAGGAAAATCGTTTACTTCAACTGGAACCTTTCCAATAATTTTAGATAATTCCATTATGGTTTCAAGGGTTTCATTGGATGTAGAGTAGCCTTTTATTACTTCAACCAGTTTCATTACAGGTACTGGATTCATGAAGTGCATTCCAATAACCTTATCGGCTCTTTTTGTTGCCGCTGCAATTTTGGTTATGGAAATAGAAGAGGTGTTGGTAGATAAAATGCAATTTGCAGGAGCAAACTGATCCATTTCCTTGAAAATAGATAATTTGATATCCATGTTTTCTGTGGCAGCTTCTACGACAAGGTCTGCATTAGATACTCCGTCTTTTAAATTGGTAATTTTATAAAGATTTGAAAGTGTTTTTTCTTTGGTTTCTGCTGTAATCTTCTCTTTTGAAAGCATTCTATCCAGATTTTTTTCAATTGTTTTTAATGCCTTGTCCAGTGCATCAGCTGAAACATCAATGAGATTTACTTGATAACCATGTTGAGCGAATACATGAGCAATTCCATTACCCATTGTTCCTGCTCCAATTACAGCAATATTTTTCATAAAATTATTTTCGGCAAATATAGAATACTTTTTAACTATTTACCGTCTCCTTTGATCATTATAATGGCAGTATAAAAAAGGATTTTCACATCTAGAGATAAAGACATGTTTTCAACATACAACAGGTCAAATTTTAATCTAGCCACCATTTCATCTACATTCTCTGCATAACCAAATTTTACTTGCCCCCAACTGGTAATTCCAGGTTTTACTTTTAATACATGTTTGTAGTGAGGCGCCTTCTCTACAATTTTTTGGATGTAATATTCGCGTTCTGGTCTTGGTCCTACAATAGCCATGTCTCCTTTGATTACATTGAAAAACTGGGGAGTTTCGTCTAATCGTGTTTTACGCATAAATTTCCCAATTGCAGTAATTCTTGGGTCATTTTGACTAGAAAGTTGAGGTCCGTCCTTTTCAGCTTCTGTTATCATAGATCTGAATTTGAAAATCCAAAAAGGGTTTCCGTGCAGACCAATTCGCTTTTGTTTAAAAATGATGGGGCCTTTTGAACCTGTTTTAATGAGAAATGATAATATAATAAAGACAGGTAGTAATATTAAAATAGCTATGATTGATAAAAATACATCTACAATTCTTTTGGTGATTTTTTCCCAAGGACTTAGTATTTCGGGATTAACTGAAATTAATAAAGCTCCAAAGATGGAACTCATTTTAACAGAGCCTGTTAAAATATTATACATATCTGCTATTACCTTTATGCTTACGTTCAGATCTGCTACATCATTTATGATGTTATTTATTTTCTCATGTTCTTTTGGCTCTGTAGCAATGATAACTTCTTCAATTTTATGGTTTCTGATAACATCTTCTAGAGATTTGTAATCGCCTAGTTTTTTAAGACCAGTATCTAACATCATATCTGGTCCACCATTTGTAGAGATATATCCCTTGAAAAAATAGCCTGAAGATTTTTTTAGGTTCTGAATTTCCAATAAAGTTTCTTTTGCTTTATTTCTACTTCCTATAATTAATGTGTTAAAACCGATAGATCCATTATGTACTTTTCTAACGATATTGGTCGTAATCATAATTCTAGGGATAAAGGTGAATGTGGAATGGAGTACTATCAATGCCAAAATCAGATTATAATAGTCCTGATATGAATTGATTTGGTCATCCAGTAGAAAAGCAAAAAAGATTAAAATGATCCCTAAAAAAGATTGAGATAGCGTTTGTGTAATTTCTTTTATCCGGTACTTTTTATAAACGGATTTGTATTGACCCATTGCAGCATAAATTAATACCCAGAAAACGGATAATAAAATGGTGCTTGCTATAAGCTTTTGATTTATTTCAAAAGGATACTCTTCTATGTATGTTTTTCTGAAAAAATTAAAACATACCCATGATGTGGAGGCTGTAGCCCAGTCAAAAATCAGAAATACTATCCAAAAGTATTTTTTTTTCATGGTCTAAAAATCACTTTTATATTGTCTAGTCTGACCCGGATATCGTCTTGTTGATCTGTGTTTTGAATTCTAAAATAGAGATCAAATTCTGTTGCGCTAGGAAAAAAGTTGGTGGCATCAGGAATGTATAAATAAGTTTTATTCCAGACGACTGTATCTAAAAAATCATAGGTAGGTACGAAGGTAATTAGAGGTTGTCTTACATAAGATGGTAAAATATTGTCTTTGTGAAGAATGCCAACTTCAAAGGGGTAATTATTAGCATAGTTCATTTCAATGAATGCAGGCACATTTAAATTTTTAGGAAATTGATTAAACTCCAATTCATTTGTTCTCATTTCAAATATTTCTTGATTTGAGTTCAGCGCGATTTCACCTACGTTAGAACCATCAAATAAGATATCTGCTGGTTGATCTTTTATCACTAAATCAGTATCAGAAATGGTGAAGGTTTCAAATTTAGATTGTGGATCTTCAAAATCTTCTAGCCAGATGTAAAGTTGCTCTTCATATTCTGTTTCGGGGTATAATGGTATGATACTATCCGGTATTAAATTTACATCTACGATATAAGGTTTGTAAAAAGGGTATTTGGTTCTATCTACAGAAATTCCATTTTGTTTTATTCCGGGGTGAAGTTTTAAGGCATGATTTCCTTCAAAGTGAAGGGGAATGGTGCTAGGTAATTCGTACACTCCTGCAATGCTTCCGTCCACATAAACCCAGACATCCGTAATTTTTTCACTAGCCGATCCTTGGCTGCTGTGTGTTATGTCGAAATCAAATTCATCAACATGGATAAAGGAGGGAATTTTTTCGGGTCTATCAAAAGCTTCGCAGCTCCAGCACAAAATGATGAATATAACCCAACTACGTTTCATTGAAAATCGAACGCGAAAATATCAAATTTATTATGATTTCGTAGTTAATTTTGACCTACCGTGATTTGTTCTGAAATTTCAATGGCTAACTGCAATACTTTTTGTGCCGATATAAGATCAACTTCAGGGCTTTTGTTTTGATGTATTGAATTCACAAAAGATTTTAATTCTTCTTCAATAGGGTTAGTTTCTGAAGATTTTTCAGTTTGCATCACTACTTTTTTCTTACCCTTCGGTCCCAAATCAATGACCGGTACAAATGGTTCAGGTTCCTTAAGTTCTTCTAAGCAGATTAATTCAAATTGTTTATTTAAAAAATCTACCGATATGTATGAGTCTTTTTGAAAAAAGCGAGATTTTCTCATGTTTTTAAGGGACATTCTACTGGCTGTCAGGTTGGCAACACATCCATTTAAAAATTCAATTCTTGCATTTGCTATATCTGGTGTATCGCTTAATACTGCAACACCGCTTGCATGTATGTTCTTAATGGGGGAATTGACAACATGTAATAGAATATCCAAGTCATGTATCATGAGGTCTAATACAACAGATACGTCTGTTCCTCTGGGGTTAAATTGAGCAAGTCTATGGGTTTCGATGAACTTAGGCTTAGAAATTTCTTTTGATGCTGTTTTGAATGCAGGGTTGAATCTTTCAACGTGTCCCACCTGAGCTTTCACTTGATGCTTATTGGCTAACTTAATCAGGTTTTTAACTTCTGAAATGGTGTGGGTAACGGGCTTTTCTATAAAAACGTGTTTTCCATTTACAATTGCTTTTTGTGCACAATAAAAGTGAGAGAGTGTAGGTGTGACAATGTCCACAATATCGCAAGCCTGTATTAATTCTTCTAGACTTTCAAACGATTTAACTCCTAGAGAAGTAGTAACCTGCTTTCTTACCTCATCATTGATGTCATAGAACCCCATTAAATCTGTAAATGAAGATTCCTTTAAGATTTTAAGATGAATTTTCCCTAGATGACCAGCTCCTACGACTCCAATTTTTAGCATAACAATACTGAAACGACCAAATTTATAAAATATTGGTTTCCATCATGAATTATTAACACTTGATGTTAGCAATATTTGATTTTCTATTTGTAATTTTTCGTGAAATGATAGTTCTTTTGTGTAGATGAATGATGCGAAGTATATAGGTTTAAGAGCAAAGCTAGTGGAAGAACTTGTGAGCAAGGGGATAACAGATAGAAAAGTGCTAGATGCGATAAATGTGATTCCAAGACATCTTTTTTTAGATCCTGTTTTTCGAGATAAATTTGCATATCAGGATGCTGCATTTCCAATTGGGGAAGGCCAAACCATCAGTCAACCCTACACGGTAGCTTATCAAACTGAGCTTTTACAAATTAAAAAGGGTAGTAAGGTGTTAGAGATTGGAACCGGTTCTGGATACCAAACGGCTGTTTTGTGTCAGTTGGGCGTAAAGGTACATTCTATTGAAAGACAGAAGAATTTATTTAATAATGCAAAGCTTTTTTTAAATCAAAATGGATATAGAGCCCATCTTTATTTTGGAGATGGATTTAAGGGGAAACCTGCATTTGCTCCTTTTGACGGTATTATTGTGACCTGCGGTGCGCCCTATGTTCCTGACGAACTAAAATATCAATTGACTGTGGG
>JAYPLD010000027.1:0-2375 GCA_038129265.1 Crocinitomicaceae bacterium
AGTGTGGTCTCAGGTGATTTTCTTCTAATTGCACTTACTGTTTTCACCCACATATCTGCACCTCCGTCTTGTAAATCATCTCGATCAACGGATGTAATAACGGCATGCTTAACATTCATCAGTTTTACAGATTTGGCCACTCTAGCCGGTTCAAAAACATCTACCTCTTCGGGCTTTCCTGTTGATACTGCGCAGAAATCGCAAGATCGTGTACAAACATTACCTAGAATCATAAAAGTTGCAGTACCTGCACCCCAACACTCACCCATATTAGGGCAATTACCGCTCTCACAAATGGTATGAAGTTTATGTTCTGAAACCATATTTCTTACTTTCTTGTAGGACTCTCCTGTTGGAAGCTTAACCTTAAGCCAACTGGGTTTTTTAGGTTTCTTTAAAACGTTAGTTTCTGACATTTTTAATAAAATTTATTTCCCAAAGAGAAGCTCAAATATACGGTGGCAAAATAAAATGTAGGGTCATTGTTGGCCATAATTTCAACTTGATTTAAATAACCATCAACAGCAATACCCAATTCAATATTTTGAATTAACTCAGGAGCAACTGAATAGTCTGCCTCCAACCCAGCTCTTAAAAAAATTCCAGGTTGAAATTGGTATTCAAACAACCCTCTGAAACGAGGTCCTCTACCGTAAATATCATAGTAACCATGTTCTGCAGGTTCATATCTTTCCGGAACAACTGCGATAGGTACGCCATTGTAATCTCGTTTGTATATTTGAAGATATACGGGTCTCAGACAAGCTAAAGAGAATCCTGCACTAGTGTTGAATGCAAATTGAACCCCATTATTTCTATGCTTTTCAAATAATAACTTTCTTCTTCCAGTTCCAAAACGAATAACATTTAAATAATTTGTTTTACCATAAACATACTTTTTTGCACTTTCATCACCGAAACCGAGCATTTTATACTCTTTTGGATGTTTCATATTAACAAGTTCAACATGGAGCAATTGTTTTTTCTTGTACGTTTTGAATTTAGCAACATCCAAGTTTACTCCAAAACCATTTGAATGAACAACTGCACCCAACCAAACTTCCTTTGACACCCGTACTTGAAGGGATTCTTCCTGAGGCAATTGACTGTAGGAGCAAACTACAATCGAAATGTTAAATAGAACACACAATAAGACACGAGGATATCCCATAAAACAAAAATATGGAATTATATAGAAAAAAATTTAGTTTAATAAAAAGTAATAACTAAAAGTTGTTTTCGTTCAAGTTTTGATTTAGCTCGCATGATAACTGATCAACTGTAGTAGAAGGGCTATGGATTGAGCTGTATGCTGGACAAGTTTTTTGAACAGGTTTGAACAAGTAACAAGATGGTAATGATAAGATGAACAAAAATGCAAATACTAACAGTAAAGATCTTTTCATAATTAACAAATTGAATAACAAATGTATTAAAAAACACAAAGCTTAAAAAAAAACATTAATTTTTATTTTTACCAGAATACGTGTTAACAAAATTTGAAATAGAAAAATTAATACCTCTAAATTGGCTTGAGTTACTTAGTGATGAACTTGACCCAATCAGTTTTGAGACTCTTAATAGTGAACTAAATAAATCCTTAAAAACCAATCAGATACTCCCCCCAATTGATCAAGTTTTTACTATTTATCATCAATTAACCCTTAAACAAACTAAAGTTCTTATACTTGGTCAAGATCCATACCACGGAGTTGGCCAGGCACATGGATTAAGTTTCTCCATTGAAAACAACATAAAACTTCCTCCATCGTTGGTTAATATTTTTAAAGAAATTAAAGAAGATCTAGGTATTGATAATAGCTGTGGTAATTTGATGAACTGGGTTAATCAAGGTGTTTTTTTATTAAATAGTGTTTTAACAGTGGAAAAAGGACTACCCAACTCTCATCAGAACATAGGATGGGAAAAAATTACTGATAAAACAATAGAACTTATATCAAATCATAATGAACACATTGTATTTATGCTTTGGGGATCAAAAGCACAAAAAAAAGAATCATTAATTGACCATGAAAAACATTTAATTCTAAAGACTTCACACCCCTCTCCTCTTTCCTGTTACAGAGGGTTTTCTGGATGTAAACATTTTTCAAAAGCGAATGCATATTTAAAACAATTTCACGGAACAGAAATCAATTGGAAAACCTAAGAAGCAACATACTTACCCCATTTTTCATCTTGTTTTTTTTGATTTCCTCAAAGGCTCAAAAAGTAAGCGAAATGGTAATCAACTACCATGACTTAAAAAGTAAAAATGTAAGATTAGAAAAACAAGCTAATCCAAACTTTGATGAAGCCAAAAAGATAGCTACATCGGAATGGCTGAAATTATTAAATCAAGGATACCTCAATGC
>JAYPLD010000027.1:2475-16419 GCA_038129265.1 Crocinitomicaceae bacterium
AACTTGCAGATTACCCAAAAGAGTTTTTAAAAATACTAGACGATTTTAACAATAGCGGATATCCCTTCGCCAATATAAATATCTCTAACGCTGATATTGATTCCAATGCGTTAAATATCAAATTAAAAATTGATAAAGGTCCAATCGTAAAAATAGACACTTTAATAAATCCTGAACTCAGCAACAAACAATACAAACTACTCAAAAGATTAATTGATATTGAAACTGGGAGTTTATTTGATTACCAAAAGATTAAGGAAATTGAAAATAAAATTTCAAAAATAAATTATATGAATTCATTGAGGCCACCAGCCTATGAATTTGTAGATGGAAAAGCTAAAATATACACTTATGTAAAAATCAAATCATTTAACAATGCTAATGGCATCATAGGTATTCAACCTGACAATGATGGACAAATTCAATTTACTGGAAATATCATGTTAAATCTGAATAATAACTTTAATGCTGGAGAAAAAATTGAATTTAAATGGAGAAGGATGTTTAATGCCTCACAAAATCTAATTTCATCTGTCAACCTCCCTTATCTATTTGGATCTCCCTTTGAATTTGATGGAAGTTTAAATATGATTAGGAAAGATTCATCATTTTTCAACTTTGATGCATCCGTAAACTTATGCTACAGCAAAGGACCACAAAGTAGAATTGGTATAATACTAAGTCAAAATCAATCTACGAATGTTCAACAATCCGATTACAATTTCACTTCTACAAAAAGTTTTGGTTTTTTATTTGATCAAAATCAACTCAATAAAAGTATAAATCCAACCAATGGATGGAGAATTCACTCTTCCATATTAACTGGAAACAAACAAACACTGCTTAGCACAAGTGATGAATTAGTTAGAACACCTAATTACAAACTAAAATTCAACTATCAACAACACTTCAGAATACATAAAAAAATCATCTTTAAAGAACAACTTAAACTAAATACCACGGTTAACGAACAACTTTTTGAAAATGAACTTGAAAGAATAGGTGGTTACAATTCGATAAGAGGGTTTGATGAAGAATCTATTTGGGTCAGTTCCTACGGAATATCAAATACAGAAATTCACTTCTTATTAGATAATGAATCTAGCGTTTTTATTTTTTCAGATTGGGCTTGGACAGAAGCTAAATTAACAGAAGGATATGAAAATAATTGGTTAAAAAGTATGGGGTTAGGCACCACTATAGGTTTTAATAACGGCCTTCTAAACTTAGTCTATGGACTGGGAAGTAGTGTTGGAGAGCCCATCCAATTAAGAACAGGGAAAATACACATCGGTTTTACTAGTTTTTTTTAAAAAAGTTAAACGAATTATAATCCTTTATTTAAAGTATTGGATTTCAACTTTTAAAATTTTACTTTCGCTGAAAATTTATTAAAATGAGTCAAACTACAAGTTTACCATACAAGGTAAAAGATATTAGCCAAGCCGATTGGGGTAGAAAAGAAATCAAATTAGCTGAAGCAGAAATGCCAGGGCTAATGTCATTAAGAGAAGAGTATAAAAATGAGCAACCATTGAAAGGTGCTCGAATTGCAGGTTGTTTACACATGACTATTCAAACTGCGGTTTTAATCGAAACGCTAGTGGAATTAGGGGCTGAAGTAACTTGGTCTTCATGTAACATATTTTCAACTCAGGACCATGCAGCTGCGGCTATAGCTGAGGCAGGGGTCCCAGTTTACGCTTGGAAAGGGATGAATGAAGAAGAATTTGATTGGTGTATTGAGCAAACCCTATTTGCCTTTAAAGACAATCAACCTTTAAATATGATATTGGATGATGGTGGTGATTTAACCAATATGGTATTGGATAATTATCCTGAACTAGTTGGTAATATCAAAGGATTGTCAGAAGAAACTACGACTGGTGTACACCGACTTTACGAAAGAGTAATCAATGGTACTTTACCTATTCCTGCCATTAATATTAATGATTCTGTTACTAAATCAAAGTTTGACAACAAATATGGCTGTAAAGAATCATTAGTGGATGCTATTAGAAGAGCTACAGATGTGATGCTAGCGGGAAAGGTTGCAGTAGTAGCTGGATATGGTGATGTGGGTAAAGGTTCTGCAGCTTCACTACAGGGTGCTGGTGCGAGAGTTATTGTTACTGAAATCGATCCTATTTGTGCATTACAAGCAGCTATGGATGGATTTGAAGTTAAAAAGATGGATAATGCAGTTGCAGAGGCTGACATAGTGGTTACCGCTACTGGAAATAAAGATATTATAAAAGGCCATCATTTTGAATTGATGAAAGACAAAACCATTGTTTGTAACATCGGCCACTTTGATAACGAAATTGATGTAGCATGGTTAGACGAAAATCATGGTTCCTCTAAAACCACCATAAAGCCTCAAGTTGATATGTACAATGTTAATGGTAATGACATCATATTACTAGCCGAAGGAAGACTTGTTAATTTAGGATGTGCAACTGGTCACCCATCCTTTGTAATGAGTAATTCATTTACCAATCAAACTTTGGCACAGATTGAACTTTGGAAAAACAGTGAAAACTACAAAAATGAAGTATATATGCTTCCCAAACATCTTGATGAGAAGGTCGCTTATTTACATTTATCAAAAATTGGAGTTGAATTAGAAACTCTTTCTGAAGATCAGGCTGATTACATTGGAGTTAAAGTAAATGGCCCATACAAACCTGAGCACTACAGGTATTAAAATCATTTCTGTTGAAATTTACGCAAAGGCTTAAATATTACCTTATTGGTTTTGGTTTAGGCCTTTTTTTAGTCTTTTTACTTTTTAAAGACAGGACGTGGAGTTGGCTTCCTGAAAACAGAGTACTTGACTTTATTGTAGATCACCCCATTCTGGTGAATAAAAATGCATACTCTAGTTTAGTTGACTCTATTGATCTAGGAAAAGAAATTTTTAATATCGTGTTGAATGGCAGTGTAGATTTTTCAAAAAGCAACACATCAGGAGAAATTAAATTGTATCATTTACATCACAATCAAACTTCAATTGAAATTGCTTTATCGTTCTCCGATTCTGTATCACGAATAGTTAAGATAAATCAAACAGACATCCCCTACACGAAAAATCTAAATCAGAATTCATCTACCATACACATGGACAATGAAAATTTTATCAATCTTATTAATGACATTACATTTTCATATAATAACATTTTTAATTGTCATCTCAGAAATTGGGGATTTGAAAATGATATTATCAAAAACAATATAGCGTCACTTGATGTTTTATGGAATGAATCGCTTCCATACAAGTATCCTAACCCATGGTATGTATCCTTTATAAAATTAAATAACAAAAAATACCTTATTCACTTTGAAAAAGGGGATCAACGAATTCGATTTAAAAACATAATTAGTACCGATCTACTTAAAGAAAATATTCCCCTTATACATCAATTTAGCAAGGCAGATTGTGTACAAATAAATGAATGAAAAATTCATCATTTTTTTAAGAAATTCAAAACATCTAACGCTGATTCATTTGGAACTTCTTCCATGGGTATATGACCAACACCAGGATATACCTTTACGGAAACATGTTGTAAATCATTTCTAAACTTTTCAGCGTCACCAGATGAAATCCATGCATCTTCACTTCCCCAAAGCACTAATGTAGAGGTTTTAAGATTTTTTAAAGCGTGAGTATTTTGAACAAACTTTGAATTGGCTATTCTCAAAAAAGCTTCAAGATTTCCCTCTCTGTGTATAATATCGTAATATCGATTAACTAATTCGTCTGAGACGATGGATTGATCTTTAATTACCTGTCTTAAAAATCTTCTCACTACAACTTTTGGAACTATTTCATAATTAAATACTTTTCTTAAAACAGGTGTTTGTGCTATGATAAAGGGTAAAGGATAATTCCCACCTGTTACATAACCAGCTGAGTTAATTAGAATCATTTTTTCAACCCTATCTTCATGGGCTACAGCAAATTCCCAAGCAATCCATCCACCAAGAGAATTTCCTGCAATGTGGAAATTTTGTACCCCCAAATTGTCCATGAATTTTTTTAAATATCCCACATACAAATCAATAGCATACTCATTATCGATGCTTGGTCCTGTCAATCCAAAACCGGGAAGGTCTAATCTGACGACCCTATACGATTGACTTAAAATTTCAGCCCATTTATTAAAGGTGTGTAATGATGAAAACACCCCGTGAAGTAGCAAAATCACCTCACCGCTACCTTCATCACAATAGTGCACATTAATCCCATATAAATCCATGAATTTGGAGTTGGGAAGACTGTATTTTTTAATGAGCTCATCGCTGTTCATGATGATTAAAAATATAAAAAATCGTGTTGAACATGGATTAAAGAGTCTAAATAATCGAATTTCATGTAGAGCAGAAAAAAATTATTATTATTGTTATGTTCTAATGAAGAAAGTACTGTCTATATTATTTATCATCATCTTATTTTCTAACGCTGCAAACGCACAAGGCAACAACAATGAAGATTTAATGGAGTCTGCCCTTAGCAAAAAAAATAATGTTCAATTGGAGCTTTTAGGGAAAGGCCTCTATTATTCAATAAATTATGAAAGAGAACTATTCGACTTGAGTTCATTCTCCGTCCAATACAGCGCTGGATTTTGCGTTTTCCCTTCAAACACGAGTTTAGAACCAACTAATGAATTGATCTTACCCCATCAAATTAACATCGCTTATCATGACGGATCACACCATTTCCATTTTGGGTTTGGCACTTCATTTTGGAGATATCAAACAAATTATCTTCCGATTGACCAAAGTAATTTAAACCTTCAACCAATAGCCCCAATTTTGGAGAAACAATGGGAAATTTTCTCACACCTATCTCTGGAATACAGGTATTATAAAGAAACTCAAGATTGGTTTTATAAAGTAGGTTATACTCCATTATTCTTTGCACCCATTCCAAATTCTGCTTTTAATAAATCAATTAATTATCAAACTTCATTCACATTAGGAATTGGCTATAAATTTTAAGGATGCATAAACTTAAATACTACATAATCATTTTTACAATTTCTCTTTTCGGTTGTAAGAAAGAAATTTTCGATTCATCGAATAATATGGGGGGCTGTACGGACCTAAATGCAATCAATTACGCAGACAGCGTGGACTTTGAGGATAACTCTTGCCAATATGCCTACATAAATCAATATGAAGTTTCTTATTATCCCGAGGACAACCCAAATTCATCCATTCCTTTTGTAAATTCATGGGATATTCCTGGTACAGGGGCAGATGCCGATCTATTGTTAAAAGTGAAATATAAGGATTCTACAAGTTATCTTTTTTCTTCTCCAATTTTAGACAATCAATCACCTAATAGCGCTGCATACTGGACAGCCCCTGTAGAATTCAAATTATTAAATACGGATTACCAATGGGAATTGTACGATCATGACGCAACTAATAGTAATGAATTCATTGACTCTGGGTCATTTAACCCAATAGAAATAGCAAGCAATTTTAAGATCACCGTTTACGGAAAGAATCCACCTGTTAATAGTACCCAGTTAGTTCTTCATTACCAATTAAGCGACTAATCTTCTGTAAAACAGCAGCAATGCAATTAAGCTGAAAAATAAATTTGGAAACCATACTGCAAACATGGTATTCCACCCAATGTTAACAGCTGCAACTGTGGTCATTTTCATAAAAAATATATACACTAATCCACACCCCAAACCAATTACTAAATTTTTACCAACTCCTTCTCTTGACTTAACGGATGCTACAGAAACTCCTATTAGTGTTAAAATGTAAGCCGCAAAAGGATATGCAGTTCTTTCATATCTACTAATATCAATTTGAGCAATTGCATTTCCTTTTTGTTCTTCTTTGAGCCTATACTTTAAAAGTTCTGGTGTTGTCATGGCAAATGTAATTTCTGCTCTTTGCCCTAAATCTTTCAAATTAAAATTCAACACTGTATCAATCTGTTCTTTTATGTAAATTTCATCATTAATATCGCCTAACTTCCTTATAAATACATTTTTTAAAACCCAATGATTAGATAAACTGTCTCCTACTGC
This sequence comes from Crocinitomicaceae bacterium, assembly GCA_038129265.1. Taxonomy (GTDB): domain Bacteria; phylum Bacteroidota; class Bacteroidia; order Flavobacteriales_D; family Parvicellaceae. The sequence goes on from JAYPLD010000027.1 coordinate 8,538, forward strand.
TCTTTCTACCTGCATATCACTTTTTAAAACCCAATCCCCTTCTGATATTTCTTCCCAATTTTCAACCCACAATCTTCTCACATTTGTGGTATTACCTAAAAATTGCCTATAGCTTACAATGGTCCCCTTTTCTAATTCCAAGTGAGCATTTCTGAAATTCACATTATATTTTGTAAATTGATTTTCAAAGTCTAATCTATTTTTATTGGCATAAGGAGCTACATAGTGATTCATCAAAACTGAAATGACAAGAAGAAAAGTGGATGCCAATATGTATGGTCTTGAAAATCGCCAAAAGCTAACTCCATTACTTAGAATAGCAATAATCTCCGATCGTTGAGCCATAAAGCTGGTAAACCACAGAACAGATAAAAAAATGATTAGTGATGAAAATAGATTAGCATAATGAATAAAAAAGTAAGGATAGTAATCTGAAACAATTTTTAGAAAAGTTAAATTATTTTCAGGGCTCATAAAGTCCTTCAATTTCTCCGAAACATCAAAAATGATAGAAATGCTCATGACGACTGCAATCATGAATACATAAGTTCCTAAAAACTTCTTTATAATATACCAGTCTAGTTTTTTCAAATCTTAGAGCCTATGAACGAGTTTAGACACCATTTTATTCTTCCATTCATGAAAATTTCCTTCCATTATTTTTGTTCTTGCTTCTTTAACCAACCATAAGTAGAATGTTAGGTTATGAATACTTGCTATTTGAGCACCTAATAATTCTTTTGAAATAATTAAGTGTCTGAGATAAGCCTTTGAATACATCAAATCAACCGTTGCTTTTCCATTTGGATCAATTGGAGATAAATCATTTTCCCATTTTTTGTTTTTTATATTGATGATTCCTTCTGAGGTAAAAAGCATTCCATTTCTAGCGTTTCTAGTAGGCATCACACAATCAAACATATCAACTCCAAGCGCTATACACTCCAAAATATTTACTGGAGTGCCCACACCCATTAAATATCGAGGCTTGTCTTCAGGCAAAATAGCACATACTTCATCTGTATGCTTGTACATTAGTTCAGCAGGTTCACCGACTGATAATCCACCAATAGCATTTCCAGGCATATCAAAACTTGCAATTACTTCTGCACTTTTTTTTCTTAAATCCGAATAGGTACTTCCCTGTACTATGGGAAATAAACTTTGATCATAACCGTATTTAGATGGAGAAGAATTAAAGTGATCCACGCATCTTTTTAACCATCGATGTGTCATATGCATAGATTTACTGGCGTAATTAAAATCGCAAGGATAGGGAGTACATTCATCAAATGCCATGATAATATCAGCCCCAATAGATTTTTGTATGTCCATTGCATTTTCCGGTGTAAAAAGATGTTTTGAACCATCAATATGAGATCTAAAACTAACTCCTTCTTCCGTTATTTTTCTTCTATCAGATAAACTATATACTTGATATCCTCCAGAGTCTGTTAAAATGGGTTTATTCCATGAAATAAATCGATGAAGGCCTCCAGATTTTTCAAGTAAATCAATACCTGGTCTTAGATAGAGGTGATACGTATTTCCTAAAATAATTTCTGCCTTTACATTCGTGGTAAGTTCTTCCTGAGAAACTGCTTTTACTGTTCCCGCTGTTCCAACAGGCATAAAAATGGGAGTTAAGATTTCCCCATGATCGGTTTTTAAGGTGCCAGCTCTTGCTTTTGAAAACTCATCTTTGGAATGAAGTTTGAAGTTCATAAAAATGTGAATAAAGTTGAAAGTGACAAATATATGCAAGATAATTAAGCGATAATTTTAAAAATATATAACTGTTTTGGAGATGAAGGAAGTCGTATTTATTATAGTAGTTCTATGCTTTTTAGTACAGTTGATTTTTATACTGTTTTTTTACTTAAGAGTATCTACACATAAAAATAATCAAGACAAAAAAACGCAAGAAAAAATATCATTAATCATATGTGCTCGTAATGAAAAAGAAAACCTTGAGCAACATCTGGAGAGTTTTTTAAAACAAGATTTCAAAGACTTTGAATTAATAGTAGTCAATGATAGGTCATGGGATAACAGTATCGAATTTCTAAATAACATGGCCTTAAAATACCCCAAACTCAAGGTGGTAGACATTCCAGATAATCAAACCGATCATTTTGGGAAAAAATTTGCCCTTACTTTAGCGATTAAAGCGGCTAAGTATCAGCACCTACTATTAACGGACGCAGATTGTAGACCCAAAACGGATAATTGGATTCATAAAATGGTTAATTCATTTGATGAAACTACGGATGTGGTTTTAGGAGCTAGTACGTACGAAAAAAGAAAGGGTATACTCAATAAACTTATTCGGTTTGACACCGTAATGATCGCTGTAAATTATTTAAGTTTTGCCAAAGCTGGTATTCCATACATGGGTGTTGGTAGAAATTTAGCCTACAAAAAGAAGTCTTACGAGTTAGCGAAAGGGTTTAAATCCCATTACCACCTTGCATCTGGTGATGATGATTTATTGATCAATCAAATAGCAAATAAAAACAATACCCAAATCGTATTTGATGAAGAAAGCATCACTATATCAAAACCAAAAGAAAGTTGGAAATCGTGGATATTTCAAAAAAATAGACATCATACTACCAATACTCACTATAAGTTAATTCATAAAGTGATTTTATTTATGCAATATGTAACAAATACCTTATTTTATGTTGGTACTATTACCCTGTTACTTCTTCAAGAATATATGTTTGAAGCAAGTGTTCTATTTGGAACTAAATTTTTACTGAGTTTGATCATAAATTGGAAACCTTTCAAGATTCTATTGTGTAAAGATCTTTTATTCCTGTTTCCAATATATGAATTCATCTTGCTAATTTGTCAACCAATCTTTCAAATTAACTGGAGGAAAAGATAAAATGAATAGTACAAAAGAAACAAAGCACTTATCTGAAAAAGCTCAAAAAGATTACGAATTAGTAGTAAAGGCTACCAAGTATAATGACCAACAAGCCTTTTCAGATTTAATGGATAGATATAAAGATTCTATTTATTTTATGCTTTTAAAAATGGTAAACAACAAAGATGATGCTGAAGATCTTACTATTGAGGCTTTTGGAAAAGCATTTAATTCTTTAAAACAGTATACCCCAAATTACGCATTTAGTACATGGCTTTTTAAAATAGCTTCTAATAATTGTATAGATTTTCTTAGAAAGAAGAAAAAGAAAATCATGTCTATAGACAATAGTATTGAAAATAAGGATGGAGATGAGATAGCAATAGAGTTAAAAAGTGATGCAAGAACTCCAGAGCAAGAAACCATACGAGATCAAAAAATTGAAGTCATGAGAACCTATGTCAAAAAATTAAAACCTCGATATGAGACATTGGTAGAAATGCGCTATTTTAAAGAAATGAGTTATGAAGAGATATCAACTGAACTAGGGTTACCCTTAGGGACGGTGAAAGCTCAACTGTTTAGGGCCAGAGAATTTCTTTACAACCTTATGAAGCACAATATTGAAACCATCTGAGTTTTCTTCTCTACTTGTTGATTGCTTTCCAGAAATTTCATCTTCCAAATTAGAAAAACTCTGTGAATTGAAACCACTTTATTCTTATTGGAATAATAAGATAAACGTCATTAGTAGAAAGGATATGGACAACTTCTACTTACATCATGTTTTACATTCCCTTTCTATTTATAAATTAATTTCATTTCAAAAGGGTGCAACTATTTTAGACGTAGGTACAGGTGGAGGATTTCCAGGAATTCCTTTGGCGATAATGAATGATGAAACTTCATTTCAACTTATAGACTCAATAGGAAAAAAAATAAAAGTTGTAAATGAAATTAGTACAGAACTCAATCTGAAAAATGTGAACGCAAAACAGATAAGAGCTGAACATATTCATACCAAATTTGATTTTGTAATAAGCAGAGCTGTTTCCAAATTTTCCACCTTCTGTCCTTGGGTTAAAAATAAATTTAAAGACAACCATAAGCATAAATTGAATAATGGCATTCTTTATTTAAAGGGAGGGGATCTCACGGAAGAAATCAGAGAAATTAAAAACGATTACCATTCCAAATGTTATCATTTACATGAATATTTCAAATTTGATTTCTTTCTCACGAAACAAATTGTTCACCTAGCTAAAAAATAGCCTTATTTATAAATAATTAACACGGTAGGATGAAGAGATTTCATATCTTCATTATTGATTATTACAATATGAAAGCAGTTTATTTTCTATTACTGAGTTTTCTTCTAATTCCAAGTACTCGTTTTTCTCAAGAAGTTAACGACAGAACTACTGGAATAAAAATTGAACGACTATTGTTTTTGGTGGAGCAAATGTATGTGGAAGAGGTTGACACCAAAAAATTGAACCATGACCTGGTTTTAGGCATGTACAATACCCTACACCCATCGGGGCTGTATCAACCAGATTCAATTTTAAAAGCACTAGACATAGACCCGCTCCCTTATTTTGGATTAGGAATAAGAATTAAATTTAATAAAGGGAAAATCATTGTTGACGAAGTTCTTCCAAATAGTAGTGCTGAAGAATCTGGAATATCAATTAAAGATGAAATCATCTGTATTGACCAAGATAGCTTGAATGAAGTTTATTATTATGCAGATTTTGACCAGTTAACCACATCAAAAGAAGAATCAATCAGTAAGCTTACCATCCTAAGGAAAGATGACACACTAAATTTTGAGGTTAAAAAACAAAATATTGATGGGTATGGCCTTTTACCCTTACCGTTATTTGAGTACGAAAAGTGCATGAACACATACAAGGATGCTATTAAAGCTTTTGACTTAATTTACCCCGATTCTATTACCAATGGAGATATTACAGAATTTGGAATAAGGTATATGCTAGAACAATTAGATCCTCATTCTACTTACATTTCACTTGAAGAAATTCATGATATGAATGCCCCATTAAAAGGTTCATTTTCTGGCGTTGGGATTCGTTTTCAAATCTTAAAAGACACGATAATGGTTGTTCAAGCTATCCCAGGTGGTCCGTCTGAAAAAGTTGGATTGATGGCCGGAGATCAAATTATCAAAATCAATGAGGAATTGGTAGCTGGCATTGGTATGAAAAATAAGGGCGTTAGGGATAGGTTACTTGGCGAAAAAGGAACCAAAGTGATTGTATCTATTAAAAGAAAAAATCAAAATAATGTGCTTGATTTTGAAATTACAAGAGACAAAATTCCAATATTCAGTGTTGATGCTTCTTACATGGTCAATTCAAATACAGGGTACATAAAACTCAATAACTTTTCATCCACCACCATTTCAGAAATTCGAAAGGCTACCTTTGATCTTCAAGATCAGGGTATGAAAAATCTTGTATTAGACCTTCAAAATAATGGAGGTGGGTACCTAAGAACAGCAGTAGATTTATCTGACGAATTCCTTTCTGGAATTAAAAAAATAGTTTCCACTAACGGTAGAAAGTTTCCTGAAAGAAACTATACAACTGGCAGAAAAGGGCTTCTTGAAGATGGTAAATTAATCATATTGGTTAACGAAAGTAGTGCCAGTGCAAGTGAAATCGTTTCTGGAGCAGTTCAAGATTGGGATCGTGGATTAATAGTAGGGAGAAGAACGTTTGGCAAAGGATTAGTTCAAAAACCCATAGAACTTCCGGACGGTTCTCAAGTTCGTATTACAACTTCCAAATATTACACTCCGAGCGGTAGATGCATTCAAAAACCCTACGAAGATGGATCTATGGCTTATAGAAAAGAAAAATACAGTAGATACAACTCTGGTGAATCATTTAATGCAGACAGCATGAAGTTTAACTCAAATGATTCATACCAGACACTACTAAAAGAACGAACTGTCTATGGAGGTGGGGGAATTATCCCAGACCATTTTGTCCCCCTTGACACTACTGGCACTAGTGCATATTTTAATAAGTTAATTCGAAAAGGTATATTCAATCAATTTGCACTGTCATGGGTCAATGAAAATAGAGAGTCTTTAGAAAAAAAATATCCCAACTTTGATAAGTTTAATTCCAAATTTGACACTCAAAAAGCAGTTGATGAATTAATAAAATATGCTGAAACTGAAGGATTAGCATTCCATGAAGATCAGTACAATAAGGCAAAGCACGTAATTCATACCAGATTAAAAGCAAATATTGCACAGGATTTATTTAACTATAAAAAATTCTATCAAGTCATTAATACTTTAAATAATGCATTAGAAAAATCGCTTGAACTTTTAAAAGATGATAAAGCATTCTCTAAATTAGCAATGAATAACAATTAACACCATGCAAGATAAAAGCAACATTTCTCTTATAATTTCAGGGTTAGCCCTAGTTATTTCTTTATATGCCCTATTTGGAAAAAGTAACGAAAATAGATTTGTGAAATCTGATGACAAGGTCTACATACCGGCTGATCCAAAGGCAAAAAACGGTATACAAGATTTTAAAAACCAACTGGAAAACAGCCCACTTACTGATCCTAATATTAATCTAGACAAAACACCTAAAACAACCATTGCCTTTTCACAGGACAGTCACGATTTTGGAAATATAGAGCAAGACACAGAAAACAAATACTCCTTTACTTTTACCAATACAGGATTAGAACCACTGATCATTAAAAATGCCAGAGGGTCTTGTGGATGTACAGTCCCAAACTATCCTAAAGATCCAATCATGCCTGGAAAGACAGGACAAATAGATGTTGTTTATAAACCAGCCAAACAAAAAGGAAACCAAACCAAAACGGTTACCGTTAGTGCGAATACTGATCCTGAAAATACCATTCTTAAAATTTCAGCAAACGTAAATGAACCTGGTTAATAAGAAGACACTCTTATTACTTTTACTGTTAGTATCTTTTTATTCTTGGGGACAAGTTCAATGCAAACCTAATATTCTTCCATTTGTTGGTGGTGAAGAGCTAATTTATGATGTAGATTACTTGATGGGCAACAATTGGGTTTCTGCTGCAAAAGTTCGATTTATTGTCAAAGACTCCATATTCAATAGTAAACCCTGTTTTTATGTAGAAGGTAAAGGAAGAACATTAAAAAGCTATGATTGGTTTTTCAAAGTAAGAGATAAATATGCCAGTTTTATCGAAAAAGAGACACATAATCCTTTGCATTTTATAAGACGGGTTAGAGAAGGTGATTTCTATTTAAACTACGATTACGACTTTAATTATAACAACCTTACTTCTAAAGTTTATGAAAAAAGGAGAAATGTAGAAAAGAGCGAAACATTGGCCATATCAACTTGTAGCTTTGATATTATAAGTTCAGTATATTTTGCAAGAGCCATTCCATTTCAGAAATTATCAAAAGGAGATACCATTCCACTAGATCTCATTTTAGATAAGGAATTATACAATGATGTATCCATCATTTACAATGGTTTAAGAACGATAAAAGATCAACAGAATAGAAAAATAGAGTGTATACATTTTGAAATTGAATTGATAGCAGGGACCATTTTCAAGGGAAATGAAAAAATGGATGTTTTTGTAACTAATGATGAAAATAAAATTCCTATTTACGTAGAAGCTGAAATTTTGGTTGGATCAATTAGAGTGTATATTAAAAGCATTAAGAATACCAAAACACCTTTACTATATATTCCCTGATTTTCTTCTTTTGATCTCCTTCTTTATAAGGGTAAGTTCTCTCCCTGTTTGCCCAGCAACTGAAGTATTTTCTTTAGCTCTTCTAATTAAGTAGGGTAACACTTCTTTGATTGGGCCATATGGAACATACTTTGCGGTATTATATCCATTTTTAGAAAGGTTAAAACTAATGTGATCACTCATTCCTAAAAGTTGTGCAAACCACACTCTGTTATCGTTATTTTTTAATTTCAGTTTTGACATTTT
>JAYPLD010000027.1:16519-25023 GCA_038129265.1 Crocinitomicaceae bacterium
GTTGTGCAAACCACACTCTGTTATCGTTATTTTTTAATTTCAGTTTTGACATTTTTTCCGTAAGGTATTTCGTGCTGAATTCATTGTGGGTTCCTGCACAAATAGATACCATATCGATATGATTTAGACAGTGATCTATTGCTTTGTTATAATCTATATCCGTATCCTCTTTTGTAGCATGAATGGGATCTACATATCCATTAATTGTAGCTTGTTCCCTTTCCTTTTCCATGTAGGCTCCCCTAACCAATTTTAAACCACATTTCACGCTATTATCATTACATTTAGCGATCAAGTTTTTCATGTAATTCAAACGGTCATGCCTGTAAAGTTGTATGGTATTAAAAATAATGGCAGATTTCTTATTGTAAGATAACATCATTTTTAGCGCTAACTCATCAATGAAATCTTGAAACCAGCTGTCTTCTGCATCAATAAAAATGGAAACCTGATTATCATGAGCTTTTTTACAAATCTCATTCACTCGTTTTTTTATACTTTCTAAGGCTATTTTTTCTTTCTCATCTAGTTCCTCATGATAATTTGCTTTTCGAATGATGGAAGAAGGACCTAACCCTGTAATTTTAAAAACTGAAAATGGTATATGTTGGTTTTCTTTGGCTTTAATTATACTCTGGATTATTTCATCCTTCGTTTTTTCAAAATCACTGTCATTTTCTTTACCTTCCACAGAGTAGTCAAGTATAGTTCCAACATTGTATCTAGCCAATTGACTAATTCTATCTTCACTTTCATCTATCGTTTCCCCACCACAGAATTGTCTGAAAATAGTTGCTTTTACAATTGATTTTATGGGTAACCCAATCTTGAATGCAATAACTGTTGAAATACTGCCTAGTTTTACCAAAAAGGGATATTTTAACACTGAAAAAAGAAAGTAGGCTTTTTGTAATTCCTTTTTAGATTGATATTCAAAAGCTGATTCTGTATTTTCGAAATTCAACATATTTATGAAATCATTTCATTAAGTAAACTAACTAATTTCTCTGTTAATTCAACTCTTGAGTATGATGAAATATTATTTTCAAACTTAATGTCATCTTTAAAAATGCTCCAAATTGTTGATGATAAATTTTCTACATTTTCATAATCACAAACAAGTCCCGAACTAGTTTTAGATAAGATTTCTCCGAGGTCTCCATCTTTTGGACCAATGGCTAGTATGGGTCTTTTAGATGCCATATACTCGAAAACTTTGCCAGTAACTATTCCCTTAGCATTAGGAGTATTATTCACCATTAACAGCAATAACTTAGATGATTTCTGGTGCTTAATCACTTCATTATGGGACACATAATCTATTTTTTTCAAATAGGTGTCAAGACCAAAATCTTTAATGGATTGTAAAACAGAATAATCAACTTTACCAATTAATTTAATTTCTAGTTTTGATTTAAATTCTTCCTTTTCATTTACTAAATGACTCAACGCCTTCCATAGTACCATGTGGTTTCTAGAAGGAGTAAAAGAACCAATATGAGCAATGGAAAATTTTTCATCCAGCTCATAATTTTTATCCTCTAAAAAATCTTGGGGATCAAATCCATTTTCAATAATTTCTACTCTTTTTGCACCCAATGTTTTTAATTCGTTGGACAATTGTCTTCCTATGGTTAAAACGATATCAGATTGAACCAAAACATCATTTTCTAATTTTCTATGTTTTTGGTCAGCTCTCTTAGTCAATTTAAGGTCTTTGTAAAAATCAATATTTGTCCAAGGATCTCTAAAGTCAGACAACCATGGAATTTGAAACTTCTTTTTGAGACTGAGTGCAATTAAATGAGTTGAGTGAGGCGGACCAGATGAAATGATGACATCAACGGGATGATTTTGAAGATATTCATTCAAAAATTGATTGGCTGGTTTTATCCAAAACTTTCTTGCATCCGGAATAAATAAATTTCCTCTAATCCATTTACTTAAACTTTCAATGAAGCCACTTCCTTTTTTTTCCGATAAAAATCCGCTATTTATACCATCATTTTTGTTCTTTCCAGAAAATAACTTGTACATTTTATATGGTTCCCAAGCTGGAACTTTTAGGACTTCTACTCCATCAGGTATCTCTTTAATAAGATCAAAATCTAATACTGGAAATTCCCCATTTTCTACAGTGAAAACAATAGGTTCCCAATTGAAACTCCTTAGATACTTTACAAATTTCAACCATCTCTGTACACCAGCTCCCCCACTAGGTGGCCAGTAGTACGTGATAATTAAAACTCTTTTCATATTACAGGAAACTCTTTGTCCAAGATTTTAAAAAGAATAAATAATAGAAATAATAAAATAATAATGGAAGAGCTAATGGTTGAAATCAAAGAAGCTTGATTGTAAATAGGTAAATCAAATTTAAATTCAATTTCGTTATCACCAGAAGGAATCACGAGACCTCTTAAGATGTAGTTGACTCTAAAGTGTGGAACTTCCTTTCCATTAATATAGGCTTTCCACCCTTTATCGTAAAATATTTCAGAAAAAACGGCAAGTGCATCACCATCAGAACTGGATGCATATTTCAAATAATTAGGTTGGTATGCTAATAATTTAAGTGTACCACCGCTTAAATCAAGCGATTCATTAACCAATTCTTTGTATCTAACATCTATTACGGCTGTATTTTTAGGGTTAAAGTCAGGTTCTTCAAAAATGGCAATTTCTTCATCAGCATTATTTACCCACCTTACGTTATTTACTGTCCAAGCATTTCCTAATGCAAATGGATTTGGAAGTACTCCAGGCTTTTCTTCTGGTTTTTGGGATGGTTTTCCAACAACACCAGAGGAATTCAAATCCAAGATAATATACTTAGTATGTAACATGTTGAAAAAATGCATGTTCTGCATACTAGAAATATTTCCACTATTTAATGCGTTAGTTAATATAGAATAATTGGATTGAAAATAACGGTCGATCATTTCTTGGGTACGCTTCACTTTTACTGCGGAATAACCACCTATTGATTTGTGAAAATAAGAAGTTCGAGCCGTATTCAGCGGGTTTCCAAGCTCTAATACACGATAATTCGAATTGAAATTTAATACTTCGAATGCTGATATATTAGCTATTCTATTTTTATGCTTACTTCTGGAGAATTCCCCTTTATTTAACTCATTAACTTTTTGTTGAATTTTAGCTGTTAATGCTGGGTTTTCAATCATTTCTAAATCTCTAATGGCAATATCTGCAGCAGTTGGGTTATGTGGGAATTTTTTCAATTCTTCATCTTGCCAAAACTTTTTACCCCTCATGCCCATTTGTTGCTCATAGGATGAATGATTTTCGTTATTAAGGTAATTTTTGCTTGTTGACCAAAGATCACCAGTGACTATTAAGGAAATAGAAACCATAAAAATAGTTTGACTTATTTTTCTGTATAGTAATGCCAAGATAGAAATGAAAATAAGTATGGTAAAAAAGAATGACTGCAATGCGCTGGACTTAAATTCATCTATTCTAAAATCGATTAGTTGGTCCACATTCTGTTGATACATTGGATTACTTAAAACGAGTTGACTTATTATGTTGTTTTCACTTTTTGAGGTGAAGCTAAAGAACAAATCTGGTTTAAAAGAAAGGATAAGTAAAATCAAAATGAATATACCACTTATACCAAAAAACACTTTTTTCTTTGGATATGATTTATTAAATATCGTGTAGTCACCACTAAAAGTTAGATTTTCTTGATAAATAAACTGATACAACCACAATACCCCTATTAATGGTATAACTAATTCTAATATGACTAATATCATGGTAACAGATCTAAACTTGGCATAACCTGGAAAATAAGATGCAAAAAGCTCTGTTAAACCCATAAAATTATTACCCCAAGACAGCATCAGAGCAATCACTGCTACAATAAATAAGGGCCACTTTATTTTATCCTTAAGAAAAAACATTCCTATTAAAAATAAAAAGATGACCGATGCACCTATGTAAACCGGCCCGCTTGTTGAAGGCTGGTTTCCCCAATATGTGCTTACAGGCCAACCTTTTTGATAGGCATCTCTAAGAAAATTTGAAAATGTAGCATTTTTGGAATCCGTCATTATATCTTCATCTAAAAGAACTAAACCTGAACCTTTACCTTTTGCCCTAGGAATCATCAAGTTAACAGATTCGTCAATTCCATAGCTCCAATTCGTCATGTAAGAAAGATCTAATCCTCCTGTATTCTTTTCATCATTATTAGACATCGTTAATTCCGAAGGTCCTCTTTGGGAATCTTCTAAATAATCATACGTCATAAATAAATTTCCAGAATTACATAAAACTGCAAGAATAATTCCAGCTAAAAGAAGTCCACACCTTTTGAAAAATGAAACCAGCGATTTTGATTTATATGAAATCATCAATTCGTAAATTCCAACCAACATCAATATCATAAATGTGTAATAAGTAATCTGTATGTGATTAGATCTTAACTCTAATGCAAGAAATAAGGCAAATAAAATGGCTCCCACTAAGGCTTTTTTTCTCAAGCAATAGATGAATGCTCCTACCATCATGGGCATAAAAGCCATGGCCACTACTTTTGAATTATGTCCAGCTGCTAAGCTGATGTAAAAAAATGAACTAAATCCAAACATCAATGCACCTGTAAGGGATAACCAAGGTCTAATACTCAAACAAATACATAAAATGTAAAAGCCTAAAAAGTATAAAAACATATAATTTACAGGGTGGGGTAGCCATAAAGTAATGACTTTAAATACTTGATTCATTAGATTCCCACCATGCGCCAATGAAACCTGTGTAGCTGGCATACCACCAAACATAGAATTGGTCCACAACGGTTCCTCTTCATATGTTTTTCGATAATCATAAATTTCTTTTGCAACTCCTACATGATTATTTATATCATCTTGTTTTAAAGAATATCCATCAAATACAGGTGACAAATAATATGCTGAAATAGATAAAAAAACAAGTATAGCCACAGCATGAGGCAAACTACTCCTAAGACTAAAGTTCATAGAACAAATTTAATAATCAAATATAGCAAGCAAATTGATAAATTACGCTTTTATATTTTTATTGTAGATTACTTACTTAAGTAAAGGTTTCTTTCAGCGTATACTTTTCTAAAGAAAGGATCTTTCAAATCCTTGATGAATTGTATTGCTTCTCCAGTTGATTTCATTTCAGGACCTAACTCTTTATTTACATTAGGGAATTTCTCAAATGAAAAAACAGGTATTTTAATTGCATATCCGCTCTTTACAGGTGAGAAATCAAAATCCTTTATTTTCTTTTCTCCGAGCATAACTTTGGTGGCATAATTTACATATGGCTCTTGGTAAGCTTTGGCAATAAAAGGAACTGTTCTAGAAGCTCTTGGGTTTGCCTCTATTACATACACTGTATCATCTTTAACAGCAAATTGGATATTGATTAGCCCTACTGTATTCAGTGCCTTAGCAATGACTTTGGTGTGTTCTTCTATTTGCTGAATAATAAAGTCTCCTAAATTATATGGAGGGAGAACAGCGTAGGAATCACCTGAATGAATCCCTGCAGGTTCAATATGTTGCATAATACCAATGATCTTGACTTCGTCTCCATCACAAATAGCATCTGCTTCAGCTTCTATAGCACCATCTAAAAAGTGATCTAATAAAATTTTATTGTCAGGCATGTCCCTTAATATATCAACTACATGATGTTCTAAGTCTTCTTCATTGATGACAATTTTCATTTTTTGACCTCCAAGTACATAACTTGGTCTAACCAATAATGGAAAACCTAAATCTTTTGAAAGCTCAATAGCTTGTTCAGCTGATTCAACTACTCCAAATTTGGGATAAGGAATGTCATTTTCTTTAAGCAATGTAGAAAAGCTGCCTCTATCTTCAGCTAAGTCTAAAGACTCATAAGAAGTTCCTATTACTTTAATTCCATAACGATGTAACTTTTCGGCTAACTTAAGTGCCGTTTGACCCCCAAGTTGTACAATAACACCCTCTGGTTTTTCGTGTAATATGATATCATAAATATGTTCCCAAAATACGGGCTCAAAATATAATTTATCAGCTGTGTCAAAATCAGTAGAAACGGTTTCAGGGTTGCAATTGATCATAATGGTCTCATAACCACATTCCTTAGCTGCCAACACACCATGTACACAACAATAATCGAACTCAATACCTTGACCAATTCTATTTGGACCTGAACCCAAAACAACAATCTTTTTATTGTTAGTAACTTTGGATTCGTTTTCATCCTCAAAAGTAGAGTAAAAATAAGGGGTCTGAGCTCTAAACTCAGCTGCACAGGTGTCCACTAACTTATACACTCTGTTAATACCTAAGTCATTTCTTTTATGAAAAACTTCACTTTCCATACAATTAAGCAAATGACCCAATTGGCGATCTGCATAACCCTTTTGTTTAGCTTCAAAAAGTAGTTCTTTAGGAATATCAGAAATAGAGAATTTACCTATCTTCTTTTCTAAATCTGTAAGGTCTTTGATTTGTCTTAAGAACCAATCGTCAATTCTCGTTTTTTCTTTAATTTTCTTAAAAGGAATGCCCAATTTTATGGCGTCATATATATGAAATAGTCTATTCCAACTAGGGTTTTCTAAACTTTTAAGAATAGCATCTTGATCGGTAAGCTCTCTACCATCGGCTCCTAGCCCATTTCTATTTATTTCAAGCGATTGACATGCTTTTTGCAACGCTTCCTGAAAAGATCTTCCAATCCCCATTACTTCTCCAACTGACTTCATTTGAAGGCCAAGTTGCCTATCAGATCCTTTAAATTTATTAAAATTCCATCTTGGAATTTTAACGATTACATAATCAAGTGTTGGTTCAAAAAATGCAGATGTTGACTTAGTAATCTGATTATCTAATTCATCTAGCGTATATCCAATAGCTAGTTTTGCGGCAATTTTAGCAATGGGATAACCTGTAGCCTTTGATGCTAGCGCAGATGATCTACTAACTCTTGGGTTTATTTCAATAGCAATAATATCCTCATTTTCATCATCACTAACAGCAAACTGGACATTACAGCCTCCCGCAAAATCACCAATTTTACGCATCATTTTGATGGCCATATCCCTCATTTTTTGATACGTTTTATCACTTAATGTCATGGCTGGTGCCACTGTAATAGAATCACCTGTATGAATACCCATTGGGTCCATATTTTCAATAGAGCAAATAATAGTGACATTGTCATTTTTGTCTCTAAGTAATTCTAATTCAAATTCTTTCCAACCTAATACTGCTTTATCAATCATTACCTCATGGATGGGTGAAGCATGCAGACCTCTAGTAAGTAGAGTTTCAAACTCTTCCTCAGTATGAACGAAAGAAGCTCCAGACCCCCCTAGTGTATAAGAAGGACGAATGCATAATGGAAATCCAAACTTTTGCGCTAACTCTTTTCCTTGAAGGAAAGACTTTGCAGTAGATTGAGGAGCCATTGGAATGTCTATTGTTTCCATTAAATCTCTAAACTCCTGTCTATTTTCAGTAATTTCAATAGCATCAATATCAACACCTATAATGTCTACACTATAATCTTCCCAAATACCTAGTTCACTGCATTTAATACATAAGTTTAAAGCCGTTTGACCTCCCATTGTTGGTAGAACCGCATCAATGTTATGCTTTTCCAAAATTTCTTGAATAGATTCTGGGTTAAGGGGTAATAAATACACATTATCAGCTACAACCTTATCGGTCATAATGGTAGCAGGATTTGAATTTATAAGGGTAACTTCTATTCCTTCTTCTCTCAAAGACCTTGAAGCTTGAGATCCAGAATAATCAAACTCACAGGCCTGGCCTATTACAATAGGGCCTGAACCTATTATTAGTACTGATTTTATGGATTCGTTTTTGGGCATAGGTAGAATTTGTGCACGAAAATAAATAAATAGCTATGAAATGATCCAAATTGTTAAAAAAAAGGCAAAAAAAAACCTCCCGGTTGGGAGGTTTTAAAAAGTGGCAACGACATACTCTTCCAGGTGTTACCCTAGTACCATCTGCGCAAATAGGCTTAACTTCTCTGTTCGGTATGGGAAGAGGTGGACCCTATTGCAATAGTCACCGTAACGTTAAATACGTTTAGTATTTCAAAAACACAATAATCAATAGTACACAACAAACTGTTAGGATTAAAAGCTTACAGGTAATTAGTACTACTCGGCTTTGCCATCACTGACTTTACACCTGTAGCCTATCAACGTCATCGTCTTTAACGACCTTTAAAAGAGATCTCATCTTGAGATGTGTTTCGCGCTTAGATGCTTTCAGCGCTTATCACGTCCGAACATAGCTACCCTGCGATGCAGCTAGCGCCACAACAGGTACACTAGAGGTTCGTCCAACCCGGTCCTCTCGTACTAGGGTCAGGTTCCCTCAAATCTCTAACGCCCACAACAGATAGGGACCGAACTGTCTCGCGACGTTCTGAACCCAGCTCGCGTGCCACTTTAATGGGCGAACAGCCCAACCCTT
>JAYPLD010000028.1:0-15976 GCA_038129265.1 Crocinitomicaceae bacterium
GATCATGCAGATGACCCTTATCACAATGATTTATTTCATATAACTAGTGACGGGTTTATTCATATTAAAGATTTATCAGGCTATACGAAGAAGGATGATTACGACACTCCTACTAGAATGCTTGCTGGACAAGATTTTGAGCATGTTGCTCCTGAAGGTGCAGAGTTGATGAAAAATCTTCACAACTTTAGAAATAAAATTTGTCAACTTATAGCTGATAAACCTGGAGAAATTGTTGTAGAAGAAAATGGAGAAAAGGTTTCCAAAAAAATAAATTATGTGTTAGATACTGCATTTGTGCAGGATCCAGAACTATTAAGCAATGAAGCTGAAAAAGTGGCTTTCGCTGAAGACGTAGCCAACAGAGTAGATTCATTAGCTGCTCTTAATCAGATAGATAAGCAAGATGCCGAAACGTTGAAAAGTATTTGGCAGCGTTTAACCATTCAAAAATTTGTAATGAACCATGGTGAAAAATATCCATGGATATTTGGTCAGTTTGATCATGCTCCCATAGTCGCAGCAACTGCAGTTATGACTTCCTTACGTTCAGATGTACTTTCTGTACAAACTTTAGCAACCCAATTAATTGATGATAGAGTCAAGGTGAATACGTTTGACTTCAATAAGATTGAACCATTAGCCTTTTCTGCAACTAGTTACATTAACCAAGGTGATTCAGTAGGTCTAAAAGTAATGATTGCAGCTTACGATTCTACTGAAGCGATGAAAATCAGATATTGGGAAGATGATTCATCAGAATATGTAAAACCTCATGGAAGTAGAGATAAATCTAACATGAAAACGTTCAACGGTAACGCAGGTGATCAGCTTAACATCACTGGTGGTGTTGGTGATCATACTCTTTATGGAGAAATTGCGGTTAAAGTAAAAGGTAGTGAAAAATGGAAGCCTTGGAGATTTAATTATTCTGTTGGTGCTCCTAACGCAGCTATATCAGCAGCAGACCTTCAGGTATTATACATTAATTGGAAAAATAAATTAAGAGTTTCAGCATCTGGATATAAACCTGAAGCTATTAGAGTAAAAGGAATTGGTTGCTCAGTTAGTTCAAAGCCAGATGGAAAAGGTTTTTACATTGCTACCGTATCCAATGTAAGAGCTAAAGAAGCAAGGCTCATAGTTGAAGCAACCGCAGATGATGGTTCTACGGCTAAATTAGCCGATGAGACTTTTAGAGTATTCCCTTTGCCAAAGCCTATTGCTAAGTTTGCAAATAAGGCTGGTGGGAACCTGAAGAAGGCTAATGCAGTAAGTTATTCTACTATTAAAGCTAATCTTGGAGATAGCCCATTAAACGTACCCTATAAAGTTGTTGGATTTAAGCTTTTTACAACCAAGAATGGTCAACCAATTGAATATACTTCAAAATCAAATAAATTAACAGGAGAAATGAAAGCCGCAGTTAAAAAAATACCTAAAGGAGGATCTTTAACATTTACGGGTATTGATGTGATCAATGAAACCAACGGAAAGAAAACTCGTTTAGAAAGCGGTATAGTACTTAAACTAATTTAAGCAATATGAAAAATTTAATTCTTTCATTAACCACATTATTGATTTCCGGTGCATTGTGTGCACAATTACCAGGGTCAGGTGTGAGTAACCAGTCAGGTGTATTAGATGGTGTATATATTCAAGAACATATTCCTACTAAAAGAGTAGTACAATACCCACACCTACGTGAAGCCGATGTAATGTGGGGTAAACGAGTTTGGAGAGTAATCGACTTGAGAGAGAAGATGAACCACAAGCTATACTACCCACTTGAACCTCTTTCGGATAGATTATCTCTATTCGATATCATTAGATATGGAGCGCTTGAAGAAGGTAGCTTAACCATCTACGATTTAAATGGATTGGATTTAGATGATAAGTTTAGATTTCCAGTAAGACCATCAAATGGGAATATTACAGATCCAGAGTTTAAAAATAAGCTTCGAGCTAAGTTTGGTCAGGAGCAATTAAAAGACTCCATTGCAAATGATGAACCCGTTTTAGATGACAACGGAGACGTACTCAAAGTAAGCTATATTGAAGAGTACACTGCCAGAGATATAGTCCGGTATGAAATTAAAGAAGATTGGTTCTTTGATAAGCAGCGTTCGGTTTTAGATGTCAGAATTATCGGTATTGCTCCTGTTGTTTATGCAGTTAACCCTGAAACGCAAGAAATAGTAGGTCTTAAAAAATTATTCTGGTTATACTTCCCCGAATGTAGGTATGTATTCCAAAACTTTTTCGTTTATAATCCAGACAACGATGCTCAACGTATGAGTTTTGATGATTTGTTCTGGAAAAGAGAGTTTTCCTCTTATATCTATAAAGAGAGTAACGTATTTGATAGAACTGTTTCTCCAAACTATGAAGGACTTGACGCCCTTCTTGAGTCTGAGAGAATACGAAACGAAGTTTTTCTTTTTGAACATGATTTATGGCATTTCTAAATTAAATGTCCCTCTAAAGAAAGCCCTATGTAGGGCTTTTTTTTATGCTTAATCTAACAAACATATCAGTCAGTTTTGGAGGAAGAGATTTGTATAAGAACATTTCTTTTCAAATAAATAATAAGGACAAGATTGGAATCGTTGGAAAAAATGGCGCTGGAAAATCTACGCTTTTAAAATTAATTACTGGTGATCAACAACCAACTTCAGGATCTATCCAAAAGCAGAACATGCTTACCGTTGGTTATCTTCCACAGGAGTTAAAAGTAAATTCTAGTAATTCTATACTAGAAGAAGTATTAACGGCTAATCACGAAGTTTTTGATTTAAATAACAGACTAGATCAGATTAATTCAGACTTAACCATTAGGACAGATTATGAATCTGATTCTTACATGAAATTAATTGATGAATTAACGGAGCTAAACGAGAGGCTTAATCATTTAGATGCGGATAATCAACAAAAAGATGCTGAACTTCTTTTAAAAGGGCTTGGTTTTCAGCAAAATGAGCTTAATCAAGCGTATAATGAGTTCTCTGGTGGTTGGAAAATGAGAGTAGAGCTTGCAAAATTACTTATCCAAAAACCGGATGTAGTACTATTAGATGAACCAACCAACCACCTTGATATTGAATCCATACAATGGCTAGAAAGATATTTAGTTCAATATTCAGGTATTATATTATTAATCTCTCATGATAAGACTTTTCTAGATAACATAACCAATAGAACGATTGAATTGGCTAACGGAAAGGCATATGATTACAAGTGCAACTATTCTAAATATATCATTCTAAGAGAGGAAGAAATTATTACTCAAATTGCGGCCAAAAAGAATCAAGAGAAAATGGTTAAGCATACGCAAGAGCTTATTAATAAATTTAGAGCCAAAAAAAATAAAGCAGCTTTTGCCCAAACCTTAATTAAGAAACTAGAAAAAGTAGAGGAGATTGAAATAGATCAGTTAGAGAACGATAGAATTAGGTTTCAGTTTCCAGACCCAACACACGCAGGAAAAGAAATCCTTAAAATTAAATCTCTTTCAAAAAACTATGACCAAAAGGTCATTTTTAATGGCGTTGACTTATCCATTTCTAATGGAGATAAAATAGCGCTGATTGGAAAAAATGGAATGGGGAAATCAACCTTCATTAAATCTATAGTTAACGATATTCAGTATGATGGAGAAATTGAATTCGGCCATCAAGTTATGATAGGTTATTTTGCCCAAGATGAAGCACAAAAATTAGATCAGGAACTATCTGTTTTTGAAACCATAGATGAAGTAGCAGTTGGAGAAGTGAGAAAGAAAATACGTCAAATTTTAGGTTCTTTTTTATTCTCTGGAGATGATGTAGAAAAAAAAGTAAAAGTGCTTTCTGGGGGTGAAAAAACAAGACTCTCTTTATGTAAATTACTACTTCAACCCAATAACTTTTTAATTCTGGATGAGCCTACTAATCATCTTGATATGGCATCCAAAGAAATTTTAAAGGAAGCATTACTTGATTATAAGGGCACTTTACTTTTGGTTTCACACGATAGGGATTTTTTAAATGGATTGACTGAAAAGGTTTACTTTATAAAAGATCAAAATGTGAAAACATATCATGAGAAAGTAAGCCAATTCATAGAAAGTTACTATGGTTCAATCTTGGAAATCAGTGCCAAGTCTGAGGAAAAAAAGACAAAAAAGGGGCACCATAAAAAGCAGCTTAATAAGCAGAGGTCGTTAGAAAATAGAATTAATAAATTGGAAGAAAAGTTAACCTCTCTGGAATATGAATTGTATAAATCTGTGGATGCTCAAAAAGTGAAGGAATTGCAAATGGAAATTAAGCAAACAAAAGCTGAAATTGATCTTTCTTTTGAGCAATTGGTTGCGCTATCAGAAGCATAATCATCTAGGATAAAAGTATGGTTCTTTATTTTCAGCTAATTTTTTAATGTTATCTAATCCTTTCTTTTGTAAACCACTCCAGAGTATATGAACAAAAAGAAAGCAAATAAACTTAGAAATTATTCCATTTGAGTGAAAAGAGTATGTGGTTGATACTTCACACTTATTAGATTTTAATTTAGAGACCTTAATTTCTCCAGTTACTTTATTGGTGAAAAAAAAGGAACTTTGTTGAAAGTTGATCAATTCGTATTTCCAGTACTTATTTTCTTCCCTTACCACTATCTGCTCTGTACATAATGGCTTTCCAAATGCTAACACAATTCGTTTCCCCATTGGATTTGCCCAACTGTTATCATCTGTTACCCCTTCAGATGGAGGGAGAATTAGATATCCTGTCATGATTTTTCTGACATCACCATATACAGGAGTTTTGAAACAATTTTCTGGAGTTGAATGTATTATTTTGGTATGTGTTTTTTGGATCATTATTACTTTCTAAAAACACCAATAAAATTAGATAAAAATGACTAATTATATTTGTTTTAGTGATTTAATTTTGTAAAATTTGTTGATGATGAAAAATCAAATTTCCAAAGACAATAAACCTCTTTTTATTTCTGGAAAAGAATCCATAAAAATTTATGAAAATCAATTTTTGGAAAGTATTACAACTACCCATCATATTGTACCATTTGTAATTTTCATCCCAGTCATTTTATATTTCTTATACGAAACCATTTCTTTTTCTTATACGGGTCAATATCCAGTATGGTATAATTTACCTCTAATTTTAGGTGGTATCGTACTTTGGACATTTATTGAATATACGGGCCACCGGTATGTCTTTCATAGTCATCCAAAAACAGCATTTGGTAAAAAGTTATTATATCTAATACATGGAGCTCATCATGATTATCCTAATGATCCTAGACGTTTAGTTGTTCCTCCATTAGTTTCCATTCCGGGTGGAATATTACTTTATTGGATATCCTTTGAGTTATTGGGAAGGTATATGGCTTCTCCCTTTTTTTTCTCCTTGGTTTCAGCTTATTTGATCTATGATTGGTTCCATTACGCAAGTCATCATATGACATTAAAAAACAAATATTTTAGAATGTTAGTTAAGCATCATTTGATGCATCATTATAGAGACCCTGAGAATGGTTTCGGGTTTACTACTACGGCTTGGGATAAAATTTTAAATACGATGTTTAAAAAGTAATTTCTTTATTTGAAACTTTTGAAGCAACCCATCTACCACTTCTTAGTCCACCCTCCACAGTTGCACACGAAAGATAATCTCCTGTAAAAAATATCTTATCTAAACTTTCATTTTTTAACTGACTGGCTTGTTTATATCGACCTACTTCGTGTAGAGGTATAGCTTCTCTTCGTTTTATGATGGTAACATTTTCTTTAGTTCGTGTCAATTTTGGAAGGAATTCACATCCCATTTCCCAAACCTCATTCATCATTTCCTGATCATTTTTGTCACTATTTATAATGGCTTTTGAGGGTTCATCAAGCAAATAAATACTGACCAACTCTTTCCCTTTTGGAGCTTTGACAGAATTAGGGCATTTTAATTTATGGAATACAATAGCACCAATGGGTGTATCCCAATCTCCACAAGGATAATAGTAGGCGTGAAAACCACTTATTTCATTTTCATCTATTAAATAGACTGCATGTATGTTATGTACATATTGTTGGGATTTTATAAATGTACCTAAAGGATTATTTAATTGGTCATTTAATAGTTTTGAGGAAACAGTGGCAGGTGTCGCCATTACTAAACAGTCCGTTGAAATTTTTTCCGTTTTATCTTCTATGGAATAGTTGATCTCTACCTTTCCATTTACACTTATTTTATTCACACTAGCGTTTAAATAGACTTTACAGTTTTCAAGTAGTTTCTCAGAAATTCTAGCCATCCCATGTTTGAAAGTGTAAAATTTAGCATCTGCTGCCCTGGCTTGTAAGACGGTAGTCATAGCTCGTGAGACGTCTTTACAAGAAAAATACCAGAAGGGTTCCACACCCGGTTTAATCAAGAAGTGAAAAATTTTATATGACATGCTATTAGTGGCCCAGTCTGCTATGGATTCGTCATCTACAGCTGCTAATTTATCAGGAGAAACTAAATCTAGTTTACCTCTTTGTAAGGAGAGCTTGATGGTATTCCATAACATGATCCACTTATCTTTTGAGTCAATAAATGGAAGGTTCCAAAATGAGCGAAAACTTCCGAATTTAAATTCGGCAATTTGGTCTTTGTATTTTAACCCTACTCTTCTTTCTAATTCAATGACTTCCTCCTCCATCTCCAGTTTTTTCACTAACTCTTTTAGAAGCGGATAGAAGTTGGTAAAAAAACTAGCCCCAGTATCAAATCGAACTTGCTCATCCTCATATCCGTGGGTTCGACCCCCTACAAAAGATTCTTTTTCAAGGACGGTTACTTCATACCCCTCTTTTTGTAGGTAATAAGCGGCAGCGGCACCAGCTGGACCGGCACCGATTACCACTACGTTCTTTTCAGTTTTACTCAAGAAAAATCTAGCTAAAAAGGGTTTGAAGTTTTAAAGCAACTCCAGTATCTCCTTTAACCTTCATTTTTCCTGACATAAATGCTCCCATTGGGTTTAAGTCACCATTGAGCATTGAAGTAAAATCATCCAAGCTTACATCAACTGTACAATTGGCATCTATATCTTCTCCAGAAACTTGATTAGCTCCATTTGTTCCGTCAATCACGATTCTGTTTTCTCCAAAATTTAATTTCAGAACAGATCCCAATGGTTGTGCACTTTCTGCTTTTTCCTTCATGGTGTTAAATGTACTTTCGTAACTCATAGTTGTATTTATTTGATTGTTTGTATTATTATTTGCGTTAGATGAACCATTCATTGATCCATTAGTCGGTTTAGTTTTTATGATGGGTGTATTCGTTGATTTTTGATATGACTTATCATCTATTACCATTTTGGCAATAATTTCTCTCATGATTTCTGATGTACCCCCACCAATAGTGCCAATTCTACTGTCCCTGAACATTCTGGCCATTTTATATTCTTCCATGTAGCCATAACCACCAAAAAATTGAAGGCATTGGTACATGACTTTGTCAGAGAGTTCGGTTCCCAATAATTTAGCCATGGAACATTCTTTTACTACATATTCTCCATCTGCATGAAGCCTGCAGCAGTGATATACAAAATATTTTATGCTTTCAATTTCGGATGACATTTGGGCTACACGATGTCTCAGTACCTGAAATTTATTTATAGGACGACCAAAGGCTTCTCTTTCTGACATGTATTGTAATGAATAATCAAGGGCGGCTTCTGAACCAGCATATCCACCAATGGCCCCTACTAATCGTTCTAATTGTAATCCATCCATTAAATAGAAAAAGCCATGATTTTCTTCTCCTAGTAAATTCTCTACTGGAACTTTTACATTGTCAAAAGATAACTCGGCCGTATCCGATGCGTGCCACCCCAATTTTTTCAACTTAGTTGCAGAAACCCCTTCTGCATTTCTATCAATTACCAGTAAGCTAATTCCGTTAAAACCTTCTTCAGGTTTGGTTTTTACTACAGTAACGAGCACATCGCCATAAACGCCACTAGTGATAAACGTTTTTGAACCGTTTACAATGTAATGATCCCCTTCCCTTACCGCTGTTGTTCTGATATTTGCTACATCAGAACCTGCATTAGGCTCCGAGATCGCTATGGAGCATATCGCATCGCCTGAAATGGCTTTAGTTAAATATTTTTCTTTTATAAAATCAGAACCATGTTTCATTAAATAAGGACTAGACATAAACTGTTGTACCGCAAATGCAGCCATAAATCCTCCTGAAAACACTTTTGAAATTTCTTCTGTAAATACCACTGCATAAAAGAAATCAGCATCAATTCCACCGTACTTTTCAGGATAGTTTAAGCCTAAGTATCCCATATCTCCAAATTTCTTGAATATCTCTTTTGGGATGCGTTGTTCTTCCTCCCACTTTTCTATGTTAGGAACCACTTCCTTATTTAAGAAATCTCTTAGTCCTTGTCTGAAAAGTTCGTGTTCTTCGTTGAAATAGTAATTCTTCATTTTTTATTATTTATCCTATTATTGATTTTGCTATAATTTCTCTCATGATCTCAGAAGTTCCACCTCCAATGGTTCCAATTCTGCTATCTCTAAATATTCGGGCTGCTTTATATTCTTCCATGTATCCGTATCCTCCTAAAAATTGAAGTATCTGGTAGCTTAGTTTGTCCATAAATTCTGTACAAAGCAGTTTGCTCATGGCACATTCCTTAGTCACGTTTTCATTCTGTTGAAGTGCATTGCAGATTTGGTAATTAAATGCTTTTAAACAAGCTAATTCAGCTGATAACTGAGCCACTCGGTGTCTTAGTTCTTGGAATGTATTTAACGACCTATTAAATGCTTTTCTTTCCGACAGGTATTGTAAGCCATACTCCAACGCATATTCTGCAGATGCAAGCGCTCCAGTAGATAAAATAAGTCGTTCTAACTCAAATTTTTCCATGATATAGTAAAATCCTTTATTAATCTCACCAATTAAGTTCTCTTTAGGAACCCTTACATTATCAAAAGAAATTTCTGCTGTTTCTGATGCGTGCCAACCTAATTTCTTTAGAGCATTAGTTTTTATTCCTGGGTCAGCTCTGTCTATAACCATCATGCTGATGCCATCATATCCCTTATCACCTGTTCTTACTGCTGCTACATAGAAATCACTTTTAATCCCATTAGTGATAAATGTTTTAGAACCATTTACGATGTAATGATCTCCTTTATCTTCGGCCTTAGTTTGAATGTTTGAGACATCTGATCCGGCTTGTGGTTCTGAAATGGCTAAGCAGCCAATTAGATCTCCCGAAATACCAGGCTTTAAATAGTTCTTTTTAAGAAATGCTGATCCATTTTTTGACAGGTGTTCCAAAGCTAATGTGGAGTGTGATAGGAGAGAAGCGGCAGTTCCAGCCGAATTGCATTTGTTTAGTTCTTCTACTAAAATCATAGTGTAGAAAATATCGGTAGACATTCCTCCATAACTTTCTTCAAAACCAAGTCCATAATAACCCATGTCACCTAGTTTCTTAAAGGCAGACTTGGGGATTTCCCCTTCTTCTTCCCATTGATCAATGTGGGGCACTATCTCACGATTTAAAAAATCTCTAAGGGATTTTCTAAATAGTTGATGTTCAGATGTGAAATAGTAGTTGTTCATTTAGATGAATAAATCTTTCATTAAACTCATAGAAGGGTCAACAGCATACTGATCAAAATCGGTTATACCACTATCTCTAAGGACATATTCGTCTATGAAAAAATTCCCTGTAACTTTGGTGGCGTCCATGTGTAGAATTTCAAAAGCGGCATCGGCCATAATTTCTGGTTTCCTACTTACCTTAACGATGCTATCACCGCCTAATAAATTTTTAACAGCTGCTGTAGCTATGGTTGTTTTTGGCCAAAGAGCGTTGGATGCAATACCATGATTTTTAAGTTGATTGGATTGACCTATAACCGTCATGCTCATGCTGTATTTACTCATGGTGTAGGCTAAATGAGATCCAAACCATTTTGGATCCATATTTAGGGGAGGAGAAAGGGTGAGAATATGCCCGTTTTCACTGTTTTTCAAATGTGGAATACAATATTTTGACACCATGAAAGTACCCCTAACGTTTATGTCATGCATTAAGTCATATCGTTTCATTTCTGTTTCTTCGATCATGGTTAAAGAAATGGCACTTGCGTTATTGACCAGTATGTCTATACCTCCAAACTTATCTACGGTTTGCTGTACAGCTGATTTTACATTTTCTTCATTTCTGATGTCGACCACGATGGGCAATGCTTTACCCCCGGCTTTTTCTATTTCTTCTGCCGCGGTATAGATTGTACCTTCGAGCTTGGGATGGGGTTCTGTTGTTTTTGCGGCTACAGCAATATTATATCCTTCTTTGGCTAATCTTAGGGCAATGGCTTTTCCAATGCCTCTACTACTTCCTGTTATGAATGCAGTTTTCTTACTCATTTTAAAATTTTATGACTTTTTGAAAATATTTGAAAATCTGTTTGTTAAATGGTGGGTAGATTAATTTTATGCTATTCCCATATTTGCGTTTAATTACCCCCCTTTGATTGGAGAAATCCATAAAGCTATGTTTGCCTCCAGTTTTGCCCACTCCGCTGTTGTTCACACCTCCAAACGGTAGATGAGGATTTACAGAAGTAAGCATAAGTTCATTGATGCATGTTCCTCCAGCAACCGTATGATTTAGAAAATATTGTGTGTTATTTTTATTGTTGCTCATGATATACAAGGCGAGAGGAGATGGAAATGAATTTAGTAGTTCAGTCACATCTTCTTTGTTTTTATAGGAAACTACCGGAAGAATTGGTCCAAAAATTTCATCTTGCATGATCTTCATTTCCCTATTTACATTGGAAAGTAATGTGGGTTGAATGTATCGATCTTGCTTATTGACTTCACCACCAAATTCTACTTTCGCTCCTTTTTCTTTGGCATCTTCTAAGAGGGCTAGAACACGATCAAAGTTGTCATCATTGATTATTCTTCCGTAATCTTTGGATTGGTCTATTCCTTTTTTATTCGGGTCATAAAACTTTTCGCATGCCTTTCTAAATCCTTCAACGAATCCATCTAAGGCATTTTCTTGAACAACTGCGAAATCAGGTGCGATACAGGTTTGACCACTATTTAATGTTTTTCCCCAACACACTTTTTCAGCTGTAGAATTGAGATTAGTGGAACCGTCTATGATTACAGGTGATTTCCCCCCTAATTCCAAGGTGACAGCTGTGAGATTTTTTGCTGCAGCCTCCATCACGATTTTCCCCACTTTTGGGCTTCCTGTAAAATGGATATGATTAAATGGAAGTGCCAAAAGTGCAGTAGCTTCAGGTATTCCTCCCTCTACCACGGCAACCTCATTTTCATCAAATAGTTCTTTTATCATAATGCTAATGGCATTGGCTGTGTGTGATGAAAATTCAGATGGTTTTATGATCGCGGTATTTCCGGCAGCAATAGCATATACTAATGGATAAATCACTAACTGAAAAGGGTAATTCCAGGGACCTATAATGAGTATATTTCCTTTTGATTCATACTTAATAAAAGAAGACATTCCGACCATCGTAACCGGTGATGGTACGTGCTCATCTTTCATCCATTGCTTCAGCTTTTTACAAACCTCTTTAATGGTTAGAATGACTGGAGTCATTTCGGTAGTAATTACTTCTTCATTTGATTTTCGAAGATCTTTATAAAGTGCTTCTGCAATTCTATTGTGATTACTTTGGTTTAAAATGTAGTTGTAAATGCTTTTGATTTTAGCAATACGGTCTTGATAGCTAGAATTTCGTAATGCCAGTACATTTTTTGGGTTGGACTGGACTTCATAAATCCTCTTTATTTCAGTATTGATGCTCATGATTCTATGATGATATTTTCGGATTCTCTATGCCAATCAAGGTACTTATTCATGTATTTATCATCAATTTTGTTTCGCTTTACTTTTAATGTGGGGGTGAGCAACTTGTTTTGTTCGCTCCATGGTTCCTTTGTGATGACGATAGTGGACAGCTTTTCGTAATTAGCTAAGTTTTGGTTTACCACATCGATATGTAGCTTAAGGTCGGTGGTAATTTGTTTACGATCTTTTTTCAATCCATTTTCTGACAAGTTAACTAGGGCAATCGGTTGTGGTGTTGTTAATCCTACCACACAGGCTTGCTCTAATAAATCACTTTTAAGTAAATTTTCTTCTATTGGATTTGGGGTTATGTATTTTCCTTTTTCTGTTTTAAATGCGTCCTTAACTCGTCCAACAATATGTAAACTGCCATTTTCATCTATCCTTCCTTTATCACCACTGTATATCCAGCCCTCTTTGAGGATTTCTGCGGTTTTTTCAGGGTCCTTGTAGTAGCCTTGCATATTTTGTTCTGAGAAATAAATGATTTCACCTGTAGACTCATCTATTTTAATTTTACTTCCAGCAATAGGTTTACCTACATTCACATCACTCAATTCGTCTTTTGGTGTTAACGTTACTGCGCCACAGGCCTCAGTTGCCCCGTAAACTTCTCTTAAGTTTAACCCTAACTTTCTATACCATTTTTTTAAATGGACAGGCGTAAGAGCGGCACCTGTTAATACGATTTTTGCTTCAGCTAATCCCAAGGCCACTTTAAGTTTAGCACGAAAGAAAGAAGAGACCAACGGAACAGAAAGAAGTGTGTTTACCACCTCAGGTTTTATTTTACCAAAAATGCCGGATTGGAATTTACTCCAGATTCGAGGTACCGCGAAAAACACGGTGGGTTGTGTATCTTTTAGGTTGTCTACAAAAGTATCTATGGATTCCCCAAATGATATGGAACCGCCTTTGTACAGTGCAGCTCCTTCAATCACTATGCGTTCGGCTACGTGATTTAAGGGTAAAAATGAAAAGAATCGAAATTCTTTCAATTCGTTAACGCCAAGTGTGTTGTACTTTTCTTCATCTCTAAAAACCACCGCTACGTTTCTATAATTCAGCATGACCCCTTTAGGACTCCCCGTAGTGCCAGAAGTAAAAAGTATGGTCCACAGTTCGTCTAGCTCAGGCAGCGTGTAGTCCTTGGCCTCATTTTTATCTTTCATGAGTGCTTCCCATTCTTCACCCACGTCTACTGTGGCATTTCCTTCATAATGAGGGAATTTGATGACTTTTAATGCATCATGAAGTGCTTCTCCTTTGTTCCCCCATTCATCCAGTTTCCCTGCAAATAATAATTTGATATCACTTTTTTCAATGACTTCCTTCAATTGATCTTTAGGTAAACTGGCGTAGTAGGGCACTGAAATATACCCACCTAATGAAATGGCTAAGTCCGCAATGATCCAGTGATAACAGTTTTTGGATAGAATGCCAATATGGTCGCCTTTTTTAAGCCCCATATCTTTCAATACCTGAAGCATTTTTCTGACTTCGATTGCGGTTTCTTTATAGGTGATTTCTTTCCATGTTTTTCCTTTGGGTTGTCTTAAAAAAACTTGATTAGGTGTTTTCTTTTCCCACTCTAAAAAATATGCTATCGGACTCTTCACTTTTCTTTAATTTAGTTTGTATTCGTTTCTTGCGATAAAATGATTAGCTACTTCCCTTCTTAATGCTTTTAAATTTCGATATGGAAGTTGAAATAATCTGTTAATTCCCTTGTAATTCCGCATCGCTTCCTCATCACTTGAAGATGCAAAAATGACTTCTTTGGCATGCTTTGATAACAGTTCACTCGTTTCATACATCAGCATTAAGGTTAAATTTGTGTATAGGGGTGACTGTTGTTTTTGCGCTCTTAATAATGCACTTTCCAGTATGAAAAGGGGAATCATCATATCGGCTAAATGCATCAAGACCTCTTGTTCTGATTTTATTTCTTGCTGAAATTTTTGCACGGCTATTCCTGTAGTTAGTAGGGTCGCTTTTTTGGCTATTTCAATGTAATTTTCAACTAAACCTAACGGCTGATTATCTTCTACAACTGATTTAAGTTCTCCACTCATTAGCTCTTGAAATAAAGCCAAAGTTCTTTCCATAAACGGCAGTTCTCCTTTCATGGCTTTTCTTAAGAGCATAGTAGGGGTAAGTATTCGATTGATCTCATTGGTTCCTTCGTAAATACGATTTCCCCTTACATTTCGATAATGGACTGAGATTTCACTTTCACCTGAAAAGCCCATTCCACCGTGAATTTGCAGTGCTTCATCTACGATATAAGACTCTACTTCAGATCCATACACTTTGATGATGGCACATTCCATGGCATATTCAGCGCAAGATTTGATCTTAGCTTCTAACTTATCTTGGCCTTGATCAACTAATTCTTCATACACTTCATCTATTTGCTGAGCGGATCTATTCCAGCTGCTTTCCAACCCATAAAGTCTAGCCGCCATCGTGGCAATTTTCTCTTTAATCGCTCCAAAATTGGCTATCTTTTCACCAAATTGTATTCGTTCATTGGCGTAGTTTACACCCAGTTTAAAGGCTCTTTTACCAATAGCAGTGTTAGCAACACCAATCTTAATTCTACCGGCATTCAATGCATTCATGGCTATTTTGAAACCCTTATTTCGTTCTCCTAATAGGTTCTCTACAGGGACTTCTACATTTTCAAAAAAGACTTGTCTTGTGGAAGATCCGTGAATGCCTAGTTTTTTTTCTTCTGCGCCCAGTTTTACTCCCCATTCCTTGTGAACGATTAAGCAAGATAGATTCTCATCGTCTTCAATTTTACAGAACACGAAAAATACATCTGCAAAACCTGAATTAGTGATCCACATTTTTTGTCCATTAAGGACGAAGTGGGTTTGATCTTGATTATATAAGGCTTTTGTTTTTCCCGAATTTGCATCTGATCCAGCTCCAGGTTCAGTGAGGCAATAGGAACATTTAATTTTTGCTGTTACAATGTCGTTGAGGTACTTTTTTTTCTGTTCCTCCGTCCCGTAAAGTAGTATAGGGTACACCCCTAATCCGGTATGTACACCAATAGACTGACTGAAGGCAAAACTGTCAGAGGCTATTTCTCCAAAGGCCAATTCTGTTTTCATGTCGCAGTTTAACCCACCGTATTCTTCTGGAACACCAATTCCATGAAAACCTAGTTCACCCATTTTTTCTAATAAAATAGGGGCAATTTCAGTTCCCTCTTTGGAGTCAAACTTTTCTTTAATGGGTTCCACTTCTTTGTTTAGAAAATCTCTCATGGAGCTTCTAAACATTTTTTGCTCTTCCGTATAATCTTCTGGAGTAAAAATGGTGGTATAATCACTTTTGGTTAGTAAAAATTCGCCTCCCTTTATCGCTTTTTTTTCTTCTACTTCCATTTATTAACTTGGGTTTAAAAATGATTTCATGACTCGGGCTAGTCCCATTTTATCGTAATTCAAATGTTGTGCTCCATCCACATATAAGGTTGTTCCTGTACAATATGAAGAAAGGTCACTGGCAAAAAAGCAAACTGCATTAGAAACATCTTCAGCAGTGGCAAATCTTCCCATGGGTATGGCTTTTTTGGCATCTTCAAACATATCTTGAACGGGTTGAGGATAAGTGTCAAGTCCTGAAGTTTCTACTATACCCGGAGCAACACAGTTAATTCGAATGTTATGTTCACTCCACTCCTGTGCTATGGTTTTAGTTACGTTTTCTACCCCAGCTCTAGCAGCACCAGTATGAACCATCCCAGGGAATCCTCTATGTATATCTGCGATTATGTTGATGATTATTCCTTGTTTTTGAGGAATGAAAAATGCATTTCCCATTTCCCGAATCATGTAAAAAGTACCGTTTAAATTATTATTGATGACTGCATTCCAGCCTTTGTCGTTGATGTATTCTGTTAAGGCAGGAAATTGCCCCCCCGCATTATTTACTAAGATGTCTAAGCGCCCACATTTTTCTTTTATGAATTTGGCAAGTTCCTGTATGTCTTCTGTTTTTCTGATATCACACGCTTTGTGCAGTACAGATCCAAAATGGGCTAGTT
>JAYPLD010000028.1:16076-22520 GCA_038129265.1 Crocinitomicaceae bacterium
GTGCTCTTGCCTCTTCAATGGTAGCCACTTCTCTTCCCATCATGGTGGCTAATTTTACGCCCCATTCCACACACTCCCCATTGGATTTAGCCATTTCATTGTTGGGTAAATAGAAATTATCTTCTAATCCTACTCTAAAGTTTCCACCCATTGTACACGCTACCGCGGCCAATTGCCATTGTTTTCTGCTGATACCTATCACTTGCCACATGGATCCTTCAGGCACTTGCTTAATTTGATGAATTAAGTTTTCGGTAGTGGCTGGAATTCCTCCCAGTACACCCATGACTAAGCTATAACATGCATTATCGGGAAGTAATCCCATTTGTCTAAGCGGTTCAGCATTTCGGATATGTCCAGTATCAAAGCACTCCATTTCGGGGGTGACCTGATTTTCGTTCATGGTTTTTACTACTTCCATCATGGTGTCAAACGAATTTTCAAATACGGCATTCCAAAAGAATTGCTTTGCTTTCTTTGAAAATATAGCGTAGTTCATGCTTCCCATATTAAATGCGGCCATGTCTGGCTTTGTAGCATGTAAATGCTTAGTACGTTCTGCTGCTGACATGCCAATGGCACCTGTAGAGAAATTAATAATGACATCTGGACATCTCTTCCTTACTTCCTCATGAATTTCTTCAAAAACTTCGGTTCTCCAAGATGGTGTTCCGTCATTTTCTCGGGCATGAATATGTACAATGCTAGCGCCTGCATCCACGGCTCTTTTAGATTCCTCTCCCAATTCCTTTGGGGTGAACGGAATATAAGGGCAGTGAGATCGATTGGTGGCTGCTCCTGTTAGTGCTGCTGATATGATTAATTTTTCGTGTCCCATAGTTTGTTATTTACTCGCCAGTCCAAACTGGATTTCGTTTTTCTTTAAATGCATTAATTCCTTCTTGCGCGTCTTTACTCATGATGGTTTTTTGAAGCATTTCCATCAAGTATTGATGCTCACCATCCGTTTTCGTTATTTTGTCATAGGCTTCTAAACCAAGTCGTATAGCATTTGGAGAATTTCCTTTAATTTTTTCTATAAGATTATCGGTTACAGAAGCCAAGTCTTTTCCTTCTACCACTTCTGTTAACAATCCCCAATCCAGTGCTTTTTGAGCTGAGATAGTATCCCCACTAATGCACCAATTAATGGCATTGCTTTTACTGATTTTATTCACTAATGCGGCTAATACTTGAAAGGGGAACAACCCTCTTTTGACTTCGGGCAGTCCAAGTTCCACCTGTTGGTCAGCGATAACAAAATGACTTCCGGTAAGAAAAAACAATCCTCCTGCCATCACATTAGCATGAAGTTGACAAATGATGGGTTTATGTACTTCCTGAAATATTTCTCCCATCAGTATTTGTTTAGCTGGTGAAGGAACGGAAGATTCAAATTCTTCTGAAATTCCCATAAAAGCTTTTAAATCAGCACCTGAACAAAAAACGTCTCCTTCGGCTTTTAAAAGAATTACTCTCACCTCTTTATTGTGGTGAGCATGAGAAAGCGCAAATGCTATTTCATTGACCATTTGAGGGTGAAGTGCATTCTTTTTGGCTGGTCTACTGAGGGTAATGGTCATGACGTGATCAACTAGGTCACACTTGATAAAAGCCCAAGTTTGGTCTAACGATTGCGTACTATTTTCTTCAAAGTAATTCAATTGGGATTTATTTTAAGAATGGTAAATCCTGCTTCAATGTTTTCTCCATTTTGGGTAAAAACTTCTTCAACTACTCCATTTTCACTGGCATATATGGTATTTTCCATTTTCATGGAAGATAAAATGACCAATGGATCGCCTTCTTTTACTTTTTCTTTGGGCTTTACCAATATATCAATCACTTGCGATGGCATTGGTGCCGTACAACTGCCTTTTTCTACTTCTTTTTCTTTGGATGGGAATCGATCCGCTCTTTTTATGCTCAGGGTTCCCAGCGAAGATTGATGTAAATGGATTTCCTCTTCGTCTTGGGCTACGGTAAATAGGTATGTAGCGTCATGAATTCGAACCTTTAAGTGATTGTTGACACAAGAAATTAAGGTTGCCTTAATGGTGTTTTCATGGAAATAAAACTCAAAATCGTTTTCTTTTTGCTTGTATTTTACAACCACTCTTTCATTACCAATTGTAAGGTATTCTTCCTGCGGACGGTAATGGTTATTTCGCCAACCACCAGGTATTTGGGTTAGGAAAAGTTGGTTTTGCTTTCTTTCTTGGTGCAATTTTAAGGTGGCAGCTATTAAAAA
This sequence comes from Crocinitomicaceae bacterium, assembly GCA_038129265.1. GTDB lineage: Bacteria > Bacteroidota > Bacteroidia > Flavobacteriales_D > Parvicellaceae. The sequence goes on from JAYPLD010000028.1 coordinate 18,328, forward strand.
GTGAGCTTGATGTTGGGCTGTTTGATCAACTAGTTTAAACTGTTCTGCTAAAAAGTGGGTGTTGTAATTTCCTTGGATAACGTCTTCATTTCTTACTAATTGCTTCAAAAATTCCTGATTGGTTATTGTTCCAAGACAAACCATGTTGTCCAATACGCTACCCATTTTTCGCATGGCTCCAGCTCTGGTGTCGTCATGCACAATGATTTTTGCAATCATGGGGTCGTAGTAGATGGATATTTCACTTCCCGATTCAACAGCCGATTCAACTCGTAATCCATCCATAGGTTGATAATGAAAGGCATTGATTTTTCCTGTTACTGGAAGGAAGTCGTTATTTGGATCTTCAGCGTACAGTCTAAACTCTATCGCATATCCATGTCCATTTATTTCATTTTGCTTGAGAGCTAGTTTTTTACCTTCAGCACTTTCAATTTGCATTTTCACCAAGTCTAGTCCTGTTATAGCTTCGGTAACGGGGTGCTCTACTTGCAGTCTGGTATTCACTTCTAAAAAGAAGAATTCTTTGGTTTGGTCATCATAAATAAACTCAACCGTTCCCGCGTTATCGTAGTGTAAGGCTTTGGCTGCGTTGACAGCTGCTTCACCCATGGTTTTGCGCAGTTTTTCACTCATTACAGGTGATGGACTTTCCTCCAATACTTTTTGGTGCCTACGTTGAATAGTACACTCTCTTTCCAATAAGTGAATGGCATGTCCATGCTGATCCCCAAATATTTGAAATTCAATGTGCCTTCCGGATGATATGTATTTTTCTATGATTAATTCATCATTGCCAAACGCGCTTAGCGATTCTCTCTTTGCTGCTTCTATGTTGGTGGCTAAATCTTTTTCTTTTTCTACCACTCGCATTCCTTTACCACCGCCACCTGCAGTAGCTTTAAGCAACAGAGGAAATCCAACTTTCTTAGCTTCCGCAATTAAGTGCTTTATATCTTGATTTTCCCCTTCGTAACCAGGTATGGTTGGCACGTTGTTTTTGCGCATCAATATCTTGGCTTCCGACTTAGATCCCATGGCTTTAATGGCTTCTACATTAGGACCAATAAAAATGAGGTTATGTTGAGCACATAGCGCTGCAAAATCAGCATTTTCCGATAAAAATCCATAACCAGGATGAATCGCATCAGCACCATATTCTTTGGCCGTTTTAATGATTAGTTCTTGGTCAAGGTATGAGGTTTGAGGTGCATTATCACCTATTTTAACAGCTATATCTGCTTCGTGTACAAAGGGAAGGTTTTCATCAATAGGAGAGTGGACCGCAATGGAGCGAATCCCCATTTTTTTGCACGTACGAATCACTCTTGAGGCAATTTCCCCCCTGTTGGCTATCAATATGGTGTTTATGGTACTCATTACATTCTCCAGACTCCATATTCCTTGGCGCCTTTAATTTTCTGGTTATATAGTATGGCTAATGCAAAGCCTAAATAGTTTCTTGTTTCTCTTGGGTCAATTACCCCATCATCCCATAATTCTGAAGTGGAATGCCAGGCAGATGCTTTAGATTCAGCTTCATTGATCAGCATTTGCTGAATGACTTTAGCATTGTCTTCATCAAAGGGAATGCCTGCTGCTTTTGCGGAGGCACGCTGTATGATATTCATCACTCCAGCCAGTTGTTCGGATCCCATTACACCAATTTTTGCATTGGGATAAGTGAATAAAAAGTTGGGATCATAGGATCGCCCATTCATTCCGTAATTTCCAGCTCCAAAAGAGGAACCGATCATTAACGTAATGGAAGGTACTTTACTGTTGGAAACGGCATTAATGAGTTTAGCTCCATTTTTAATAATTCCGCCCTCTTCATAGGCTTTCCCCACCATGTATCCAGTGGTGTTTTGAATGAAAAGCAATGGGATGTCATTTTTGTTAGAAAGTTGGATAAACTGCGCACCTTTATTGGCTGACTCTGAAAATATCACTCCGTTATTAGCCACAATTCCAATAGGATAGCCTTGGATTTTTCCCCAACCACAAACCATGGTATTGCCATATTCTGGTTTAAATTCACTAAATCTAGATCCATCACATGCTCTTAATATTACTTCTCTTACATCCACAGGGGTTTTAGGATCGGCCGGTACCACACCTAATAATTCATCGGGATGATGTTTGGGTGCTTCTACTTTATCACTAGGAATTAGTTGAGGGGTTGTAGTTTTGACGATTTCCATCAGCTCTCTAGCTATACGAATACCATCCAACTCATCTTCTGCTAAGTAGTCTGAAACTCCCGAAATTTTACTGTGCATTTCCGCTCCTCCCAGTTCTTCTTCATTGGCAATTTCGTTGGTAGCCATTTTCACTAATGGGGGACCGGCTAAAAATACTTTAGCGGCTTTCTTTTGAAAAATAGCAAAGTCTGACATGCCTGGAACGTATGCTCCTCCTGCTGTAGCATTACCAAAAACTACAGAAATGGTAGTTAACCCCATGGCGGACCGTCTAGTAATTTCCCTAAATGCTTCTCCTCCGTAGTTGAATATTTTAGCTTGATCGGGTAGGTTGGCTCCACCGCTTTCCACTAAGTTGATGGTGGGTAGTTTGTTTTCTCGCGTGATATCGCCTATTCGAAGTCCTTTAAAAACTGTTGCGTAATCCACTGAACCACCTTTTCGGGTGCCTACATTCGAGTTAATCATGCACAATTTCCCACTCACTATACCAATGCCGCTTACATTGGTTCCTCCAGCACCAAATCCACCTTTTCTTTCCATGCCCGCAAGAGGTAATAGTTCTAAAAATGGGCTGTCTTGATCCAGTACCATTTCGATGCGTTCGCGTGCCAACATTTTGTTTCTGCTTCTGGCTTTATCAATGTGCTTTTCTTTCCCTTCAAAACGGCTTTCTTCTAAATGTCCTTCCAGCTTTTCAAGCAGTTTTTCCATGGCCGCTTTATTCTCTTTAAACTGAGCGCTATTGGTATTGATATGTGATTTGATGGAAATCATTAAAAAGCGATATAGCTGCTTAGGTTGACGTCAAATTTCTCACTGACCTCATCAAAATAATCTTCTCCAAAAAACTTGATGAATGAGGCTTTCCCTTTTTCGGTAAAGTGCGGTAACATAAAGCTCCAAATGATTTTTTCACCATCTACTTCATTATACATGTCGCAAATTTCTTTTTGTGCATGCCAATAAAAGGCCAACATCCAAGTAATAAATGCAATGTTGTTGTACGTGCCTGGGGCAGGTTCTTCTACTACATTTCCTGCGTTAACCGAAAAAGCGATTCCTGCCTTGATGTCCGCAATGGTTTTATTGGTCATTTCTTTGAACTTTTTTCTAATAAAAGGCTGAGAAATTACATTGGGATCGGTAAAAATGAAGGCGTATTCTTTTTGGAACTTGTAGTAGAGTTGGACTTCATTATGTAAGTTTTCAAATGAAGGTAACTGAATGGTTTTAGAACGTTCCTCCTCTATTTTACTCCACATTTCATCTGAAATGGCTCTTAGCAAACTTCCTTTATCACTGAAGTGATAGGTGAGGTTTCCTCTACTGATACCGAGTTTATTGGAAAGTTCAAAAAGATTAATGGCGTTGTACCCGTGTTCATTAAACATTCGGGTAGCGGTCTTGATTATTTTTTGTCTGGTCTTCAAGATTTGAGCAATTTTTCAGCTCAAATTTAGTTAAATATCTAAAAGTTTAGTTAAAAGTGACTAATTTTTTTGACACTTACAGTCAATATTAGTTTTTATATGGGTAGCCAGTCCATGGTTTGTATATTTCTCCTCTTATTCTTCCTTCTTTAGTATACCCAAAAGCGCCATCATATACCCAAAACATTTGCGTCATGATTGTCCCCACTAAATTTCGACTGGTGTCAATCCAAAAGTGGGTGCCTTCGTAGCCTCCACCTATCCATAGGTTTTGGTCACCTTGTCCTTTTAATCGCATGGAGTCGCTGCTCACCCATAAATTATATCCGTTGTGGCCATATGGGTTATCTAGTTGCGTGTGTGGAGATGTTAAATCAGCAATGGTTTCGGGGTTAAGCATTCGGTACCCATTCAGCTCACCGTTGTTGAGCAACATGCGTAAAAAATCACAGTACCCATTGGTCGTACAAATCATGCCTTCTCCTCCCAAGTACAGTTCATGAGATGGTTCATAATCAGGAACATCTTGACCAAATATGTCCAATTCACCTAGTTG
>JAYPLD010000028.1:22620-24246 GCA_038129265.1 Crocinitomicaceae bacterium
AGATCTTGGCTGTTTTCAGCTGCACATAGATTTTCTTGGGCTAACATGGAATCCAAACAGGGAATGTTGGTGGTGGAATAATAAAAACCGGCTTTGTGGTCTAATAAATGACGAATGGTCATGACCGAATCATTGGGCACATAGATGAGTGGGCAGGGAGCTAAACGAGATGAATCTTCCGCATACCAATTGGTGCCGATAAGTGAATTACTATCTGCGGTTAAAGCCACTTGAAGTTGGCTAAACTCAGGGATGTATTGGGTTACCGGGTCATCTAAATTTAACAGTCCATCTTCCATTAAATCCAAGGCAATGCATATGGTGACAATTTTACTCATGGACCATACTCTAATCCATGTGTCTCCATCTATTTTTTGATCGGCCAGCAGACGGTTATTTTTGGCTGTATGTTCATACAATACTTCGCCATCTTGATTTTCTAAGCGTGTATACAGGAAAGGGTAGTACTCTCCATCTACAAAAAGATTTACCGTAGAATCAATGGCATTTTTATTGGTAATTTCTAGTCCTTTTTGTTCTACAGGAGGTTTGCAAGAAGCGAATATTATTAGAAAGAAAACGGGTAGGATCTTATTCATTTTTAAAGTTTTTATAGGTCATAATTTCAAAGGCCGCAGAACCAATGCTTTTGCCACCATTACAGGTAGCATATAACCCTAAATGAGCACCTGTATATCCCCTAGAAATGAGTATATCATTGGCAGATGTATCAAAAGGAATCCAGAGGTCATTGGATTTATAACGATAGTAGTATGCATAGTGGCCGCTTTTTGCTATCACTTTCAATTCCATTTGCTTCGTTTTTTTCTCTAGCACCAAATCTTTTTGAATGTAGGCGGGTTCATTGTGTTTTTTGATGACCAATTGCAACACGTTTTCGTTGTCTTCCCGCTTGACGTCAAATAGAATGTAGTTATTGTCTTTTTGGATCAGGGCCAGTCCTGATTCTTCACCGTTTAATTTGGGAGAAAATTGCATGGCGGTAACCAATTCAAATTCACTTTCTTGCTGTTTAATCCCTATAAAATTGTAGGCTTTTCGCTCGCCAATGGTTTGAGGGAGGTATTTCATTTTGAGGAATCCCGGTTGTAATTGAAGGTTAAGGGCATCGTCTGGAGCTACTCTTCTGGATGTCCAATGCAGGTTGAGATTTTCTTGATTAAAATCGTCTTCAAAATACGTGTAATTGTACTTCGTATCCCGAGGTAACGGGTAGGGTTGAGTTTGTTCTAGTTTTCCGGTGTTTGGGGCACAAACGGGCCAGGTGTATTTTATCTTTTTCCATTCGTAGGGTTCTTGTTCCCACGTTACGGGAAGCAGCATGGTTTCTCTACCCATGTTTGACCCTCTGTTCACTTCATTTCGAATGCCCAAGCACACCATTTTCCATTCGCCATTAGGTAGTTCAACTAAATCGGCATGTCCGGTGCTATTTACCCAATAATCATAGCTCATGTGCCTGGTGGTGAGAATGGGATTTCTGTCATTGGGTTCATAAGGTCCGGTGATGTGTTGACTGGCCGCCACCATTACCGCATGGTTAAAGTGGGTTCCCCCTTCGGCTATGAGTAAATAATACCAACCGTCTTTTTTGTAGATGTGAGG
>JAYPLD010000029.1:0-17777 GCA_038129265.1 Crocinitomicaceae bacterium
AATATTGATTATCCATTTGAAATACTTTCTGCAAATGGAAATCGAAATTTCGTTCCTGTGTTTAATTCTAAAACAAAAGAAATGCAGTTGATTAATAACAAATTTTATTTATCCCCGGACTATTATAGATCGTCTGATCAATTCTGTATAAGCGATATTAATAGAGACGAAATTGATGAGCTGGTCACTATTTTAGATAAAGAGTTGTTGATTTGTTATCAAATTAGAACAACAAATAATTCATCAAACTAATTAGATTAAATTTTACTAAGTTATCTTTGAAATTTAATTCCATGATGAATTTTAGAGCTGATTTCCCGATATTAAACACAAAAGTTCACGATAAAAATCTGATTTATTTTGACAATGCGGCTACTAGCCAAAAGCCTCGTTGTGTAATTGAATCCTTGAATCAATATTACGAATTTACGAACTCAAATGTTCATAGGGGAGTGCATGAACTTAGTCAGCGTGCTACCACGGCATATGAGAACGCAAGAAAAACAGCACAAAAATTCCTAAATGCATCTAGGTCCGAGGAAATAGTCTTTACAAAAGGGACTACAGATGGTATCAATACAGTTGCTAGATCATGGGCCGCTCATCACTTACAAAAAGGAGACGAAATTATAATCTCAACTTTGGAACACCATAGTAATATTGTTCCATGGCAAATGATTTGTGAAATCACTGGTGCTCGATTAATTGTTACGCCTATCAATCAAAAGGGGGAAATCCAAATGGAAGAATTTGAGAAACGATTATCCTCAAAGACAAAATTATTGGCCATATCTCACGTCTCCAACACATTAGGCACTATTAATCCTATTCATGAAATGGTGGAGTTAGCAAGAAAGCATAATTGTAGAATTCTAATTGATGCAGCTCAATCGGCACCCCATTTTGCACTTGATGTTCAAAAAATAGATTGTGATTTTTTGGTTTTTAGTGGACATAAAACACTTGCCCCAACAGGGATAGGTGTCTTGTATGTAAAATATGAATTATTTGATGAGATGACTCCTTTTATGGGCGGGGGTGACATGATAAAAGAGGTTACTTTTGAAAAGACAACGTATAACGACCCTCCACTTTTCCTAGAGGCAGGAACTCCAAACATAAGTGGAGCTATCGCATTGGCTACCGCCCTTGATTACATGAATAATTTAGGGCTAAAAAATATTCAGCAACATGAAGATTTTCTTTTACGCTACGCCACTGAACAAATAAGAAAGTTCAATAACATTAACATTGTTGGTCAAGCTGAAAAGAAAACAAGCGTGATTTCATTTTTAATTGAAGACACACATCCTTTTGACGTTGGAACCCTGTTAGATCAGATGGGTATTGCCATACGCACTGGTCATCATTGCACTCAACCTTTAATGGACTTTTACGAAATACCTGGTACGGCAAGAGCTAGTTTCGCTTTTTATAACACAAAAGAGGAGGTAGATTATTTAATGGATTCATTAAAGAGAGTCATTAAACTTCTTTCATAGGTTAAAGAAATTTAAAGCTCATTACTGCGGTATCGTCTAAAAATTCCTTTTCACCTCGAAATTCATCTAATCTCTCAAAAATATTGTGATCAAGCTCTTCCATGGTTAAATTGAAATTGGTTTTTATCGTTTTTTCTAGGTTTTCTGTTTCAAACGGTACTCCGTTGTTGTTCTCTAGCTCTACGATGCCATCTGTGTAACATACAAGAACGGAATTGGGTTCAACCTTAAATTTTTCTATCTCCATTTTTGGAATTTCCTCTAACATACCAAGTCCAATACACCCTTTATTTAATAATTTCGTGTTTTGGTGATCTACTAAAATGGGGTAGTTATGACCCGCATTTATATATTGAAGTGTTTTAGTTTTCCCATTGTAATGACCAGCAAAAAAGGTGATAAATTTTTCTCCTTTAGCTGCATTATTCACATCTTCATTAAGGTTTTTAATTAAATCTTCAAGACTTATTTTCATGTAGTTATACTTTATTATTGCTCTTAGATTTGCTTGAAAATTGCTCATTAAAAGTGCTGCTGCTACCCCTTTTCCTGAGACATCTGCGATACAGAAAAAATATTCAGATTCATTTAATACTATGAAATCATAATAATCCCCACCTACAAGATGTTTTGGTTCATATCTTGCAGCTACTTCAATGTATTTATTTTTAGGAAATTCTAAAGGAAATAATAACTTTTGCATTTCTCCAGCAACTTGGATTTCCTTCTTCTGTACTTCTTGTTCCAATAATTCACTGGCAAATCGCTTATTTTCAATAGCAACCACAATAATGCTAGTAAGCGTTTGAATGAATGGCATATGCTTGATTTCAGGGCTATAATTCATCTCTTCACCTTCTAATCCTCCCAACAACAAATATGAAAGCGCAGTTTTTTTATGAAAAATGGGAATAATGATGTCAAATGAATTTAATGTGTCAATGGAGGAAGACTCTATTACCGTAATATCTTTGATATGAATTAATTCTTCAGCTACCTTAATTTTTTTATTAAGTCCTTTCGCTCCAAAATGAAGGATGCATTTCCAATTTTTTTGATCATAAGCGTAAAGCAACAACTTACTAATCCCAAGTTGTTCTCTTATAATGTATTCATAAATTTTAAGAATATTTGGGATCGATAAATTATGGTTAATTCCCTTTGTTATTTCTAATAATGAGTTGAGTTTAAACTCGTTAAGCTCTAGCATTTGCGTTAGTCGACCTATACCATCACTACTCATTCTAGATTTAGTTTTTTTAGTATATCAGGTAATTTCCGTTGGATGATTAGTTCTCTGAAGCGTTGTTTAGAATTGACTCCAGGCACACCAAAGATGATATCGTTTTCTTTCACATCGCTAATAGGTCCAGACTTACCTAATATAGTGGCCCCTTTCCCAATATTTAAATTACTAGGTATACCAACTTGCCCCCAAAGAGTAACGTTATCCCCTATAATGTTACATCCGGCAATTCCCACTTGTGCAGCTATAAGACAATTTTTTCCAATTTTAGTATCGTGTCCAATGTGTACAAGATTATCAATTTTGGTTCCGTCTCCAATTATAGTTTCATGAGTTACTCCGGCATCAATGGTATTGCCTGACCCTATTTCTACATGATTCCCTATTCTTACCGATCCGCAAGTAGTTAATGCAGTATGCTGGTCATTTTCTTTATTATAATAGAATGCACTTGAACCAATCACAGAATTAGAGTGGATGATACAATGATCCCCTACATCTACATTGTCATAGAAAACAACATTGGGGTGTATTACACAATTACTGCCTATTTTTACATTGTTTCCTATTACAACTGAGGGGTGTATAAATGTATTATCTCCGCATTTTAATTTGACATTAGATGATGGTTTTACTTTTTTGATAAGCAAATTGAAATCTAGAAACGGGTTATTACTTATTAATTGTATTTTTTTTGAATCTAAGTTTCTTACTTTGCTGATAATGGCTGTTGCTTTAGATAATTCTGCTTTTGCATGATATTTAGGGTGGTTAACATAAATGATATCTCCTTCCTTGCATCGATTGATTTCATTGAGCCCGTACACTAATTTTTCTCCATCGCCAAAAAAAGGGACATCAAGTAAAGAAGAAATACGACTAACAGAAATTGGCTCAAGAAATTCCATGAATTTGAAAATACTAAACATATTCAATTTAGAACGTAGTTGCAGCTATTAAATGTCATATAATTGTGAGAAGTAAATAAATTAAATTACATTTGCACCCCGTTTAAATTAAATTAATAAAATAATTGAACATGTACGCAATAGTTGAAATAGCAGGGCAACAATTTAAAGTAGAGAAAGATCAACGATACTTTGTTCATCAATTAGAAGGCAAGGCTGGGTCAAAAGTAACTTTTGATCAAGTTCTTTTATTGGATGATAATGGTAAAGTTTCTGTTGGCGCCCCAGCTGTAAATGGTGTTCAAGTTACGGCAAAGATCGTACAACACCTTAAAGGAGACAAGGTAATTGTCTTTAAAAAGAAAAGAAGAAAAGGATATGCGGTTAAAAATGGTCATAGACAAAGATTAACCGAAATCTCTATTCAAGAAATTGGGAAGAAAGCTGCCCCTAAAAAAGCAGCTGCCCCTAAAAAAGAAACGGTAGAGAAAAAAGCTGCTCCTAAAAAGACCGCTACTGCTAAAAAAGCAACACCTGCAAAACCAGTAGCAAAAAAAGCGGCTACCCCCAAGAAAGCTGCTCCAAAAAAAGCGGCACCAAAAAAAGATAGTTAACCACTTAAAATAATTTAAAATGGCACATAAAAAAGGAGTCGGTAGTTCAAAAAACGGAAGAGAATCAGAATCGAAACGATTAGGCGTAAAAATTTTTGGTGGTCAACTTGCAATCGCTGGAAATATAATAGTTCGTCAAAGAGGTACTAAACATTATCCTGGAGATAATGTAGGCATTGGAAAAGATCATACTTTGTTTGCACTTAAAAATGGAGTAGTTGAGTTTAGAAAAAAAGCCAATAACAAATCTTATGTTTCGGTAACACCAATAGAAGGTTAAAACCGTTAACATTTATTATTTAAAAGCGCTTTTAAAGCGCTTTTTTTGTATCTATATTTAGGAATTCAAACTCGATATCAAGAAATATGTTAGAAATTCAACGAATCAGAGAAAATAAACAAGAATTAGCTGATAAGTTAATGAAGGTGAGAAAAGCCAACTATTCGGCAGAGCTTGAAGAGGCATTTCACATTGACGAGGAAAAAAGAAATATTCAACAAAAACTAGACAGCGCCAAGGCAAATTTAAATCAACTTTCATCTCAAATTGGTGAATTATATAAGCAAGGGAAAACTTCTCTTGCCAATGAAACAAAGGCTAAAACGAGTAACTTAAAAGAAGACATCAGGCAGATGAAAGATCGTTTTACCTCACTGGAAAAACAATTGAATGATGTCCTTTTACTTGTGCCTAATGTCCCAAATGATATTGTGCCTGAAGGAATTAATGAGTCTGATAATGAGCAAGTTTTTGTTTCTGATTACAAGGAACTAGGTAATGATCTTATTCCACATTGGGAGTTAGCAAAGAAATATAATCTTATTGATTTTGAACTTGGAGTTAAAATAACCGGAGCTGGTTTTCCAGTTTACATGGGCAAAGGTGCCATTTTACAACGCGCCTTGATCCAGTTCTTTTTAAATGAAGGAAATAAAGCAGGATATAATGAGTTATTGGTTCCGCACCTAGTAAATGAGGATTCTGGTTATGGAACTGGTCAACTCCCTGATAAAGAGGGGCAAATGTATCATGTGGTAAATGATGATTTATATTTAATTCCAACGGCTGAAGTCCCTATAACCAATGTGTACAGAGGTAATTTACTAGCATATGAAGATCTTCCCATTAAACACGTAGGGTATACTCCTTGCTTTAGAAGAGAGGCAGGCTCATATGGAAAAGAGGTAAGAGGCCTTAATAGATTGCATCAATTTGACAAAGTTGAAATAGTCCAAATTACGAGTCAAGAGAAGAGTTATGATACATTAAATGAAATGAAAGATCATATTGAAAGTTTGATTAGGAAGTTGGGTTTACCTTTTCGTATTCTGAAACTATGTGGAGGTGACTTAGGCTTTACTTCTGCTCTTACCTATGATTTTGAAGTTTACTCCGTAGGACAGAAAAAATGGTTGGAAGTAAGTTCAGTCTCTAATTTTGAAACTTTCCAAGCAAATAGACTAAAATTAAGGTATAGATCCCAGGATGATAATAAACCTAAATTAGCTCACACCTTAAACGGTAGTGCTTTAGCATTGCCAAGAATCTTGGCATCATTATTGGAATTTTATCAATCATCAGAAGGAGTTAAAATACCGGATGTTTTAGTCCCTTATACCGGATTTGAATGGATAAACTAAAAAGAATACGGCTGTTACTAATTTTGGTTGTTTTTATTTCATTTTATTCATGTGAATCGAAAAGTGAATTAGCTGTTAACAATCTTATATTACAAATAGAAAATCAGAAAAAGAAGTTAGACAGTATAGATTTAAATAAGTTAGAAACTGCTTTTAATGCATTTCACTACAACATTAAAAATATTAACAGATGTGTAGATTCATTCAGTTTGGAATTAGGTAGCACTTTAAATTATTATAAAGGAATTAAGAAGATAAAACCGGGTGAATTTAACGTGAAGCACCACGCAATGGAATTAAAAATATCAAATCAGATCAACCAATTAGAATGGTTAAGAAATGACTTGAAAATGGATTTATTGCCAATTGATTCCATTTCTATTTACATAACTTTAGAGGAAAGAAATGTAACTAACATATCCATGGATTTTAATAGACATTATTATGATTACCAATATGTTATTAAGTCACATGACTCTTTAGATTCATACTTTAAAAATATTATAGCAAACTCTTGTAATGGTGTGTAATAGATTCATCATATTTAATGTATTTATTTTTATTAGTTTATTCGGTTTTAGTCAACAAACAGAAACTGATATAAAACTTGCCAATAGCTATTTTCAGGACGGAGACTTTGAGAAGTCAATTATGTATTTTGAAAAATTAGAGCAAGAATCCAGTTTGTTGCCTGAAATTTATCATTACTACAAGTCTGCATTAATGGAGTTAGGGAGGTATAAAAATGTAGAAAAACTATGTAAAACCTATCTAAAATACTTTCCTGAAAGATTATCCGTGTATGTAGATTTAGGGGTGTTGTACAGACAGCTTGAAAATGACAAAAAATCACAATCCTATTTTGATAAACCAATAGATTTAGTAAATGAATTATCTTCTTATGAAATTATTTCTGAAGTAGGTATTTCTTATGAACGTAACAATGATCTATCTAGAGCACTTATCCTTTACCAAAAGGCCAATAATTTAAATAAAGAAAACCCATTTGCATTTCATTCCAAAATAGCCAATGTGTTAAGCAAGCAAGGCCAATATCAGCAAATGATAAATTTATATTTAGAATTATTAAAAGTGAATGATAGCTATCTCTTAACAGTTCAAAGTGGATTGTCAAATCACATTGATTTTGAGACGCAGTTGGATGAAAAAGAGTTAATAAGAAAGACTTTACTAAAGAAAATACAGGCTAATTCAAAAAATGTGGTTTATGTCAAACTTTTGATTTGGTATTATTTATTAAATCAAGATTTTAATGGAGCTTATCAACAAGTAATCGCCTTGGATAGAAAATTAAATAAAGATGGTTTAGAAGTTCTTAATTTAGGAAAGACTGCACTTAATAATCAAAGTTTTGAAATTGCATTGGATTGCTTTGATTATGTAATTAATAATTCAAAATCAGATGAAAAAAAGTATACGGGGGAAACATTAAAGTTAAAAACACTTAAGCAAAAACTCATTTTCAATCAAATATATGACCTACAAGAGCTATTGGCTCTTAAGTCAAGTTATTTGAAAACACTTTACAGGTTAGATCAAAATGCCACTGTAATTAGAAACGTAACGGAAAGAAAGTATGAGGTGTTATTGGATTTAGCAGAGCTAGAAGCATATTATTTAAATGATACCGATGAGGCAAAAAATTACTTACAAAAGACGCTGAACCTGAATGGTATTAGTCAGCTCAAGAAAGGGAAAGTCAATATGTTACTAGCCGACTTATTTGTGTTGGAAAATAAAATTTGGGAGGCATCACTATTATACCTAAAAGTTGAAAAACAGTTTAAAGAAGATCCTTTAGGACATCAAGCAAAGTTCAATAATGCAAAAGTATACTACTATGCAGGTGAATTTGATTGGTGTCAAGCACAACTGGACGTGCTGAAAGCATCTACCTCAAAGTTAATTGCTAATGATGCCTTGGCTCTATCTGTTTTAATTACAGATAATTATAACATGGACACTTCAGAGGTAGCGATGAAACTTTTTGCGACAGGCGATATGTATGTAGCACAAAAAAAATATAATGAGGCTTTACGCATTTATGATTCCATTTATAATCAATTTCAAGATCATTCATTGAATGATGATATTTTGTTTAGAAAGGCTCAAGTATTTAAGACACAACAAATGCAGAAAAAAGCCATTGATGTCTTGAAGCAGCTTGAAGAAGAATTTCCAGGTTCAATTATTCTAGATAAAGCATTATTTAATATTGCTCAATTATACGAGAACGATTTAACTGATTTTGAATCTGCAAAAAAGTATTATAGAAAGATTTTGTTTGATCACCCTTCAAGTTTATATGTAATTGATGCCAGAAAAAGATTTAGAAAGCTTTCAGGAAAGACAAATCAAAATATCAATAAAAGTTCATAAATGATTATTTACAACGTGACGGTTAATGTGGATGAAGATGTGTTATCTGAGTGGTTGAAGTGGATGTCTAAAAAACATATCCCTGATGTAATGAAAACAGGACTATTTTTAGAGTGTAAATTATCAAAAATCTTAGCGGAAGAAGCTGGTGGAAAATCATACAGCGTACAATATTTATTAGAAAATTGGAATAGTTATCACGATTACCAATCCAAATATGCTCTAAAACTTCAAAAGGAACATACAGATAAATTTGGCCACAAATGTGTTGCTTTTAGAACGCTACTGGAGGTGAAAGAAGTATTTTAATAATATGTTTGATCTTCCTTCGCCTATTGAAAAATTAGACCTTTCTTCATTTGGCGTAAAACAAAAAGTGTACATCAAAAGAGATGATTTAATACACCCCATTGTTTCTGGAAATAAGTGGCGAAAATTGAATTATAATTTTCGATTCTATTATGATAATAATTATAGCGGAATAATATCCATGGGAGGCGCATTCTCCTCTCACATTCAATCACTTTCTTTTATTTGTTTTCAAAAAAATATTCCATGTGTGATCCTTATTAGAGGCCAAAAGCCGAAAATACTCAATGACATTCTGAAGCAATGTGAAAACAACAATGCCAAACTCATATATTTAAGTAGAAATGATTATAGCAATAATATGGCTGTTCAAGAAATCAAGACGAAGAATTGGCCTAATCATTACTTTATTCCTGAAGGGGGGGCTAATCGTTATGGAATAGAAGGGTGCCAAGAAATTATAAATGAAATTAATTTTGATTACGATGAAATATTTTGTGAAGTGGGTACGGGTACAACCTTAGCTGGTTTAGCTTCACATTGTAATAAAAAGGTGAAGGTATGCGGTGTAGTGGTATTAAAAGGCGCTGAAAAAATTAATGATCAAATTGAAAAAAACTACTTTAATTTATTCAACAAGTCATTAAACAATAACATACATTACTTAACCCAATATCACTTTGGAGGTTATGCAAAACACAGTATGGAGCTAGTAAATTTCATTCGAAAATTTTATAAGGAAACAGGAATAAAAACGGATCCAGTTTACTCTGGGAAATTATTTTTTGCTTTGATTGATCAACTGAAGAATGATAGTGATGAAAATAAAAAAGTTATTGCTTTGCACTCGGGCGGATTATCCGGAATTCCTGGATACGAACACAGGTATAAATTGAAATTATTTAGTTAGCCATTTCGCTCATAAATTTGATTTTCATCAATCTTAATTCCTCTTCACTATAATCTCCATCAAATTCATCGTAAGCTGCGCTAATGTCATCAGATTCTGCGTCCTCTAAAAAGTAATCGTATATTTCTTGTTGCGTATCTTCATCAAGGATATTATTCAAATGATAATCAATATTTATTTTGGTGCCTGATGCAACAATGTTTTCAATTTCTTTAATTAGTTCTCCAATTTCCTTTCCTTGGCTTTTAGCTATATCTTCAAGAGGTAATTTTCGATCGATATTGGTAATGATATTAACTTTTTGACCACTTTTATTGACAATGCTTTTCATAACAAAGTCTTGCACTCGATCGATATTATTTTCCTTTACGTAATTATCAATTAGTTCAATAAATGGTTTTCCATATCGTGTCGCTTTCCCTCGGCCAACACCACTTATGTTATGTAGTTCCTCTATAGTAATTGGATAATGAACGGTCATTTCTTCTAAAGATGGATCTTGGAAAATTACAAATGGAGGAATTTGTTTTTTTGTTGCTATGCTTTTTCTTAAATCTTTAAGCATATTAAATAGCTTGTCATCTAAAGCTCCACCCCCTTTTTGATTTAAAATAAGATCGTCATCATCAGTATCACTAAAATCATGTTCTTTAATCAACATAAAACTAGTGGGTTGATCCATAAACTTTTCTCCTTTGGGAGTCAATAATAGTGTGCCATAGGATTCTACTTCTTTTTTAAGTAAACCGGCAACTATTATTTGACGATAAACCGCATGCCAAAAATGATTATCATGTTCTTTTCCTTTTCCAAAAAATGGAGAAGAGATGCCCTGATATGTTTTAATTTCGGCTGTTTTATTACCCGATAAAATATCAACAAAATATTTTACCTTATGTTTCCCTTTAACTGATTTAACACAAGATAATGCTAAAGCTACATTTTCTTTCCCTTCAGTAGTCTCTTTTGGATTGGTAGAATTATCACACATTTTAGCACCTGCCCCATTTATCTCATCAAATTCCTCTCCAAAATAATGAAGAATAAATTTTCTTCTATTAATACTCGTTTCACAAAATGCAACAACTTCTTGTAAAAGTTGGTGACCTACTTCTTGCTCTGCAATTGGTTTTCCATGAAGAAAGTTTTCAAGTTTCTCAATATCTTTATAGCTGTAGAATGCAAGGCAGTGACCTTCTCCACCATCACGTCCAGCTCTTCCGGTTTCCTGATAGTAACTCTCTAGCGATTTTGGAATATCATGATGAATAACAAATCTCACATCAGGTTTATCTATTCCCATTCCAAAGGCAATTGTAGCCACTATAACATCAGCTTCTTCCATTAAAAACATGTCTTGGTGCTTTGCTCTTGTATTGGCATCTAGTCCAGCATGATACGGAAGTGATGAAATTCCGTTAACTTGTAATAACTGTGCAATTTCTTCAACTTTTTTTCGACTTAAACAATATATGATTCCAGATTTACCAATTCTGTTTTTAATAAATCGTATGATTTCCTTTTGTACATTTTTTTTGGGTCTAACCTCATAGAATAGATTAGTTCTATTAAAAGAGGCTTTAAAAACAACCGCATCGGTCATCCCTAAATTTTTCTGAATATCGGTTTGAACTTTTGGTGTTGCTGTAGCAGTGAGTGCTATGATAGGCACATCATCTATAGCTTTTATCATGGGCTTTAATCTTCTGTATTCTGGTCTGAAATCATGTCCCCATTCGGAAATACAATGTGCTTCATCTATAGCAAAAAAGGATATGGTAATGTTGGTAAGAAATTCAATATTTTCCTTTTTGGTAAGTGATTCAGGTGCAACGTATAATAATTTAGTGGTGCCACTTTTTACATCAGATTTAACTTTATTCACCTCTCCTTTATTCAAAGAGGAGTTTAAAAAATGAGCAACACCATCTACTTCACTTACCTGTCTGATAGCATCAACTTGATTTTTCATTAGGGCTATTAGTGGAGATACCACAATGGCTGTACCTTCGCTTATTAATGCGGGAAGTTGATAACATAAAGATTTACCACCACCCGTTGGCATAATGACGAATGTGTTTTTCTTATTTAGTAAATTTTGAATAACAGATTCTTGTTCCCCCTTGAATGAGTCAAAGCCAAAAAACTTATTTAGTGCTGCCTTTAAATTTACTTGCGTTGATACCATGATTTAGCATGTGCTTCATTACTAATTTAGCTAATTAAGAGGAATAAAAAAAAATAGTTTATGAATTTAATTCCTTAAGCACAATGTAGGCCATTAAACCTGTTGAAATTCTTAAAGCATCTTCATTTACATCAAATGTAGATGTATGTAATTTTTTAATGGTCTTTCCGTCACCTGTACCAAGTCTGTAGAAGCAAGAAGGAGCAACTTGACTGAAAAAGGAGAAATCTTCAGAAGTCATTCGTAAACTAAGATCAACTACATTTTCTTTCCCAAGGTATTCAATTGCAGTTTCTTTAGATTTTGTAGTCAGTTTTGGGTCGTTTTTTAAATAGGGGTAACCCACTTTAAGGTCAATATCACATTCTGCTCCATTGGCATCACAAATGGAATTAATAATGGATTTTATTTTATGATGAGCCTCAAATCTCCATTTTTCATCAAATGTTCGAAATGTTCCTTTTAAGTGAACCGAGTCTGGAATCACATTTGTAGCACCTTGAGCGTCTATATATCCAAATGATAATACAGAAGGGTTTTCAGGATTGTTATTGCGACTTACAATTTGCTGTAAACTGGTAATAATTTGAGCAGATATTACTACAGGGTCAACTAGCAAATGAGGTAGTGCAGCATGCCCCCCTTTACCTTTAATGGTGATGTGAATTTCATCCGCTGAAGCCATATAAGTACCCGTTTTGAAGCCTACTTTCCCAGCTTCTAGCTCAGGATAAACATGTTGAGCAATACAACATGTTGGTTTTGGTTCAAGTACTCCTTCTTTGATCATTAAACTTGCACCTCCTGGAAGTTTTTCTTCACCAGGCTGGAATACAAATCGAATTGTTCCCCCAAAAAGGTGCTTCAGGTCATTTAAAATTAGGAGCGTACCTAGTAGGGACGAAGAATGAACATCATGTCCACACGCATGCATAACTCCTTCATTTACTGATTTGTAAGGAGTTTCGTTTTTTTCTAAGATTGGTAGTGCATCCATGTCTGCTCTTAAAACCAAATGTTTACTTGATTCTAATTCTCCTTTAACTTCTGCTACAATGCCTGTTTTTACTATACCAGATTGAAATGAGATGTTATTTTCTTCTAAAATATGTTGTATAAAAAGAGAAGTATTGTGTTCCTCAAAAGACAACTCGGGATTTTGATGTATTGATCGTCTAATTTTTACGATATCTTCAAAATAACGATTGGCTAATTTTTTTACTTCTTCAATCATTTTAAATAGTGATTAATGCCACTTAAAATCATTTTTATGGACGCATACAACATAAAAGAGCCAAATACAAGTTTTACAATGTGAACAGGTGTTTTCAATGACCATTTTGCTCCTAGCCATCCCCCAACGACAAAAAAAACAGCCATTATTAATGCATAAATAAGTAGTTTGTTTTCTATTATTTGTCCTTCAACCTCTAAATTAAAAGAACCGCTTTGGTAATATTTATAAAATGCTAATACTCCAATAGGAGGGAGCATGAGCGCCAAAGAGACACCTTGTGCTTGGTGTTGCCCTAGTCCAAGAAAGTAAATCAGTGAAGGAATAATAATAATACCACCGCCAATACCCACATAACCGCTGGCTATCCCCGCAAGAAGACCAATAAACAACAGCGTAATAAACGTGGTTATCTCCATGATTAAAAGTCTAAAGATAGTGATACTTGTCTAATGGGTTTTAAACTCATGTTATCATCTGTGCCAAATCCCCAATCTACTCGAACGTAGTAACCAAATATTTTTGATCTTATACCCCAACCATAGCTATAAATAAAAGGTTCTTTTTGGTTTTGGATAGTGATAGTGTAATTGGCATTAGAAATGGTGGTGCTGTTAAAAGCATTATCATCTGAATATGGATTAGTACCCGTCCATGCACACCCCACATCACTAAATCCAATTAACATAAAGTGTGCTAAAAAGTCGGATTTTAAAGGTTTTTTTGAAAAATAACTGAACATCGGTATTCTTAATTCGTGATTCATGGCTATGAAATTGTTTCCATTTCTTGCGTTTTGTCCAAAACCTCTCATGGGAGTAGCAATGGTTTGAAATTGATAGTTTTGGTTAGGATCAGTAGCTAATGGATTTCTATATTGGTCGGGGAATACCAAGCTATTATCTCTAGGTAAAAGCCAATTGTCTACTCCGCCCATAAAATATACTAATCGCTGACTTCCAAAGGAAGAACTTCCAGCTAATCTAGAGGCAAAAACTATATTTCTGTGTACCTTAAGATAGTTTCTGGCATCAAACCCAAAAACAAAAAAATCAGTCTCCTTTTGGTCCAATTCTTTATATCCTTCAATCCATGTTTTAAATCTAAATCCATTATTGATATTTAATTCAACAGGCCTCGTTGCATCATAAACAAACTCTAATAACCCTCCCCCAAGAAAGTGGTTTTGATGAGGTTCAATTAGAGATTGATCTGAACTAGAAAGGGTGATAACTTGATCATACCTTAAGTTTGGGGTCAACCTTAAGCTAGTTAGCTCATTAAATGGAAAAGAATATTGAAATTTTAGGTCATTAATTATCGTTTTTTTTATGTTGAAGAAGAATTGATTGTCGTCTATATTGTTAAATGTTTGTCTGGATAATTGAATTTTTTTATCCAATCTATGTTTGAGATCTTCAAATATTAAAATGTAGCCCATGTTATTTATTTGAACTGGCCCCTTTACACCTGCGGTTATTTTATAATCATCATATAAATCTTTAAGCTGGATTAGTGTAAAAGCATCTGTATTTGCATTAATAAATCCGGCACTATTAAATCGTTGATAGGTGAGGTTGTTAAAAGTTGGATTTAGTTGCATGGTAAACTCACCAACACTAAAATTTACATTATATATTTTTTTGATGGGTAATTTAAATGCCATATTTTCATTTGGTCCATCACCCAGTTTACGAAGCGTATTTTTATTTTTCTTTTCTGATTCAAACGTGTAATTATAAATATTTATTAATGAATCTTCAGCATTAGAACTTCTATCTCTTATAGAAATACTTCTTTGTGACTTATAAGAAATAAATCGAGTTTTTATTTCATTGTTTTCAAATATCGTTTGCTCTTTAAGGTCCCCTATTAAAAATTGATATTTCCCATTTTTCTTATAAAGGGATATGAATTTTTCTGTTTTTGGATGTATATCTATTTCTTGGATATTTCTATCAAAATTAGAAAGTTGATAAGGGGTTTGAAATTTCCGATAATGTATTGCGGTATCTATATGGCTAATGGTACTGTCTGTAGCCTTTTTAAAATGGTTGTTGATACCATTAAAATTACTTAAATAATGATATGATAACTTGCTGTAAGGTTGTGGTTGAATTTCATTGACAAGAGGTGTTTTGGTTAGCTGAATGACCTTGCTTGTAAGCTTATTTATTTCATAAAGATCAAAACTGTTATTTTGAGGTTCAGTTGTGGATTCAGACTTGTTTGAAGAATATATAATTACATTTGAATTAGCTCTATATTTTGGGTATAAATTGTCAAATGGATCATTTGTGATTTGAACTAAACTGTTTCCCAAAACTGAAAATTCAAATAGGTCTGTTTGACCATTTTTGCAACCAGAAAGAATAATTTTATCCCCTTTTAGATTGTAATTACAACTTAGTACTTTTTGTAAGTCTCCTATAGGTCTAGGATTTTTCTTATTTGTTTCAGGCTGATATAAATTTAAAATCACTTCCCCCTTTTTCTCTTCAAATATGGCAATCACGCTACCGTTTGGGTGCCATGTAATAGATGGATGAGATAAATCTGGTATTCTATTTAGTTTGTGATCACCCTTTAAAATAGTGTTGGTTTTATTCTTTTTAATATCATGGACTTTCACTTTATATTGACCATGATAGTGTTCAACAAATGCAATAAAATTACCATCAGGACTTATTTTAAGCGATCTGTAAACTCTATTTTTTTTGCTTTTAATTTTTAACGGAGTGAGATTTGGAGACAAGGTGGCTTTGTTGTCATTGATATATTGTTGTTTGTAATATTGAACAAAATCTTCTTGTATGGTGTTCAGGTTTAATCCTAAAATATAAATACAACCACTCTCAATACTCTTGCTAACCCTAAACATATAGATTAAGTTTGGGATCATGTTTTTTCCAAAAATCTCGTCAATATATCGCCATAGTCCATGACCGTAGAGAATGCTTTCTTCTTTTGACAGTGAATTAAACTTTTTGGTTTTTTTAGAAAGAATAAGGTCTTTAAGGTTGTTGTCTAAGTTTGTATCCCAGTCTTTAGATAGATAATCTATAAGTCCATTTTTAAACCATATTGGTAAATTCATAATAGACTCTGATAGCCCTGGGTTAAATCGGTTTCTGCTCCATCCATCTGTTCCTGACTGATTTACGCTGCCGTAAAAAATATGATCTAATAGAATTTCAGTAATTCCACTCTTAATTTGATAGTTCAATTCTTCGTGGTTTCCATTAAAATAAATGAATATTTTTTCATTAAATATTTTAGTGCTACCACCGACATTAGTAGTGATATTATTGGTAAGACCAATGTTACTTTGTCTAAATTTCCCCTGCGTATTGTAAATTAAAAAGTGGATTTTTTTATCCATCTTATAATCTAAAAATCTTTCCAAAGAGGTTAAAAATTTTTGAGCTGTTTTTGCCGTGTAAATAGAAAGTTCTTCTCCACCTTTGGTAAAATGTGTTTTTATTCTTTCATAATCATATGATTGCCAGTAAAATGTGTTGTATTGAACTCGATTTTGACCAAAAACGAGATTTGAACCATTATAATATTGAGCTTCAATAAAATGGCAACTTGCCAATAGTAATATGAGAAATTTTTTTTTCAAAGTTTACCATTCAAAGATAGCCAATTTCATACCATAGGCTATTTTTGTTTTCAAATTACTGTTTATGATCACCATCCAAAAATTTGTATTCAATCCCTTCTCTGAAAACACCTATGTAGTTTTTAACGAAGAAAAGAAAGCAGTTATTATTGATCCAGGAATGTATTATGAAGAAGAAGAAAAAGCTGTAGATAGCTTTATTGTATCTAATGGCCTAAAATTAGAAGCAATTTGGCATACGCACAGTCACCTTGACCATATGTTTGGTACAGGATATGTGTCTAGAAAATACAATCTAGACCCTATCATTTATGAAAAGGATTTAGATACCTATCAAAATTTTGAACGTGTATGTGCCATGTATGGTGTGCCAATTAGAAATATGCCTCCTGAAAAAGTCCAATTTATGGATGTAAAAAAAGGCCTCCATTTGGGAAATACAAGTTTTAGCGTACTTTTTGTTCCTGGGCATGCGCCTGGACATGTGGTATTTCATCACTCACCATCCAATTTATTAATCAATGGTGATTGTTTATTTAGAGAAAGCATTGGAAGAACCGACCTACCTGGTGGAAATCATGCTCAATTAATCAGTTCGATTAAAAATAAGTTATTTACATTACCTGATAATACAACAGTATACAGTGGCCATGGACCAGAAACTACAATCGGTCACGAAAAAGCAAACAATCCTTTTATTAATTATTGAACTACAAATCGCTTAATCACATTGTCATTATTTGATGACACTTTAACAAAGTATACCCCTCTTTGAATATTTGAAATTTGTAAGTTATTCTGTAAGCCATTTCTAGTTTCGTTGAAAACTAACTTCCCATTAATATCACTTATTTCTATTGATATCTCACTATTGATTTTCATCGTCTTTAAAGTGAACTGACCATGATTAGGGTTAGGATAGATATCAAAATCAAATTGAGCTTTTTCCTCTATCGATGCACAAGGCTCAACTACAGCAACAGTTTCCACTAAGTCACTGTAACAGCTAATGGATGAAATAGCCCAATTATAAAAGAAATAATAATACCCACTTTGGCTATCTGATGCGCCAGTAATGGACATAGCGCTTCCGTAATCATAAGGGTAAGCTGCACCGTTATCATTTCTGTATAAGCCGCTATTTACTGTACTTGAACTTGCTAAAATAGAGTAGCCAAAAGAAGGTTGTAAACTTGCACC
>JAYPLD010000029.1:17877-22089 GCA_038129265.1 Crocinitomicaceae bacterium
AAATAGAGTAGCCAAAAGAAGGTTGTAAACTTGCACCTATCGGAATTGTAACTGCTCCATTGGCAGGTATTGGCCCTGAGATGCTAATTGAATTGTTGTAGTAACTTGTCCCAAGAACATCAATTATTTGAACGTCTATATTACCCGTATCACTAGGGTATACAGTTACGGAGTCAATAGTGATAGATGAAAACACATCAAAAACTAACCCCTTATTGTAGGTAGATACTGATCCGCCTCCACCAAAAAAGTAGTCAGATGGACCTACATATCCAGGTGCCATTTCTTGATAAGCAGCCCAGTAACTTGTAGTCGAATTTATAACAGGTGTTACTAATGTATCTCCAGTATGAATTAAATTATTTCCGTTAGGGTCGTCAAACCAGTCTAATGTAGAACCTGAAGACGCATTTCCTGTTAGAGTGGCAATTCCTGAAACACCACAAACGGTGTCACCAGTTGTAGTAGGAGATGCCGGAGTATATTTATTTTCATAATGCATAGTGCCAAACATATCGTTAGAAGTATCAGAGTCTCCGGCTAAACTTGTAGAAAACATTAGCGTATAACTTCCATCACTGGTGAAATCAACATGATCACTAAATGTATAGGTCAAAGAGCTGCCTCCAAACAAGGTGTCTCCAACTGTTTCTGTGACTACATTACCATTTAAGTCATACATAACATCAAAGTTCACCTGGTTTGATGTACCATAATTATTAATGGTCACTATAGCCAATGAGCTATCCATAGTACAGCCTGTAGATGCTGAAGGCATTTCAGCTAAAAATACTCCAATATCATTGGCAGGTGCTTCTAAAATTTGCACATTATCTATAAAACAATCTGGGCCATAGCCAGATGCGAAATTAAATCTTATCATGATGTTATTTCCATAGGTTGATAAGTTAATTCTGCCAGAGGAAACAAAACTGCCTGGAGCTTGTGTGCTTGCTCCATCATTAGATTCTAAATCAGTTCCAATTTTGTACCAAATTTGATTCCAAGTTGTGCCGCCATCATCAGAGACTAATACTTCTAAGGCATCATTTGGATAGAAGGTATTGTACGTGTGCGACCAATCAAATATCAATTCTGGACTAATCATGGATGAAACATCAAAAATAGGGGATGTCATAAGCGCATTATTTCCATTTGGCCAACTCCAATAACTAGCTTCTACAGCTGTACCATTATAGTGAATACATGTTTGTGTTCCCCCTGAAAGATCCCAACAATTTGGTGGCCATGTGGTCATGTCTTCTAAATAAGGTAAAGAAGTAACGGCTACGCAAGGAGTACTAAAGTTAAATGGCCCCGATAGTAAACTTGTATCCGCTGGTCCACAAATTCCTTGAACATAAAAGTTGTAGGTGGAGTTTGGATTAATGGCAAAAGTTACGGTGTCATTGTAGACATGAGTTGGTGCAGTAGTTGCGAGTGTGCCGTTATCGGGCACAAGATAAACGTACCATTCTGATTCATTTAAACCGGCAGTCCAAGTGAGATCAACCGAGTCAGCAAAGAGATTGATTGCATTAAGTGAGAGTGGTTGAGGACAAGTAGGAGCCTCTCTAACTTCAAAATTATCAATGGCTATATCTCCTGTAAAAGAGCTACCCACATAGCCTGTAATTCTGAAGCTTACGATTCCGCTATAGTTTGAAAGAATAACCAATTCCTCATTCCAAACATCACCCTGATCCCCAAATTTATTAAAGATGTTATTGTACGTTATTCCGCCATCATCAGAAATATCAATAACTAGAGAATCAATAGTTTGTCCATACATATGAGAATAAAAGCGAAGTTCTGGCACAGTTAGGGCACTTAAATCTATATTGGGTGAATGTAAAACAGCAAAGTCTCCTTGTGTTCTTGGAGATGAGGTTTCTATGTACATGTAGTTTCCTCCGCCTGTCAAATCATCTGAAGGACCAGTATTTGATGAAGTAGTTCCATTTGCATCTAGCGTCCAGTCAAATATGTCAGCAGATCCCTGAGTCCAGCAAAGCGGAAATCCGAAATCAAAGCTGGTAAAATAAGGGGCTAGGGTATATGTACATGGAGTAACAAAATTGAGCGGTCCAGCCAAAATACTACTATCTCCACTGCTGCAAATACTTTGTACGTACACATCATACGTTGTGCTCGGATTAACCACAATATCAATAGTGTCGTTGTTTGCCACAAAAGGAGTAATATTTCCTATTGGTGTGTTGTTTGGAGATAAGTATACCAACCATAGCGAATCAGAACTATTTGATGACCAGCTTATGTTAGCGGAATCAGCAGATAGGTTGTTCAGTGTAATATTGGATGGCGCAGCACACGACAAGCATGAAGTTACTTCTACTAAATCAATTGCAATATCCCCTGTAAAAGACGAACCTTTAGTGTACGTAAAGGCTAAATACACTTGTTGACCCATGTAGGCTCCTAGGTTAACACCCACATTTTGATATGGGTCTGAATTATTGCTTTGTAATTGACCGGTATTGGTGAATATGGTATTAAAAGGTCCCGCTGGACTTGTTCCTACACCAACATCTAAAGTGCCAATGGTTGCGCCATAAGCGTGAACCCAAAAAGATAATTCTGCATCGTTTGCTCCAAAAGCTAAATCAACCAAAGGAGATACGATAGTTCCAGTGGAATTTCCTCCACCAGTACATTCAAAATAAAAGTAATTAGAACCGCTATGTGCACCAGAAGGTCCTGTCCCTGATGAGCTTGTGGTCCCAGAATTCATCCTCCACCCTAATCCAGTAGCTGTGAAATCTCCTGTCCAACTAGCTTGTGACTCTAGGTCATCTGAAAGAACAACACCAGGATTGCCTGATGAACAAGTTATTCCTTGAGGTCCTTGTATTGGGGTGTTAAATGTATATGGCCCAGTCCATACGCTTGAATCACCACCTGCACATAGTGCTTGAACATAAAAATCATATGCTGTAGATGGACTCAATGGAGACATCGTGAAATTGGTAACGCTTGTCGTATCTCCAAAACCAGAACCAGGACTAAATCCAGATAAGCCCCACTGAAAATTCCATAAGGTTTCTGAACCACCAGCGGTCCATGATGCAGTAGCTGAATCACTACTAATATTTGACACTTGTAATGATAAAGGTTGAGGACATGCAGGAATAGTTCTTATTTGAAAATTATCCACCATGACATCATTAGCTTCTGGATCATCAATAATACCATCTGTGCCCCAAAATGCAAACTCTACAATTCCAGAAAAAGAACTAAGAGAAACAATTTCATGATTACCATTAGGACTAGTTACATAAGATCCACTCCAGCTTGAAAGTGGTAGCCAAGAAAACCCTCCGTTATCAGAAATTAAAAGTTCAACTCTGTCATCAGAACCTAATGTTCCAGGGCTTGAACTTCCCACATTAAACACTCCAAAATCAAATTCCACTTGGTAAGGTCCACCTGTACTCAAATCATATTGCGGAGATAATATCCAGTCACTTTGAGCGGTGCCATATAAGTAAATTTTAACCGCACCTGTATTTCCAACATTGGCAAATCCGTCCTGTATCCAACTTCCTGTTCCAAATGTGGAAGGACCAGTTCCAGGGTCACCTGTGCTGGCTTCATCCCAACACGTATTAGGGGGGTATCCAGCAGAAAAGTCTTCAAGTTGCGGAGGTGTTAGTGCCGCACAAGGAGTTGTAAAAAATAGAGGTCCTACAATAATACTTGAGTCTCCGGTACAGTTTGCTTGTACATAAAACTCGTAGGTGGTAACTGGAGATAATCCTGTTAAAGAAACCGTATCGTTAGTTGATACGGTAGGAGAGCCTAATGTAGACCCCTGAGGGTGATACCAATAATTCCAATCATTTGCTGCACCACTTGCAGTCCACGAAATATCTGCAGTAAAACCAGTTAGATTAAATGCTTGAAGGTTAGAAGGACCAGGGCAATTAAAACAAGATAATACTTCAACCAAATCTATAGCGATGTCGCCTGTAAAAGAAGACCCCTTGGTGTATGTAAAGCTTACATGAATTTGTTGTCCAATGTAGTTTGCAATATTCACGACTACATTTTGGAAAGGATCTCCGCTAGCTGTTTGGATTTGTCCTGTTTGAGAATATATATTGGTAAATGGTCCACTAGAGCTTGTGCCTATACCAACATCTAATGTTCCCATGGTTGCGCCAAATGCATGAACCCAAAAAGATAATTCAG
>JAYPLD010000029.1:22189-23924 GCA_038129265.1 Crocinitomicaceae bacterium
ACATCTAATGTTCCCATGGTTGCGCCAAATGCATGAACCCAAAAAGATAATTCAGCATCATTTGAGGCAGAGGTTAAGTCTATAGTTGGGGATACAATTGTTCCTGTAGTGCCTCCCCCTGTACTAGTTTCATAATAAAAATAACTATTTCCGCTGTGTGCTCCTGCGGGTCCTGTGTTTAAGGAACTAGTTCCACCAGAATTAACTCTCCAAATACCGTTTCCAGAACCGAAGTCCCCTGTCCACAATCCTTGAATTTCAAGGTCGTCAACGAAGGCTGCTCCCGGGAAGCCAGAACTACAAGTGATTTGGCTGTAAGATTTAAAAGATAGAGATATAGCAAGTAAAATCGCTAAAACCGAATTAAAATAATTTTTCATTATAGGTTGAGTTATAGTGCGCTAATCAAAAGAAAATTTTGATTTTAAGCATTAAAGTTAGTATTAATTTCCTTATCTACTCAGTAAAATAGACTTAAATACAACTGAATTTTTAGTTTCAACTTTTACATGATAATGTCCATTTGACAAATTTGAAAGATCAAGCTGTAATTCTCCTTGTTTTGCTAGAGATGAAGTTGTTATAATTTTACCTGTTAAATCTGAAATAGATACTTCGATAATTTCATCTATGGATTTTACGTTAATTTGACCAGATGTTGGATTTGGAAAAATAGCTATCGATTCTTTGGTAAGTTCATTTTTGTAGCTGCAATCTTCAACGAATATGGTGATGGGTGTAGTTTGACTCAAACAATCATCATCTGAAATAGCAAACCATTCCACATTATCAATGTAATATTCATCGCCCATTTCTGGACGAAAATTCACAGATCCTATTGCGCCTCCATTATTAGCAACTGTTCCCCCCTGATAAGCACCATTAATGTATACCCCCCAAATAGAGCTAGAAAGATCACCTGTAATTTTCAATTCAAACCATTGATTAAGCCCTGGGTATGTTCCAATTAATAAAGTACCTCCAATGTTTATTTGAAGCATGCCACTGTTATTAAAATTGAGATCTAAAATTTCGGGAGAACTTACCGCTAAATCATCTTGTAAATTAAGGTTGGCATTTGAAACCACAAACATATCTAAAACAACTTCAATATCTCCAGAAGTGTAAACTTGATCAAATGGAAGATATAGGTCATCATCGTTCAAGTAATTTAGATAAATTGAGTTGCTCCCAGAAGCAGCTTGTGAATTAGAAATAAATGCATCATCTTGCCCACCACCGCTTCCAGACCAAGTGGACCAGTTTGTAGAGGACTGAGCAATTAAATTTCCGGCTAAATAACCCTCAATATCGTCTTTAAAAAATGCACATGCTTGTACGGCTCCGTAATAAGTAGTGGTTGCAGTTGGAACTACTAAATCAGAAGGCAACAAGTTGTTTCCATTTACATCTGTATACCAATTAATTAATCCTTCTGTTGTTGTCCCCAATAAAGTTGCCGTGTCTCCATCACATATGGTATCATTAAAAGTGATGGGGGGTGAAGGACTAATAAAGTTTTCTAAAGAGGTGGTGAATCCATCGTTACTAGAAACTTGGTCATTGGATAAATGAGATTGAAATGAAATGTTGTAAACCCCATCATTACTCAAGTCTGCTGGAGTGTTGAAGGTGTAAATTACCGAATCCCCACTATTTAAAACTAAGTTGCATGTTTCGAAGACTTGCTGACCTCCGTTTATGGTGTAGGAAACATCGAAGTTAGTTTGTTGAG
>JAYPLD010000030.1:0-9703 GCA_038129265.1 Crocinitomicaceae bacterium
AGCAGAACCAAAAGGTCTAAAAATGATATCATCATTGGTACTCTTGTAATAGTCCTTAAAAACTAAGGATGGTGTATTTCTAAAACCACTCCAATAGTTGGCAAATGTGCAATGTTCAAATTGTACATTACCTCCAATGCTTACATAGGCAGAATAATTGTTTGAATTACCAAAGAGACAATTAACTGCATTCACGTTCCCACCTTGAGTTAAAATGTTAGCATACAATGAGTTGTTAACTTTTACTTTATTCAAAAATACAGATTGATTATTGCTCAGTGTGTCCACTTGTATACCTATTACTGCATTTTTTATTTCACTGTGTGTAATATGCGATTGAAGAGGTTGAAGAAAATAAATCCCTCTCCACTGACCAGCTACTGAATCCGCGGGATAAAGTAAGTAGTCTTCCATTCTGTCCTGCTGAAATAGGACAGGATTATTTATTGTTCCATTTACTTCTAGGGCGCTCTTGTAAACCAATAAAGCAGCATTGGCATGACCATGAATTTGGGTGCCTTCTTGAATAACAAGCGTTTTTCCAGAGTCTAAATTTGGATACCCTACAGCTGCAATTCCATAAATTACATGTGGTTTGTCATTAAGCCATTGTCCTTCAACTAATTCATTTACATGGAAATAAGCATCCTGCCCCCAAGCATTTAAGATCACTTGATATTCATTGCCATTGGTATTGAATAGGATTCTATCCTCTACTACTAGAGGTAAATTTTGTCCATTGGGATCAATGGTTACTTCCACAAATATGTATGCGCTATCTCCAGGAAGTAATTCCATATTTTCAAAATGGACTCCTGAAACTCCATCCACATTTATTCTAAAAGGCGAATTGGTTCCTTGTTCTAAATGAATGGATGAAATAGTAAGTATACCATTGTAGTTATTGTAACATTTAAATTGTTTTGTGGTGGAGCCAATGGTGGTGAAAATGGTGTCAAATAGAATAGTGTCTGAAGAAGTTTGAATTTGATACTGTGAGCCTGTTAAATGTTGGTTTTTTCGACATTGTTGAAGGGTGAAAATTACAGTAAGCGCTAAAAAGTATATGTAAAATGTTGTTCTCAATATTTCCGCAATATATATAACTGAAAAAACATAAAATTATTTTAGCCAATATTATTTTTGATAATTTAATTTAAACATTAAATTTGCACGCTCAATTAGGAAAAATGAAAAAAGGAATACACCCAGAAGATTATAGATTAGTAGTTTTTAAAGACATGTCTAACGACTATACATTTCTTAGCAGATCTTGCGCACCTTCTAAGGATACGGTAAAGTGGGAAGATGGTAATGAATATCCGCTTATCAAATTAGAAATCTCTCATAAATCTCATCCATTTTTCACTGGTAAAATGCAGTTTGTGGATACAGCAGGTAGAGTGGATAAATTTAGAAACAGATACGCTAAACAAAAAAAGTAAGTTACTTTTATACAGAATTATTAAATTAACCTCCTCATTGGAGGTTTTTTTTTGTCCAAATTTTTAAAATATGAATTACACGCTATTTGATGGTCAATTTCACCAAAAGCTTAAGCCGCTAACATTTACAAAGCCAGTTTCTTCATTGAGAGTTGGGTTTAGTACTATTAAAGATAAATGGGAATCATTTTTAAATGAAGAAGTTGGTATTAGAACCAAGGATTATTTAGGCTTAAAATTTAATTCCATAACATCGGAAACCCCCTGTGGTATTTGTGCAGCATTGTTGCCAAACGAAGAGTTAGTAGATGCCATTTTAGAAATGGATGATAAAACAATCATGGTACATGATGATAAAGTACTTGCTATTAAACCGCTGCCAGATGAAAGTAATAATTTGGAAAAGGCTTTAAATGACTATAACAAAGTAACCTTTCTGGGAGAGTATGACTTATTGGATAGACCAATGGATATTTTCTCTCATAACGATAAAGAGATCAGAAACGATATTAACAGATTAGCTAAAGAAGAGTTGAAAAGATCAACCTTTGGCTCCCACAATACCATAATTGGGGATCAAGTTTATATTGAAGATGGTGCCAAGATTCAGGGGGCGTTCTTAAATAGTGAAGACGGTCCTATTTACATAGCAAAGGGAGCTGAAATTATGGAGGGATCTATGATTAGGGGACCATTTGTTATGCACGAAGGCTCGGTGTTAAAACTTGGTACAAAAGTATATGGAGCTACTACCTTAGGTCCTTACTGTAAAGTTGGAGGTGAAGTAAATAATGTAGTGTTTCAAGGATACGCAAATAAAGCTCATGATGGATTTTTGGGAAATAGTGTGATTGGTGAATGGTGTAATCTAGGAGCTGATACCAATTCCTCTAATTTGAAAAACAATTACGGAGTAGTCAAATCCTGGGATTATTTTTCTAACAATTACAAATCAACGGGTACTCAATACTGCGGCTTAATAATGGGCGATCATTCTAAATCTGGAATAAATACCATGTTTAATACAGGTTCTGTAGTGGGTGTTTTTGCTAATATTTATGATGCCGGTTTTCCTCCAAAGTTTATCCCTTCTTTTTCCTGGGGTGGTAAGTCAGGATTTGTGAAAAATGAATTCAAAAAAGCTATTGAGGTAGCTAAAACGGTTATGGGCAGAAGAAATGTAGTGTTGGATAAAAAAACGCTTGAAATATATAAGAAAATTCACGACATAATAGCTGCCTGATTAGTTTGGCATATCAATTGATTTACTATTAATAGATCGTAATATTAATCCAGTTTCAGAAGTAATCTAAATTGAAGTTTATGGTTATTGTTATTGGTTTAGGACATATTGTCATCAAATTATATAAAAACAAGATATGAGTGACTTTTTTGCAGAACGTGATTGGATGGGATTAACGGATGTGATTGAAACCGATACCGAATTTATTCCTTTAATATCCCCTGAGGATGAAGATAGGATGAATCTTGAAGAAGTTCCAGACAAGTTACCTATTTTACCCCTTAGAAACAACGTATTATTTCCTGGAGTGGTTATTCCTATAACGTTGGGTAGAGACAAAAGCATTAAGCTTATTCAGGATGCATACAAGGGAAATAAAATCATTGGTGTAGTTTCTCAAATAGATTCTAACATTGAAGAACCACAATATGCAGATCTATTTAAAATTGGTACAGTTGCTCAAATCATCAGAATGCTCAAAATGCCTGATGGTAGTAGTACCATAATCATACAAGGAAAGAAAAGACTAAAATTAGTGGAAGAACTTTCTAATGACCCGTACTTAGTAGCAAAAATTGAAGAGTTTGAAGAAAAGCGTCTTAAAAAAATGTCAAAAGAATCCTTGGCATTGTTCGACAGCTTAAAAGATCTGGCCTTAAACATCATAAAAAATTCTCCTAACATTCCTTCGGAGGCAGCTTTTGCCATTAAAAACATCGAAAGCCCAAATTTCTTAGTGAATTTCATTAGTTCACACATGAATGCTGAAGTTGATCAGAAGCAAAAAATGTTGGAAGAACCAGATATCCACAAACGTGCTCAGTTACTGATGAAGCATCTGAATAAAGAGCTTCAAATGCTTGAGCTTAAAAACGATATTCAAACCCGTGTTAAGTCTGATTTAGATCAACAACAGAAAGAGTTTTTTCTTCACCAGCAAATGAAAGAAATTCAGAATCAGTTAGGTGAAAACCCGGTACAACAGGAGATAAATGAATTAAGAGAAAAATCAAAATCCAAAAAGTGGTCTAAAGAAGTCGAAAAAGTATTTTCTAAGGAATTAGATAAGCTAGAGAGGATGAATCCCTCCGGTGCCGAATACGGTGTGCAAATAAATTATTGCCAGTTACTAATTGACTTACCTTGGGGTGAGTATACCAGTGATCAATTTAATTTAAACAAGGTTCAGAAAGTGTTGGACCGTGATCACTTTGGTTTAGATAAGGTTAAAGAGCGTATAGTTGAGTACTTATCGGTCTTAAAGTTAAAAGGGGATATGAAATCTCCCATTCTTTGTCTATATGGTCCTCCAGGAGTTGGGAAAACATCTCTAGGAAAATCAATCGCAGAAGCCATCGGTAGAAAGTATGTGAGGATGTCACTTGGTGGATTGCATGATGAAGCTGAAATAAGAGGGCACAGAAAGACCTATATAGGGGCCATGCCAGGTAAATTAATTAACAATTTAAAAAAGGCAGGAACATCAAATCCTGTATTTGTGTTAGATGAAATTGATAAGATTGGTAAGTCTGGTCATGGTGATCCTTCTTCTGCATTACTTGAAGTATTAGACCCAGAACAAAATGACACTTTTCAAGACAATTTTGTGGAAATCGAATATGACTTGTCAAAAGTGTTATTTATAGCTACTGCAAATGATTTATCCACTATTCAACCAGCGTTAAGAGATCGAATGGAGATTATTCCTATTAACGGATATACGATTGAAGAGAAGGTGCAAATTGCTAAAAAGCATTTAATACCCAAATTAGTGAAAGATCATGGAATAAAGCCTTCGGATATTAAAATCAATCAAAAGTTACTAGAGAAAGTAATCATGTCATATACCAATGAAAGTGGAGTTAGAGGACTGGAAAAAAAGCTAGCAAAATTGGTAAGGATAAGAGCTAAAGAAATTGCTTTTGAAGAATCCTTTTCCATTGCCATTGATAATGAGTTCGTAGTGAAGTCTTTAGGGCCTGGAATGGATCCGAGTAAATATTCACAGCATTTAATGCCAGGAGTAGTAACTGGACTCGCCTGGACTAGGACTGGAGGAGATATATTGTTTATTGAAACCTCAAAAACGAAGGGTAAAGGCAAATTGACGCTGACTGGAAATCTGGGTGATGTTATGAAAGAATCTGCTGTAATTGCTCTTGAATATCTTAAAGCAAATGCCTCAAAATTCGGTTTTACGCAGTTAGACATTGACGAAAGTAACTTTCATATCCATGTTCCTGAAGGTGCTACGCCTAAAGATGGTCCTTCAGCAGGAGTAACCATGATCACCGCTCTATCTTCAGCCATTTTAAATAAAAAAGTGAAGAAGTATCTAGCTATGACTGGGGAAGTTACTTTGAGAGGTGATGTATTGCCTGTGGGGGGTATTAAGGAAAAAATACTAGCTGCTAAGAGAGCTGGTATAAAACATATACTTTTACCTGAAGCTAATAAGAAAGATGTGGATGATATTAAAGTAGATTACTTAAAAGGATTAGACTTTAAGTATGTGAAGAAGATGGAGGATGTGATCCAATTTTCACTGAACTAATAGGTAATTTTTTACCTATTCCATAAAATTCAAAGAAAAGTGTTAATAAGTTACTCTGTCCATATGGAGTAATTTCTTCATAAATGCTAAATTTAGCATGATATAGTTCTTATAATGGCTAATAACGAAGTTAAATATACCGAAGACAATATTCGTTCCCTAGATTGGAAAGAGCACATTAGAATGCGTCCTGGGATGTATATTGGTAAGCTTGGTGATGGTTCATCTGCAGATGATGGAATCTATGTGCTTGTCAAAGAAGTAATGGACAATTCTATTGACGAGTTTGTTATGGGGAACGGAAAAAAAATTGACATTAGTATCAATAATGACTTAGTTGAGATTAGAGACTATGGTAGAGGCATTCCTCTTGGGAAAGTGAAAGATGTAGTCTCCAAAATGAATACTGGGGGTAAATACGATTCTAGAGCTTTCAAAAAATCAGTTGGTTTAAATGGAGTTGGAACCAAAGCTGTAAATGCACTCTCAGCAGATTTTTCTGTTGAATCCATAAGAGAGGGAGAGCTTAAAAAAGTATCATTTACTAGGGGGGAAGTGGTGAATGATTTTCCTTTAGAAAATACCCCGCAGAAAAATGGTACAAAGGTATTGTTCTCTCCAGATAAAGACATTTTCAAAAAGTACAAGTTTAGAGATACCTACCTGGAGAAAATGTTTTGGAATTATTGTTATCTAAATAGAGGGTTAACAATTAATTATAACGGAAATAAATTCGTATCCAACAATGGTTTAAAGGATTTGCTTGAAGCTAATATGGATGGTTCTCCGTTATACCCTATTATACATCTTGAGGGAGACGATATTGAAGTAGCTTTTACTCATTCTAGAGGTTATGGTGAAGATTATTCTTCATTTGTCAATGGTCAGCACACAACTCAAGGTGGGACTCATCAAAGCGCATTTAGGGAAGCAGTAGCTAAGGTTATTAAAGATTTTTTCAATAAATACGAACCTGTAGATATCAGACAAGGTATTGTTGCAGCAGTAAGTATAAAAGTAATCGAACCTGTATTTGAATCACAAACCAAAACTAAACTTGGTTCTACTGAGATCGAGCCAGATGGTCAATCGGTTAGAGGTTTTGTTATGGACTTTCTAAAAGAGAAACTAGATAATTTTCTTCACAAGAACCCCGATGTGGTACAACACATGGAGAATAAGATAAAACAATCTGAAAAAGAGAGAAAAGAATTATCGGGTATACGAAAGTTAGCAAGAGAAAGGGCTAAAAAAGTGAGTCTTCATAATAAGAAGTTAAGAGATTGTAAAATCCATTTTAATGATTTTAAAAGCGACAGAAGAGAAGATACGTCCATATTTATTACTGAGGGTGACTCTGCAAGTGGTTCTATAACTAAATGTAGAGATGTAAAGACACAAGCTGTTTTTAGTCTAAGAGGTAAACCATTAAACTCCTTTGGATTAACTAAAAAAGTAGTTTACGAAAATGAGGAATTTAACTTAATCCAAGCGGCTCTCAACATAGAAGAGGATATGGATAACCTTAGATACAATAAAATTATAATTGCAACAGATGCA
The DNA here is from genome assembly GCA_038129265.1 of Crocinitomicaceae bacterium. Taxonomy (GTDB): domain Bacteria; phylum Bacteroidota; class Bacteroidia; order Flavobacteriales_D; family Parvicellaceae. The sequence goes on from JAYPLD010000030.1 coordinate 6,803, forward strand.
GATGTAGATGGAATGCATATCAGGTTATTACTGCTGACTTTTTTCTTGAGGTTTTTTCCAGATTTAGTGAAAAAAAATCATGTTTTTATTCTCCAAACACCTCTTTTCAGGGTTCGTAATAAAAAAGAAACCCGTTATTGTTATTCTGATGAAGAAAAAGAACGTGCTCTTAATGATTTGGGTAAAAACCCTGAAATTACCAGATTCAAAGGCCTTGGAGAAATTTCTCCAGATGAGTTTAAGCATTTCATTGGTGATGATATGAGACTTGAACCCGTAATTCTTACTAAAGACAAGTCAATTGAAGAAATTTTAGAATTCTACATGGGAAAAAACACACCAGATAGACAAGGGTTTATTATAGATAACTTAAAAGTAGAAGAAGATTATTTTGAAGAAGAAAAAGAGTTGACATGAGTGAATTAGAGGAGAATGTAAATGAGAATTTAGAATCAGGGGAGGACCACATCATCTCTCTATCGGGTATGTACAAGGAATGGTTCCTAGATTATGCCTCCTATGTTATACTTGAAAGAGCAGTACCCGCCATTGAAGATGGGTTTAAACCTGTTCAGAGAAGAATTCTTCATTCTATGAAAGAGTTAGATGATGGTCGTTACAATAAAGTAGCGAACATTATCGGTAATACCATGAAGTATCATCCCCATGGTGACGCATCTATTGGAGACGCCATTGTTCAAATTGGTCAAAAGAATTTATTAATTGATTGCCAAGGAAATTGGGGGAATTTATTGACTGGTGATGGTGCTGCTGCACCTAGATATATTGAAGCTAGGACTACTAAGTTTGCTAATCATGTGCTATATAACGCAAAAACCACAAACTGGCTTAGTTCATACGATGGCAGAAATAAAGAACCGCAATATTTACCTGTAAAATTCCCCGTATTATTAAATCACGGTGCTGAGGGAATTGCTGTGGGTCTAGCTTGTAAAATTTTACCTCATAATTTCATTGAGCTCATTGAGGCAAGTATAAATTCACTTAAGGGGAAAAAAGTAGAGATATTTCCTGATTTTCCAAATGGTGGTTTAGCAGATTTTACTCAATATAATGATGGATTGAGAGGAGGGAAAGTTCGTGTGCGAGCCGGAATTGAAAAACTAAATAACAAAACCTTAATCATCAATCAAGTACCCTATGGAACCACAACCGACTCTTTGATTGAATCTATAGTACGTGCTACTGAAAAGAATAAAATAAAAGTCAAGAAAATTGAAGACAATACAGCTGCAGAAGCAGAAATATTAATTCATTTACCAACAGGTGTTTCACCTGATAAAATGATAGATGCGTTGTATGCTTTTACCAATTGTGAGATGTCTATATCTCCAAATGCTTGCGTAATTGAAAAAAACAAACCTGTTTTTATTGGCGTTTCTGAAATTTTAAAGCGTTCAACAGAAAGAACCGTTGATTTGCTAAAATTGGAGCTTGAAATCAAGTTAAATGAGTTAGAAAATCAATGGCACTGGCTTTCATTAGAAAGAATATTTATCGAAAATAGAATCTATCGTGATATAGAAGAAGAAGAAACATGGGAAGGGGTTCTTAATGCCATAAAGAAAGGGTTAAAACCTCATGTTAAATCCCTTAAAAAAGAAATATCTGATGATGATATTGTAAAGTTAACCGAAATCAAAATTAAGCGTATCTCTAAATTTGATAGTGATAAGGCGGAAGATAATCTTCTAAAAATAGAGGAGGGTATAAGTCAAGTAAAACACCACTTGGCACATTTAATCGATTATGCAATTGACTATTACAAAGATTTAAAAGATAAATATGCAGAAGGAAAAGAGAGGAAAACAGAAATCAGGGTTTTTGATAATATAGCTGCCCGAAAAGTAGTGGTCTCTAACAAAAAGCTTTATGTAAATAAAGAAGAAGGATTTATTGGATGGACTTTAAGAAAAGATGAATTTGTACAAGACTGTTCTGATTTAGATGATATCATCATATTCTTTGATAATGGCAAAATGATAGTTACTAAAATTGCAGATAAAAAATTCGTTGGAAAAGGAATCATTCATACTGCAGTCTGGAAAAAAGGTGACGAAAGAACAATATACCACTTAATCTATCAAGCGGGTAAAATGGCCCCTTCATACATGAAAAGATTTGCTGTTAACTCTATCACTAGAGATAGAGAGTATGATCTAGTAGGTAACGCTAAAAATCCAAAAGTTCATTATTTCTCAGTGAACCCTAATGGAAGAAGAGAATCGGTGACAATAAAACTAAGACCGAGACCCAAATTAAAAAAACTCAGAATAGAAGTCGATTTTGCTGAATTAATTATTAAAGGTAGAGCGGCTAAAGGTAATTTGGTAACCAAACATTTTATTTCCAAAGTAGAACAAAAAGAGGTGGGTGGCTCAACTCTTTCTGCACGAAAGATATGGTGGGATGAAGTAGTTTCTAGATTAAACAATGAAGGCAGAGGGAAGTTATTGGGTAGCTTTAAAGGGGATGATAAAATTCTAACGGTTTATTCATCAGGTCATTATTTACTATCAAACTTTGAGTTGTCAAACAAGTTTAGCGATGATTTGATTCATATTGAAAAATGGTATCCAGATCGCCCTCTTGCTTGCGTGTATTGGAATGCAGCAAGAGAATTGTTTTTTGTCAAACGATTTAAAGTTGAAACGTTAACCAAAAAATATCAATTTATTGGAGAAAATGATGAGCTAACAGTGATTTCATCTCACTTTAAACCAAAGGTGAACATTTCATTTAATAAGCGCTTAAAAGAAACAAAGGACCTAAAAGATAAAATAGTTGAATTAAATGATGTAATTGAAGTAAAGGGAGAAAAGGCTCAAGGAAATCAACTTACTCGCTTAAAGGTAAAGGATATCACGTTGTTGGATGTAG
>JAYPLD010000030.1:9803-20261 GCA_038129265.1 Crocinitomicaceae bacterium
CAAGGAAATCAACTTACTCGCTTAAAGGTAAAGGATATCACGTTGTTGGATGTAGCTGATGGAGAAGAGTGGCCGATAGAAAGCGAACAAGAAGCTCATGTTTTAGAAACAAATGAAAACAGCGATGAGGATTCCTCAGTGGATAACACTCCTGATAAAACTGAAGCTACAGAAAATAATAAAGCTGATAAATCTCCAAAAACGCAAGATGATAATACGAAATCAAAAACGGATCCTACAAATGAAAAACCTATAGAAGTGGAGTGGGATATTGATGATGATCAACAAGACTCAGACGATAACGGACAGATAAAAATCTTTTAAAACATGAGAATATTAACTTTTTTAATGGCATCTTTTTTCTTGACCAGTTTTGCTCAAGATCCTCTCACAGATACCATAAAAAAAATAGATTCTTTATCTGTGATTAAAAAAGAACAAAATCCTAATTACTTTGGTTTTAATATTACTCCTCTTATGTCTGGTATAATTACCACGTCTAATGATTATAATGTAAAAGTAGGAGCTGTTTACAAACACAATCTAGGATACAAAAACATCAGATTCGGCATGAATTACTTAACTGAGGGAAGTAATTCTTTTTATGATTATTATATCCCTTTAAACACGTCTGATACTTCTATTTTATATCGCTATTTTGAGTCAAACTATCATCACTATGATTTTAGAATTGGATTTGAAGAATTACGAGGTTATTCCAATACACGTGTACACATAGGAGCTGATTTAATAATTGGGACAGGCAGGCAAGACTCCAAATATTTTCATAGACTTTTTATGCTTGACTCTACCAATAAATATGTTTTAACTCCTTCTTCAACTGATCAAACAACAAGCCAACTTTTACGTTCGGAAGGTAATAGGAGTTCTTCCTATCTGATTACTGGAATAGATGTATCATTTGGCTTTGACTGGGTATTGAATGAAGACTTTTTACTTACTTTTCAAATTACTCCTCAATTCAACTATTACATTTTCAGATCAGAAAACCTTTTTGATCCCTACCAAGAATATATCCAATTTGGCGACTATGCCGATTTTAAACTTGGATATATAGACTTAAACTTGATCTACAAGTTTTAGTCTACAAGTACTTTTGATTTTGGTGCAGAGTCTAGTATAGTTTGATTAGCCTTGTCCTCAAACTTTTTAAAATTCTTGTTGAATTCATCTGCTAGATCGTAAGCTTTTTCTTCATAAGAAGCTTTATCATCCCATGTGTTAACGGGGTTTAGAACATCATGAGGTACATTTGGACAACTAACAGGCATTTTCAGACCAAAAACAGGGTGTGTTTGATAATTTACTTTGTTCAGGTCTCCATTTAATGCAGCTGTAATCATAGCTCTAGTGTAAGATAACTTCATTCTATTACCTACTCCATATGGTCCCCCTGTCCATCCGGTATTAACTAACCATACATTAACATCAGTTGAGTCCATTTTTTCACCCAACATTTCAGCATATTTAGTAGGGTGCAACGGTAAAAAAGGTGCACCAAAACATGCTGAAAAAGCAGTTACTGGCTCTGTTATGCCTTCTTCAGTTCCAGCTACTTTTGCAGTGTATCCTGATATGAAATGAAACATAGCTTGACCTTTGGTTAATTTAGAAATAGGAGGTAAAACACCAAAAGCATCGGCAGTTAAAAAGAAAATATTTTTTGGATTCTTTCCTTTTGAACCATCTGCTATATTTTTAATAAAATCAATAGGGTAACTTACTCTGGTATTTTCAGTAATATCCCCTTTTGAAAAATCCACCATGTCTGTATTCGCTTCAAATATGACATTTTCTAGTATAGCTCCTGGTTTAATGGCATTCCAAATATCTGGTTCTTTTTCCTCGCTTAAATCAATGCATTTAGCGTAACAACCACCTTCAAAATTAAAGACGGTATTATTCGACCAGCCATGTTCGTCATCCCCAATTAACATTCTATTAGGATCTGCAGATAGGGTGGTTTTGCCTGTTCCAGATAAACCGAAGAATATGGCAGTATCACCACCTTTTCCTAGGTTTGCAGAGCAATGCATAGAAAGCGTATTTTTTTGATGTGGTAAAACAAAATTTAATACTGAAAAAATACCTTTTTTGATTTCACCAGTGTAACCTGTACCACCAATTAGTATCATTTTTTTAGTAAAGTTGATGATGGCAAAATTCTCCTGCCTTGTTCCATCTTCGCTTGGATTGGCCTTGAACCCCGGTGCATTAATGATATGCCATTCAGGTGAAAAGTGGGCTAGATCTTCGAACTTTGGATCAATGAACATGTTGCTTGCGAATTGATTTGACCAAGGAAATTCGTTGATTACTCTTAAATTAAGTTGATATTCAGGAAGTGAGCAGGCATAAGCATCTCTAACATAAATTTCTTTCCCTTTAAAGTAAGACATCATTTTATCGTAGATTCCATCGAAATTTCTTTCTTCAAATGGAATATTGATATCACCCCACCATACTGAATCTTGGGTAATTTCATCTTTTACAATAAATCTATCCTTAGGGGATCTTCCTGTAAATTTACCAGTGTTAATAGCTAAAGCACCTGAGCTTGCGATACGACCCATACCTTTTTGAACCGTAATTTCTGTAAGAGCTGATGGAGAAAGATTCCAATGTACTTTTGAGATTTCTTTTAATCCTAGGTCTGATAGATTATCTGTTCTAGGAGGTGTTCCGAAAATATCCATAAAAGAGTTTTAAAAAACTTAGACAAAGTTAAACAATGGCTAATGGAATAGTCGGTTTTATAATTTTAAATATCCACAAAATTTCAAGATTTAAACAAATTTCATTTCATTTATGTCAATTATACTAAAATGATATTTTAAACAATAGAAGAAATGAATAATTTCAGAACAGAAGTGCCTATTCAAAAATCTAACGTTGAGTTAAATCACAATAGACCTATTTTGTCATTTGGTTCCTGCTTTGCCTTCGAAATTTTTAAAAAATTAAGAAACTATGGTTTTCATGCCCAACACCCTGGGGGTGTAATTTATAATCCTATATCCATTTTAGACATCATGCATAAAGGATTAAATAATATTCCATATGTAAATAAAGATTTGGTCATGTATAGGAACACCTATTTCAGTTGGTTTCATAATGGAAAAGATTATCATGAAGTCTCTACTGAAAAGCTAATCCGTCAACTAAATGATGAAAATGTAGTGGTTAAAGAGTTACTAAAAAACAAACCTATAATATTGATCACTTTTGGAACAGCTTACATTTATGAACTACAATCAACTACTCAAATTGTAGCCAATTGTCATAAACAAAACTCGGCTCTTTTCCGTAAAAGAAAACTGACAGTTGAGGAAATAACAACTCCCTGGAAAAAATGGATTAAACATGTAGATGCTGAGTTTATTTTCACGGTTAGCCCTGTTAGACACCTTAAGGACGGTCTAGTTGAAAATAATGTAAGTAAATCTACCTTGATTTTAGCTGTTGAAGAGCTAATTTCAGCTTTTCCCGATAAATCAACTTACTTTCCAAGTTATGAGCTCTTACTAGATGAACTTCGCGATTATCGTTTCTATGCTTCAGATTGGATACATCCTAGTCAAGAAGCTGTTGATTATATATGGGAGAAATTTTCTAGGTCTTTCATGGCTGATTCTAGCCAAGCATTAATCCTTGAAATTGATAAAATAAGAAAAGGGTTAAATCACAAAATCTTATATGAAATTGACACGGAATTCTATAAAAGATTACTTAAAAAAATAGAATTAGTAAAACCGAAAACTCCACATTATGCATGGGAGCACGAAATTGCATTTATTCAACAATATTTAGCTGACTAGATTGATGTCAAAGTCATTTAATGTACTTAATACACAATATGCCTGATCATGCCATTTTTCAACTGGTGATAACCTATCTGGCACTAGAACTACTTTCATACCAGCAGCAATTCCAGCTTCCATACCCGCTTTAGAATCTTCTAATACCAAACATGATGATGGATCTATTCCTAGCTTTTTAGCCGTAGTAAGAAATACTTGAGGATCGGGTTTTCCCTTTTCTTCAAATTCTGCAGAGTGAATGACTTCAAAATAGGATTGAATTTTCAACTGATTAAGAACCGTTTCAATTAGCTTCATAGAGGATGAGGAGGCAAGAGCCATCGGAATTTTCAAATCACAAAGGTTGCTAATGGTCTTCATTACTCCAGGTAATGGAGCCCCTTCAGCTTGAATAAGTTTAATCATCCTTTCAGTAATGTCATTTACTACATGTGCTATAGATGGGGAATTCCATTTAAATTGGGAATGCCAATATTGAACTACTTCATCAATTCGCATCCCTTTAGTGGATTCACACATCTCGTAGGTGAAATCATACCCGATACTACCAAAGGCATCAATTTCCGCTCTTTTCCATAGCGGTTCAGAGTCAATAATTAAACCGTCCATGTCAAATATGACGGCTTTACTCTTATTACTCATTTTATCCTAAAAAAGGATATCTGTAGTCTGTTACAGGAACAAGAGCCTCTTTAATTGTTCTTGGAGAAACCCATCTCAGCAGATTTAGATACGATCCGGCTTTATCGTTTGTGCCAGATCCTCTAGCTCCGCCAAAAGGTTGTTGACCAACTACGGCTCCAGTTGGCTTGTCATTGATGTAAAAATTTCCAGCTGCGTTTTCTAGTTTTTTCATCGCATGTTGAAGAGCATATCTGTCTTGACTGTAAACAGCACCTGTTAACGCATATTCTGAAGTGTTATCAACCACATTTAATATTTGATCAAAGTCTTCGTCATTGTAGGTGTAAACCGTTACAACAGGACCAAATATTTCTTCACACATGGTTTTAAATTTAGGATCAGTTGTGCTAACTACAGTAGGTTCGATAAAATAACCTTTGCTTTTATCGTAATTTCCACCTACTAAAATTTCAGCATCATTAGCATTTTTTATATGATCAATATATCCAGCAATACGATCAAATGCTTGTTCTGAAATCACAGCATTAACAAAGTTCGAAGGATCAGCCGTGCTTCCCATTTTAAAAGATTTTACGTCTTCAATTACTTTGTTGAGTATAGGCTCAGAAATAGATTTTGGTAAATAAACTCTTGATGCTGCTGAGCATTTTTGCCCTTGAAATTCAAAAGCTCCTCTAGAGATTCCAGCCGCAACTGCCATAGGGTCAGCTGATGGGTGGGCTACAATAAAGTCCTTCCCTCCAGTTTCACCGACTATTCTAGGATATGATCTGTACGTGTCAATGTTATTGCCTATAATCTTCCATAGGTTTTTAAATACTGCTGTTGAACCCGTAAAGTGAAGACCAGCAAATTCGGGATGATTAAAAACAACTTCACCGGCTTCTGGACCATCTGCTACCACCATATTGATAACACCATCAGGAAGACCAGCTTCTTTAAATAGTTTCATAATTACATGTGCTGAATACATTTGCGTTTCTGCTGGTTTCCAAACGATTACATTTCCCATCATGGCTGGTGCTGCACATAAATTGGCAGCAATAGCAGTGAAATTAAATGGAGTAATGGCAAAAATAAATCCTTCTAATGGTCTATATTCCAGTCTGTTGATGATTCCATCTGCGGATTCAGGTTGTTCAGCATAGATTTGTTGCATATAGGCCACATTAAATCGTAAAAAATCAATTAATTCACATGCTGCATCAATTTCTGCCTGAAAAACATTTTTTGATTGTCCCAACATAGTTGCGGCATTCATTTCATCACGATAAGGACCTGCTAACAAATCTGCTGCTTTCAAGAATATAGTGGCTCTGTTTTCCCATGACATGGAGGACCATTCTTTTCTTGCCGCTAATGCTGCAGAAATGGCATCTTGTACATGTTGTTTGCTTCCCATGCTAAAATGACCTAGTACATGCTGATGATCGTGAGGAGGATTCATGGGAAGTTTATCTTCTGTGGTTATCTCCTTGTTACCAATATACAATGGAACATGTATTGGGTCTTGGTGGTACATTTGATTGTACTTTTCTAAAAGCGATTCACGTTGAGTCGACCCTTTTACATAATTGTTAACGGGTTCGTTTTCTGGAAATGGCATTTGGTATATTCCTTTAGGCATGGGTATTTTTTTTAATTTGGATGCAAATTTAAAATTTATCTCTTTACAAGTAAATTGATATATTTAAAATGATCTAATTTTAATTTATGTATACACCATTCCTTGCTAATACAACTAATCAACCTTTTGGAATTGAGGTAGTTAGCGCTGAAGGTATTTATTTAATAGATCGAGAAGGTAAAAGATACATTGATTTAATTTCAGGAATTGCTGTATCCAATTTGGGTCATCAAAATGAGCATATTAAAAGTGCTCTGCTAGATCAGTTAAATAAGCATTTACATGTCATGGTTTTTGGAGAGTTTAGTCAAGAAATTCAAAATAAATTAGCCCAAAAATTAGCTTCTTTTCTTCCAGAGAGTTTGAATTGTTTATATGTGGTGAATTCGGGTACAGAAGCAAACGAAGCTGCCCTAAAGTTAGCCAAACGAGCAACTGGAAAAACAAGATTGGTGTCTTTTAAAGGGGCTTATCATGGATCAACTCATGGTTCGTTGAGTGTTTCTGGAAATGAACAAAAGAAATATGCTTTTAGACCATTATTACCTGACGTAATACAGTTGCCGTTTAATGATTGTGATGCTCTTGACAGTATAGACCATCAAGTGGCGGGTGTTATTATAGAACCTATCCAAGGAGACGCTGGAGTCAGAATACCTTCAAAAGAGTTTATGGCAAAACTCAGAAAAATATGTGATGATCACTGTATATTATTAATTGCTGATGAAATTCAAACCGGTTTTGGAAGGACGGGTAAGTTATTTGCGTATGAACATTTTGATATTGTTCCTGATATCATGACTATTGGTAAGGCTTTTGGGGGAGGTATGCCGATTGGAGGACTAGTTACCAGTCAAAAAATCATGTCGCTATTTACTACAAATCCGCCATTGGGTCACATCACTACTTTTGGGGGGCATCCCATGTGTTGTGCAGGTGCTTTAGCAGGATTAGAAGTCCTAGAAAATGAAAATATAGTTTCTAACGTGGAACAGAAGGGTGTTCTTTTTGAATCCCTGTTAAAACATAAGATGATAAAGGAAATAAGGAGAAAGGGATTGTTTTTTGCTATTGAACTTGAAAATCCAGCTGTTGTTCAAAAAGTAGTGGAAGGTTGCAAGCAGAAGGGGCTGCTTAGTTTTTGGTTTCTTTCTTGCCCAGAAAGCTTTAGAATTGCACCTCCCTTAGTAATTTCAACAGAAGAAATAAAGATTTCCTGCGCCATTATTACTGAAGTAATGGACCAATTAGCTTAATTTTTTTTGAATACAGTCTTTAAGTGCTTTAACATCATATTGGTTGTTAAACACATTTAAAGACACTCTTATATTAGATCCCCTTAGAGACACATATATATTGTTTCTTTCTAAGCTGGCTTTCATGGCTACAGGGCTTATTTTTTGTGGAAGTTTTAAGGAAAATAGGTGAGGGTAGGTGTAATCATTTTCTTCAAACCCTATTCCAAGGGGTAATAATTCATTTTTGATTTCAGAAAAAAGGGAATAACAATAATTGTGTATTTGCTCTACACCCCATTTTTGAATTTGTTTCAATCCTTCAATTAAAATAGGGGTAAGTAGAAAATTGCTGGTTTGCCCTACGTTAAATCGAGAAGAATCTGGTTTGTATGTAGGGTTGTACTCTGTGATTTTACTAAATTCCATGGCGTTAGTTCGGTTCATCCATGATTCTTCAATGGGAATTCCATCAGAAAATTTGGGTGAAAAATATCCTATTGCTGTGGAGTAGGGGCCAAATAACCACTTGTAACCTGCGCAAATCAATGCGTCTACTTTTAAATCAGCTACATTAATTGGAAATGCACCGGCTAATTGTGTTGCATCTACAATAAATGTAACGCCCAATTGATGACACTTATCTCCGATGGATTTAATATCGATTTTTGTGCCATCCATCCAGTGGTTCATGGACATGAGCACCACATCTGTCTTTTGGTCAATGGAATCCAATATGGCTTGGTTCCATAATTTAGCTGATTTATCTTCTTTTTTCACTGTGATTAAACTAGCCTGATGTTCTTTTGACCATTTGTCTAAAGCAAAATAGCCACTAGGAAATTCATTTTCTATGGTAACTGCCTTTTTATATTGTGCTTTAATATTGTTGAGCGCGGTAGCAAAACCATAGGAAGTCGAGGGAAATAATGCAATTTGACTGGGTTTAGCATGAATCATTTCCGCAAATAAAACTCTAGCTATTTCTGTGTTTTCAAAAAAATCTTTTGGTTGATACAAGAATGGATTTCGTTCTTTAAGTAAAGTGTCTAATAAGGCTTTTTCTCCCGATTTAAGAAGTGGTGCCTTGTATGCGCAGTTTAAATAATGAACATTTTCATCTAGTTGAAATTTATCTTTTTGACATATCATTTTAACAAATTCTAATAAAAATTACAATAAACTATTCAACAATAATATATGAATAAAATAATAGCAATATTTTGATCTAAATTAAAAAACACTTAATTTAGTGTAAATAATACAATAACTATTAACTTAATTTTAATCTTATGAAAAAAATTTACTTATCTGTTTTGTTAGCTATTCCTTTTCTTTTTAATGCACAGTCCATTGAAGGAACTTGGAAGTTAGCTCAACAAGCAGGAGCACTAGCTGTAGGTCCTAATCAAGGTGATGGTAGCTGGTGGTCCAACTCTGCAAATGATTTAACGGTTAGAGCCTGTTTTTTTGATGACTCTATCACTTTTGATGCGAACGGAAATATGATGCATTACATGGACGGCAGTACATGGGTAGAAGCTTGGCAAGGTGTTGCTAGTGAACAATGTGGTACTCCTGTAGCTCCACATGATGGTTCAGGAACCTACACGTACACATTTGCTAACAACCAATTAACAGTGAATGGCTTAGGTGCGCATATCGGTTTACCAAAAGCAATCAATGGAGGTGAATTAACTGATCCAGCAAACGCAGTGAGTTCAATCACTTATGAAATATCTTTTGGTGCTAACGGTGAATTAATTGCTGATATTCAAAGTGCTGGTGGTGGTACTGGTTGGTGGAGATTTATTTATACATCTACCTCAGCTGCTCCTCCTCCTCCTCCCGCTGCTCATGATGTAACTTTTGTTGTTCACACAGATAACATTGCTGGTAATGTTTCAGGTGACGGTATCTACATCGGTGGTGGATTTGTTGGTGGAAATGATGCTTTAGCTCTTTCTGATGCTGATGGTGACGGTGTATGGGAAGGTACAATGAACTTGCCTGCTGCAGGTGGTCATTTTACAATTCTTAATGGAAATTGTTCTGATTGGTCATGTAAAGAAGATATTTCAGGTTTACCATGTGCTGATCCAGGAAACTATAACGACAGAAACAATTTACTAGGTGGATTTACACAGGACACTACGTTGTATCTGCAGTATGGAGATTGTTCTACACCAGGAAGTACAGGAGTTATAGATGATGCAAAAGACGTGATCTCAATTTATCCTAACCCTACATCGGATGTAATCAATATTTCTAGTACATCTACTATTACAGATTATACCATTTACAACATGATAGGGAATAGAGTTATGTCAACTATTGTAAATGCATCTAATGCAGTTGTTGATATGTCTACTTTGACAAAAGGTGTATATTTTGTAGAGGTTAACCAAAATGGTATACTAACTAACAAAAGAATAATTAAGAAGTAAATTCTTTTATATTTAAGTAAAATAAAAAGCCCACTTATGTGGGCTTTTTTAGTTATCACGATTTTCGAAATTTTCCTCTTTCTTTTCCTTAATCCTTTTTAGAATTAAATAAAAAACTATTACTGCTAAAACAGCATATAGAAAAAATTTAATAGTCAATGTTTTATTTTAACTGCAGTTCCGTAAGCAAGTATTTCTGCTACACCTTGCATAATCATAGAAGTGGTAATTCTAACATTAATTACAGCATCTGCTCCTAAGCTTTCTGCATCTTTAATCATACGTTGTAACGCTTGTTCTCTTGAGTCAGCTTGAAGCTTTGTATATTCATTGATTTCACCACCAATCAAGTTTTTTAGAGCAGCGAAAATATCTCTTCCTACATTTCTAGCTCTTACCGTACTTCCCCTAGACAATCCAAGGATTTCAACTATTTCTTTTCCTGGTATATTTTCAGTAGTGGTGACGATCATGTTAAATTACTTCGTTTGCGTCAAAATGAAATTCACCCTCAATTTGAGCGTTTTCATCTGAATCTGATCCGTGAACAGCGTTTCTACCTTTTGATTCAGCGTATTTTTTTCTTATAGTTCCTTCAGCAGCTTCAGCTGGGTCAGTTGCTCCAATTAAGGTTCTGAAATCTTCTACTGCATTGTCTTTCT
>JAYPLD010000030.1:20361-23848 GCA_038129265.1 Crocinitomicaceae bacterium
GCTGGGTCAGTTGCTCCAATTAAGGTTCTGAAATCTTCTACTGCATTGTCTTTCTCCAAAATGGCAGCCACAATAGGACCAGAAGACATGTATTCAACTAGTTCTCCATAAAATGGTCTTTCTGCATGAACTGCATAAAATGCTTTTGCTCTTTCTTCCGAAAGTTGAGTATACTTCATGGCTTTTATAGAGAAGCCTGCGTTTGATATCATTTGTAATATGTTTCCAATGTTGCCAGATTCCACTGCATCTGGTTTGATCATAGTAAATGTTCTTTTTCCTGACATTTTTATTGTTTAGTAGATTAAAATCGCTGCAAATATAATTGTTTGTACATCAAAATCAATTAATGTATTTGTCATTTGCAATCACTCTAATGCTTGTAGAACTTTTTACCATCTAAAATCATAACCGTTATACCATCGTTATCAATGTACGGTTCAGAATCTACACGGAATTTCTTGGAAAACCCTGGAGTTTTAAATTTGATCGAATTATCCTTTATGATTACCCTAGTTTCATTTTCGTATAATCTAACACGTTTAATTTTACCAAAACCGTCTTTCCAAATTTCTATTGAAAATTTTTCGGATCCCCAACTCCCAAGAAATACATTGTGTTCATCTAATATGGGCTTTGTACAGGAACTTAATAAAATGATGCAGAGCAGAATGCTAAATAAGGTGTATATTTTTTTCATGGTTATTTTTTTGAATTTATAACCAAATACGGTGCCAAACTTAGTTCGTGTGGTCATATACAATTACCCACCGATCTTCCATTTTCTTCCATAACAAGGTATAGTAACCTGATAAATCACCCAATGAGTCGTTTCTAATTAATTTCCAATTTCCAGTAATTTGATGATGTTGGCTATCTAAAGGTTTGCAATCAAGATTGGTGAAATTCAATTTACCCATTTCTTCCCTATTTCGGTAACTTTTTTTGTAATTATCAAGGGTGGTTTGCCACCCATAATGAATGCCGTTTTTTCCTATGAACATCAACGAATCACTTTTCCAATAACTCGACATGAATTCTTCTATGTTTCCTTCATTCCAAGATTGTTGTTGTTTCATCATGAGTTCATCAAGTAGCTGACAATAGTCTAGTTGTTTTTCTTTACAGGAATAGAGAAGTGTATTACACAAAAAGAGAATTATAATGATTTTAAACTTCCGCATTTTCTTTTTGTTTTTTTTCATTCGTTCGAAAAACAATGTTTTCATCAAATGAATCTATTAATACATCATCACCTTTTTGTATGGTTCCTTTGAGTAACTCTTTAGATAATCCATTTAAAATTTCCTTTTGCACAAGTCGTTTTATAGGTCTTGCTCCATATTGTGGTTCAAAACCTTTTTGAGCAAGATATTCAATGGCGTAATCCGTAATATTTAATTTAATGCCTTTTTCTTCAAGTATTATATTAAGATGTTTTAGTTGAATTTTAACAATTTGATGAATAGCAGATTTTTCCAGTGAATTAAAGACAATAGTCTCATCAATTCGATTTAAAAACTCAGGTCTAAAATTATTTTTTAATTCATTCATCACCAGTTGCTTAATTTGCTGAGGGTTTACATTTTTTTCCTCTTGATTATACAACTCATTTATGTGGTGTGCACCTAGATTAGATGTCATAATAATGATCGTATTATTGAAATTAACCGTTCGGCCCTTATTGTCCGTTAATCGGCCGTCATCTAATACTTGAAGTAAGATGTTAAATACATCTGGATGAGCTTTTTCTATTTCATCTAACAAAATTACAGAGTAGGGTCGTCTTCTAACGGCTTCCGTAAGTTGACCGCCTTCATCATAACCCACATAACCTGGAGGTGCTCCCACCAATCGCGATACTGCGTGTTTTTCTTGAAACTCACTCATGTCAATTCTCGTCATGGCTTGTTCGTCATTAAATAAAAAAGCAGATAGGGCCTTTGCTAGTTCTGTTTTTCCAACTCCTGTGGACCCTAGAAAAATAAAACTGCCTATGGGTTTTTTTTCATCTTGAAGTCCCGAACGACTTCTTCTTACTGCATCTGCTATGGCTTCAATAGCTTCGTTTTGACCAATTACTCTATTCTGTAATTCTTCTTCCAAACGGAGTAATTTCGTTTTTTCACCTTCAAGCATCTTGCTTACTGGAATACCTGTCCACTTAGACACCACATCTGCAATTTCTTCTGCATCCACATCTTCTTTGATCATTTTAGCCGTTTTTTGAAGCTCGATAAGTTGTTTTTTTTCTAGTTCAATATTTTCCTCTAATTGCTTTAATTTACCGTATCTTATCTCGGCTACCGTTCCAAAATCTCCATTTCGTTCAGCTTGTTCCGCTTCAATTTTGAGTTCTTCTATATCTTGTTTGGCTTTTTGTATGGCGTCAACGTGATTTTTTTCAGCTTCCCACTTCGCTAGTAGACTAGATTTAATTTCATTTAGATTAGCAATTTCTTTTTTTATCGACTTTTCTTTCTGGTTATCATTTTCTCTTTTGATAGCCTCTTTTTCAATTTCCAATTGCATGATTTTTCGCTCTACTTCATCCAACTCTTCTGGTTTACTGTTGATTTCCATACGTAATTTGGAAGCTGCTTCATCTATTAAGTCAATAGCCTTGTCCGGAAGGAAACGATCTGTAATGTATCTTTTTGATAGCTCTACAGATGCTATGATGGCTTCATCCTTTATCTGTACTTTATGATGATTTTCGTATTTCTCTTTAATTCCCCTTAGGATACTGATGGCGTCCTCATTATTAGGCTCGTCTATGGTTACTTTTTGAAATCTTCTCTCAAGGGCTTTGTCTTGTTCAAAATACTTTTGGTATTCATCTAATGTAGTTGCCCCAACTGCTCGTAATTCTCCTCTGGCTAAAGCGGGTTTTAAGATGTTTGCAGCATCCATAGCTCCTTGACCACCTCCAGCTCCAACTAAGGTGTGAATCTCATCAATAAACAGTACAATTCGCCCATCCTCGCTTACTACTTCTTTAACGACCGCTTTTAGGCGTTCCTCAAATTCTCCTTTAAATTTAGCACCTGCAATTAACGCACCCATATCTAGAGAGAAGATGAGTTTATCTTTTAAGTTTTCAGGTACATCTCCTCTTATTATTCGATGGGCAATCCCTTCTGCTATAGCAGTTTTACCTACACCTGGTTCCCCAATGAGAATAGGATTATTTTTTGTTCTTCTAGTTAAGATTTGAAGCACTCTTCTAATTTCATCATCCCTTCCAATAACAGGGTCTAATTTTCCACTTTCTGCTCTTTCGTTTAAATTGATGGCGTACTTGTTTAGCGCGTTGTAGGTTTCCTCTTGATTAGCTGAAGTTACATGTTGACCATTTCTAAGTGATTTTATGATGGCCATTACTTCCTTGGTACTAAAACCATTATCTTTTAATAATTGACTCGTTTGATCTGAACCCTTTAAAATACCAAGGATTAAGTGCTCAATGGAAACAAAGTCGTCTTTC
>JAYPLD010000031.1:0-4097 GCA_038129265.1 Crocinitomicaceae bacterium
GAAGGAAAAATAGCTCCTGTATTTTTCGGATCCGCTCTTAATAATTTTGGGGTTCAGGAATTGTTGGATTCTTTTATAGATATCTCACCGATTCCACAAGGAAGATCTACTGAGAAAAGAACCATTGAACCGAATGAAGATAAATTCAGCGGATTCGTATTTAAAATTCACGCTAACATTGATCCGAAACATCGAGATAGAATAGCTTTTTTAAGAATTGTTTCTGGTAAATTTGAACGAAATAAATTCTATCAGCACACCCGAATAAATAAAAAATTAAAATTTCCCAATCCTACCAGTTTCATGGCTGCTTCTAAGTCAGTAATTGATGAGGCTTACCCTGGTGACGTAATTGGCCTTTATGATTCTGGCACGTTTAAAATTGGGGATACTTTATCCGAAGGAGAAAATTTATTTTTTAAGGGCATTCCAAGTTTTTCACCCGAAATATTCAAAGAAATTCAGAATGATGACCCCATGAAAAGTAAACAGTTAGAGAAAGGGCTCAATCAGCTTACAGATGAAGGAGTTGCTCAACTATTTACTTTACAGCCTGGTAATCGAAAAATAATTGGAACAGTTGGCGAACTTCAATTTGAAGTCATCCAGTATCGTCTAAAACAAGAATATGGAGCAAGCTGCAGCTTCGTTCCTAAGAATTTCTACAAAGCTTGTTGGATGACATCTGAAAACGAAGATTCAATTGCTGATTTTATTAAAAGAAAAACCGTTAATATTGGATATGACAAAGACGAAAACCCCGTCTTTCTAGCTCCCTCTTCTTTCCTTTTATCTCAAGCTGAGGGCGATTATCCTGACATTACATTTCATAAAACATCAGAATTTAAATTAGATGAATAAGGGTATTTCGGCATTTAATATACGTGTATACGCTCTTATCCTACATAAAAAAAATATACTACTCAGTCGAGAGCTTATCCAAAACAAATTGATCTATAAATTTCCAGGTGGAGGTGTTGAACTTGGTGAGGGAATCATTGATGCACTTCAACGTGAAGCTAAAGAAGAAATGGGTCAACATTTGAATCACATCACCCATTTTTACACCACTGATTTTTTTCAACGGAGCACATTTGACTCATCAGAACAATTGGTATCGGTTTACTTCAAGGCTTCTTTATCTAAAGATTTACATAACAGACTTGAAATACCTGTTAAAGATCAACCTGTATTTGAATGGAAAAGATTAATTGACCTAAATGAAGAAGACCTTCATTTTCCTATTGACCAAAAGGTCCTTAAGATGATTAAATCACATTAAAGTTTCTCCATCTAAGTTTGTATTTAACACGTCTCCCATGTAGTTTAAAACAGGGAGTAAAACCTTAAAATGGTCCACTATAAAGGACTCAAACTCGTTAGAAAATATGGTTTCATACTCTACCTTTTTAGTGAAAACATATTGTTTGTGTTGTAATAGATCATTTGCTGGATGCTCTTTATCAAAACCTTTTGGAGATGTTTTTAGCTTTTCGCCCTTCATATCACCCCACATTTTTTTCACCTTACTATTTTCTACTTTTTTCCTAAAATATTTGTAATCCATCTCAATTTCTTTTCTCATCCTGAACAAATCATCTTTATTGGGATCCCAGAATCCTGAAGCTATAAACGAATCAACTGGATCAAGATGAATATAAAATCCACCTCGATGATTGGGCTTCGACCTATGAAAAGCAATACCAAAATGAGTTTTATATGGATCTTTATTTTTAGAAAATCGAACATCTCTATAAATACGAAATACCTTTACCTTATCCCAATCAAATTTTGAATGGTGATGATCAAAAACAGACTGGAAATAAGATTTTACTTGTTTATTTAACACATCAAATTCAGGTTTGTTTTTTTTGAACCAATCACGATTGTTGTTTTTCGATAATTTATCCAGAAATACAAATAAGTCTTTGTCTAATACTATAGCCATTCTTTAACATATTTAAATAAAAAAAAGGAACTATTTCTAATTCCTTTTTAATGAGTTTATAAAAAAAATTATTGTAGCCTGTAAGTGACGCCAAACCTTCCAAGGCCTCCACCGCCTAATCCGGTTTCAAGCAAGACACCCAACTCGTCTATGATCCAAATATTTGCTCCAAAAGCAAGTCTCAAAGCTAATGGTATAAGAGTTTCTCTTGGTGTTTCAACAAACCCAGGTCTATCACTAGCATAGCTTGTAGAAGTGGTTCTATAGCCTATACCAAATGAAAGATAAGGATCAAATCGTTCACTTTCACCAAAGTGTGCATCAAATCGAGCCATTGCTCTAATTACAGCTCGTTGTGCATCCATATTATACGTATCGCCAGAAATAGAATCAGTAGATGTTTCAAAATAATCAAAACTGGTCTTACATCTAGTATAATTAAAATCAACTCCAAGAGCAATTTTACTGTCAAATGTATATGATGCTGTTAATCCTAATGGACCAATATTGGAAAAATCTATATCCATTGGTGTGCTGTATACTTCAAAAATGTAATTATCATCTGCTAGCAATCCAACAGATGTAGTGTTAGGTCCGCCATAATAAGGAGTAACTGTTATTTGAGCACTAAGACTGTTTGAAAAAAGAACAACTAGGCCTAAGGTGAGTATTTTATTAAAGGTTTTCATAAGATTTATTTTTGTTTTAAGATACTAATTATTTTTCAAATAAATGTTCAAGGTTTTTAAATGCCTTAAACTCCAACGCATTATTTGAAGGATCTAAAAAGAACATGGTAGCCTGCTCACCTACTTCCCCTTTAAACCGAATGTAGGGCTCAATAACAAAGTTGACCGATTTCGATTTTAGTCTGTCTGCTAATTGTTCCCAATCGTTCAAATTTAACACTACACCAAAATGTGGAATTGGTACACCATGGCCGTCAACTTGATTATGAATTAATTCATTTTTAGTCCCCGTTTCATGGATTACCAATTGATGACCATAAAGATTAAAGTCAATCCATTCTGTACTGGATCTACCTTCCTCTAAACCTAGAATTTTACCATAAAATTTTCTACATAATGCTAAGTCATGTACTGAAATAGCTAAATGAAAAGGACTTAAATTATTTGATTGACTCATCTTATTTTGAATATTTTAACATTAAAAGAATGAAATAATTTATGGGTAAATTATATTTGCACAAATTTTAAATTAAATCACAACATTATGTCCAATTTTGTAGGAAAAAAATTCCCCAATATGGCTGTAGACGCTATGAATGAAATGGGAGACACATTTCAAGTTAACGTATTAGAAGAAGCCACTAAAAACAATAAAAAAGTATTATTATTCTGGTATCCAAAAGATTTTACCTATGTATGCCCAACTGAATTGCATGCATTTCAAGCAGCATTACCCGAGTTTGAAAAAAGAAACACTATAGTTATTGGAGCTTCTTGTGACACAGCAGAAGTTCATTTTGCATGGTTAAACACTTCAAAAGATAATGGCGGAATTGAAGGCGTTACCTACCCTATTTTGGCAGACACCAATAGAAACTTAGCTAATGTATTGGGTGTACTAGACACAACTAATGAAAGGTATGATGAAGAGCACGATGTGGTGTTGGTAGATGGGGGAAACATTCCTTACAGAGCCACTTTTATCTTAGACGAAGAAGGAATGGTATTTCACCAAGCGTCTAACTTTTTCCCTGTAGGAAGAAATGTAGATGAATTCTTGAGATTGATTGATGCTTATGCGCACAACCAAAAGTTTGGTGAAGTTTGTCCAGCCAACTGGGAAGAGGGGAAAGATGCCATGAATGCGAATAGAGACGGTGTTGCAGATTACTTAGCTAATCACTAATGCTTACGGAACTAACTACAGATTGTTTAGAAACTGAAATCAACCAGCACGAGACTGTGCTGGTTCAGTTTTCTGCAGGATGGTGTGGTAATTGTAGAATCATGAAGCCCAAATTTAAAAAGATGGCTAGTGAACACACCCACGCTAAATTTTACATGATTGATGCAGAAAAAAACCCAAATTCCAGAAAATTAGCCAACGTTAGTAACCTTCCCACATTTGCTTATTTTAAAAACGGAGAATTGGTCAATCAAATTCAAACCAACAAAACAGA
>JAYPLD010000031.1:4197-7696 GCA_038129265.1 Crocinitomicaceae bacterium
TGCGGAGAGACCGGGATTCGAACCCGGGCAACGAAAAACGTTGACAGCTTAGCAGGCTGCTGCATTACCACTCTGCCACCTCTCCGAATGAGGAGCAAAAATAATATAGTTTTTGACATCTTTATTTTTCTACAACTAAATTTCTTTTTTTTTTCATAAATTGAAAGGAGCTAAGCAAGGATTTATAAATTCGCGCAAAAATTAAATTCATGAAAGAAGTCGTCATTGTATCAGCCGTAAGAACACCAATGGGAAGTTTTGGTGGAAGCTTGTCAACCGTGTCTGCAACCCAACTTGGTGCTACTGCCATTAAAGGAGCTCTGCAAAAAATAAACTTAGATCCTAATGAAATAGAAGAAGTTTACATGGGGAATGTACTACAAGCTAACTTAGGTCAAGCGCCAGCCAAACAAGCGGCTATTTTTGCAGGCATAAGTGAAAATACACCTTGTACAACGGTAAATAAAGTATGTGCCTCAGGCATGAAAGCCATTAGTCTTGCCACTCAGGCCATTAAATGTGGCGATGCTGATGTGGTAGTTGCTGGTGGAATGGAAAACATGTCATCTGTACCCCACTACTACAGTGCTCGAAATGCCGTGAAATTAGGAGATGTAAAAATTACAGATGGAATGGTGAAAGATGGGCTAACCGATGTATATAACCAAGTTCATATGGGTGTATGTGCAGATCAATGTGCTGATGAACACCACATTTCAAGAAAAGATCAAGATGATTTCGCCATTGAATCTTACCAAAGAGCAGCTAAAGCTTGGACTGCTGGAAATTTTAATGAAGAAATAGTGCCCGTTGCTGTACCACAGCGAAGAGGAGAAGATATCATAGTGAGTGAGGATGAGGAATACAAAAATGTAAAGTTGGAAAAAATACCTCAACTAAGAGCTGTTTTTAACAAAGAAGGAACCGTAACAGCAGCCAATGCATCTACCCTAAATGATGGCGCTTCTGCCCTAATTTTAATGAGTAAAGAAAAAGCGGAAGAGCTTCAAATCAAACCCATTGCAAAAGTAGTTAGTTATGCAGATGCCGCCCAAGAACCCAAATGGTTTACTACTGCCCCCGCTAAGGCGGTTCCAAAAGCATTAGCTAAAGCCAATTTAAGTGCAGGTGATATTGATTATTGGGAATTAAACCAAGCCTTCTCTGTGGTAGGTTTGGTCAACACCAAATTATTGGGATTAGATCCTGCAAAAGTAGATGTAAATGGAGGTGCCGTGGCGCTTGGACATCCACTTGGGAGCAGTGGAAGCAGAATCATAGTAACATTAATTAACGTTCTAAAACAGAATAACGGAAGATTTGGAGCAGCAGGTATTTGTAATGGTGGAGGTGGTGCTTCTGCTTTAGTGATTGAAAATATGAATTGAAACAACTTTTCCTCATAAGGCACGCTAAGTCAGATTGGTCTACCAGACTCTCTGATTATTACAGACCTCTAAACAATAGAGGTTTAGGTGATGCGCCAAAGATGGGGAAAAGAATTCACGGATTGTTTGGGTGTCCAGACATTATCATATCCTCTGGAGCAAAAAGAGCTTTCCATACGGCAGAACTATTTGCTAAGGAATTAGGATTCGATGTAAAAAAAATTCACCAAAACGATCAGCTATATCACGCTTCAACACAAGAAATCATTGAAGTTATTCAAGGAATTAATGAACAGTTTGAAACCGCTATGCTATTTAGTCATAACCCCGGAATAAGCCAAACCGTTTACGAATTAACTGACCATTATATAGACCTAAAAACGGCTTGTGTCGTAGGTGTCAATAAAGAAACAGGAAGTTGGCAAGACTTTAGGCCTGGAAAGTGTCATATCTTCACTCACCTTTCCCCAAAAGACAATTTAAATTAAATGTGTACTAACCAGTTGAATTTATCTTCTACTCTACCTAACTTATAATCAGTAAGGTAGTTCAATACCTTAACGTGAAAATGGCTTGGGTTAGAAGTTGGGATCATGTAATTATCATTTCCAAAAGCTATACTTGAAATGGGTGCTACGGTAGCCGCTGTACCAGCTCCAAAAGCTTCTGTTAATGTATTATTTTTTAGTGCATTGATTACTTCAGCTACTTCAATTTTTCTGGACTCAACTTCCATACCCCAGTCCTGTGCAATTTCTACTACACTTCTTCGAGTTATTCCATCCAATATCGTATCACTAGCTAAGGGAGTAATTAATTTTCCATCCATTACGAACATGACATTCATGGTTCCTGCCTCTTCAATGTATTTATGCTCCTTGGCATCTGTCCAAATCAACTGTTTATACCCCTCGTCTTGCGCTAGTTTAGCTGGATAAAGAGCAGCCGCATAATTACCAGCCGCTTTTGCAAATCCTGTTCCGCCAGAAGCAGCTCTGGTGTATGTGGTTTCAATTTTAACCGGAACAGCCTCAGAATAATAAGAACCCACTGGACAAGTAAACACCATAAACCTGTAGGATTCGGAAGGTCTAATTCCCACGTAGGGGTCAGTAGCAAACATAAAAGGCCTGATATACAGTGAATGAGAAGGATTTTTAGGAACCCAATTGTGGTCCACCTTTAATAATTCCTTTAAGGCATTTACAAAAAGATCTTCTGGAATGGTAGGCATACACATTCTGATAGCAGATTGATTAAAACGTTTTGCATTGTCATAGGGTCTAAACAATACCACTTCACCCTTTTCATTTCGGTGAGCCTTCATACCTTCGAAACAGCTCTGGCCATAATGAATAGCTGATGTAGCAGGTGATAATGAAATGCTTTGATAAGGAGTGATTTCTTGTTTTGTCCACTCCCCGTTTGCATATTCCATGCAAAACATGTGATCAGAAAATATTTTACCAAAAGGTAAATCGTCCCAATCTATTTGTGATAATCTGCTATTTTGGGTGGTTTGAATGTTTAAATGCTGTTGTTCAACTTCCATAATTTAATCGACCTCAATTTTGCAGCAAAAGTAGTTAAATTTTAAAGATAAAAAAGTGATCTTCGCAAAGAATGAATCAAGATGATCTAATCGATAAACAAAAAATTCTTAAGCAATATTGGGGGCATGAAACATTTAGACCTCTACAAGAAGATATTATCAACCAAGTGCTGCAAAAGAAAGATGTTTTAGCCTTGTTACCTACCGGAGGCGGCAAGTCGCTATGCTACCAGTTTCCTGCTTTACTGATGAATGGAGTTTGCCTGGTTATATCTCCTCTCATCGCTTTAATGAAGGATCAAGTTGATTTACTCCAAAAGAAAGACATTAAAGCAGACTTCATCAATTCGACTTTAAGTAAGTCAGCCATAGACCGAATTTTAGATAATGCTATTTATGGAAAAACTAAAATATTGTACCTATCACCCGAACGAATTCAAAGTGAACTTTTTCAAGAAAGACTTAAAAAAATGAATGTGAGCTTTATTGCTGTAGACGAAGCTCACTGCATTTCACAATGGGGATATGATTTTAGACCGTCCTATTTAAATTTAAACAT
>JAYPLD010000031.1:7796-20345 GCA_038129265.1 Crocinitomicaceae bacterium
GAAAAACTAACCAGAATTGGAATTTCATCTCATCATTACCACGCTGGTTTAGATACTGCATACCGTAATCAAATTCAATCTGACTGGATGAATAATCAATTTCAAATTATGGTTGCCACTACTGCATTTGGTATGGGCATTGACAAATCAGATGTTCGAACTGTAATTCATTACGATTTACCTGAATCACTAGAATCATTCTACCAAGAATCTGGAAGAGCTGGAAGAGATGGTCTTCCATCCTACTCCATTTCGCTAATGGAAATGAATGATGGAGAAAATCTATTAAACAGAATCACTTCATCATTTCCCCATGTAAATGACCTGCAAAAAACCTATCAACAATTTTGCAACACGCATCAAATCCCGATTGGGTATGATGATGATAACTCTTTTGAAGTGGACATAGATTATATTTCTTCTAAATTAAATTTATCTAGAAAAACGGTTTACTACTGCTTTAAGCAGTTAAGCGAAAATGGTTATCTATCGGAAATACAAGAAGGTAATTCGTCTTACCTAATTTTTAAATCTGAATTAATAGAAATTGATCGATTTATTGAAAAATATCATCAGCACAAAAAAGTAATTCATTACGTGATGAGAAGTTATCCATTTTCTATTGGTAAGGAAATTAAAATTTCCGAACGGATGATAGCCAGCAGAAGTGAGATGGATATGGAAAAAGTAATTCAATCTCTAAAAATCATGCACCAATATGGTCTTATTACCTATTTTAAATCTGAAAAACTACCTAAGGTCAAATTGGAAATACCTAGGATTAAATCTTCGAAAATTCACCTTTCCAAAAACACTCAACATAATTTTAAAAGACAAGTTCATCTAGCTGAAATGATGCTTCAATATTCAAATGAAAACCTCAAATGCAGAAATCAAATTCTCTTATCTTACTTTGGTGAAAGTAATACCAAACCATGTTTAAAATGCGACAACTGTGATAAAAAAGTATCAGGTAAAAACAACCCTAATCACATCCTTAAAAATGCCATTTTAATGACATTAAAGTTTGAAAGTAAAGAAGTAAAGACCATTCAAAAAGAGTTTGAATTCATTGAAAAAGCACAGCTGAAAAAAAACATAAAAGAACTTTTAGAAAAAGGTCAAATAGAAATGAAACAGCATAAACTGAGTATGGTGTGAATACCAAAATACGCTATGGACATTCTCTTGTTGATTTTGGTTCATCACATTGATTGCATTTCTTGGATTTACGTCTAAAGACATTTGTCATTTCACAAAAAAGCTCACCAAAAGAATTAAAACTTTGTTTATAATAAGCACCTACGCCTTGAGTATATCTAGATTGACTCTGATTTGACAAATCGTATTCGTTGGATTCATTAAATGCATGTAGGCGAAGATTCCCATCTCTAGATAGCTTATATTCCACATCCACATCTCCAATAAAACTGTTTGGATCTTTATTTAGCGCATTGGATGGAGCAACACCTAAGTTGGTATTAATTAAAAGACGATCATTAAATTGTTGAGTTGACATGACAATGGATAATTCATCATCTGAAATGGAATCTCCAGGAGAATAATTGAACCCAATCTCAAATTCATCTGTAAAAGAAGAAATCATATTACCCAGTTGATTGGAAAGCACTTCGCTTGTAGTAGCTCCATTCGTCCTACTGGTATTTTCAGAAATAATATTTTGATTTTCAGGAATAAATTTATTTAAAATAAGAAGTGAAAATACTTGCTGATTTTTGGCCTCTTCATTGTAAATCAAGTTTTTGACCGTTTGTTTGGCTGTTTCCTCTGCCTTTGGCAAGGAAATATCAAATTCGATATCTGGATTCATTAGGTCATTTTGCAAGTGGATGTCTACATTCACATTACTTTTGTGGGTCCAATTATCCCTCTCTATGGACGGCATTATGTTATATAAGCTTGTTTTTAAAGGGTAATACGCATTTAAATCCAGTTTTGCATTATAGGGGTCACCAAACCATGTTATTGTGCCTCCTGGCTTTACATTAAACTTTTTATTGATAAAATCCTTTAACGTAAAAAGATATTCCCCACTTGTTACCTGATAATTTCCAAATAAATTGAAATCTAAGGTCTCATCAATAAAGAACCTCATATCTCCATTCCCTCTCGATTTCATAACGTCTCCCACCATTTGATCAAACACAACCTGAATTTCTGCATCATCAGTTACTTCAACCTCAATATTTAGATTAAAGTCAAGATCTGATTTAGATTTTATTTCCTGTTTACTGTTTACATTTTGATCTACCTGTTCAAAAGTGATAAAATCCTCTAGTACAACATCTTCATCTCCATATAGAGGAATTGTCAACACTGAATTTTCTGCTGTCTTTACATGAATATTAAATGATAAATCATTGATAGAGTCATACGAAATGGTGGAGAATCCAGTTACAAACGCATCTCCATAGTACAAAGGATTATCCTCAAAGCTATTATTCATTACCAGAAAAGGTTCATTAAATTGAGAAATAATATTGTAAGAATAATTAGTATACCCTTCATGTTCGTATGAAGCGCCTAAAGCACATTTATTGTTGTATTTATCTGTTACAACTGCATCTACTAGATTTATTTGATTTGGGGAAACATAAATAGTTCCATCAACTAAATAAGATGTTTGATGTTGTACCAGATCTATTTTTGAATCATTCAATTTTAACTCTCCATTTAATATTGGATTTAATATGGAACCCGAAAGAAATACAGCCCCATTCAATTTAGTTTCTAAATTTCCCAAATAAGGTTGAGGAAGAAAAGGATTTAGCATGTCCGCATTAAAATCTTCAAAAAGGATTGCTCCTTCTAATTGTCTTTCTACATCATTAAAGGGATAATATTTAATCGATTGGAAATTAATTTCTTCCACTCTATCTTCATTTCTGAGTCCACCTTCTATCACAAATCGATTGTTAATTCCTTCCCAGTCTGATTTAAATGTTAAATCACCAATTTGTATGTCATTTAACATCAATTGATTAACCAATACAGAACCTGTAAATTCAATGTTATTTAAAATCGATTTTAAACTGAGTTCAAGGTTTATCACCCCATTTAACAGAACTTCAGACTCATTATTATTAGTTAAATCACCAAAATTTGACAGATCAAACTCCGATAAAGAAATGTTAAGTTCATCTGTTTTTTCAGAACCTACAATGCCATTTAGACTCAGTTCTTGCTGATTATTTATTAAAGAAAGATGATTACAATTTAGTTTGTTTTCTAGAAGGTTAATTTCAGCCCCCTCTCCTATTTCCCAAACATCATTTTCATGACTACCTAGAACCAACTCTTCTATCGAAGTTTTGATATGATCTGTATTGTTAACGATGGATTGCAATCTAATTTTTCCGTAGTTAGTAGAGTCTTCTCCCAAGTAAAATAAATTGGTGTACAACCTATTTTCATTTACTTCAAAAGTGGTTTGTATATTTTCAATCTTAAATTGATTCAACAAACTGTAATCATCAATCTCCGAAACTAATTCAAAGGAATTTGATTGGGTGTTCTTTTTACCTCGCATGAGGATATTTCCAAATACATGATCACCTATTCTAATCTTTTCTGATTGGGTGTGTATTGAAAAAATTGTGTCTTGACTATTGAAAGCTAATTCCATTAAGGACCCCTTAGAAATACTTAAGTTTGGAATAAAAATGGAAGAAAACTTATCGAAATCATTAAAACTAATAGTGATGTCGTATGTATGATCGTCCCTGTAGATTTTATGTCTGCTAGAATCGATAAAATTTGGAACATAAACTGAAGTCACAAATGAAAGATCTTCAATAATCTTATCGAAATTTATATCTCCATTTACTGCTGTTGTTAAGATATCTGAACTTAGGTGCATTTCTTTTTTTACCCCTTGTCCTTTACTTAGGAACGATAAATCATTAAATTCTGTTACTTCATTTTGGTTTATTACCATGATATCTTCAATAACAACCTCTCCCATAAATTCATTTAAATTAAGACCAATCCCGCTACATTTAGAATTAAAATTCAGTGTCAAATTTTCATATTGATTAGTCCAATTTAAAGCATGTGGGTTTAGGCTTTTTACATCCATTGAAAAGTTATACTTCGTTGGTTTTTGGTTAAGATCAAATAACCCCTTAAAAGTAGCGTTTACATGTTGATCTTCTAGCGCTAAGAAACCATCAAATGATTCATTTAAAAACACACCATTTATCTCTATATTATCATACTCATATCCATTGTAGTTGAAATTGTTTACAAAACCTTCAACTTGTAAGTCAACCTGCTGATAATCAAATCCTTTACCTTTAAATTTTAATTCCCCATCAAAATCATTGATTCCCTCGTCAACATTTAGAATGTAACCTGAAAGATCATTTATTGTTAATTCTCCTTGATAAAGCTTGTTAGTAGCATCAACAAAAATATCTCCATTAATCTGACCTAAATTAGAAAGTATGGATACTCTGCTATCTAGTTCTTTTAATGTACCATTTAGGAATAGATTTACATCCATCCTATTCAGCTTATCTAAATTTGAAGGTAAAGTGAACTTTGTGTAGTTAGATTCGTTTCTAATTAGAATTTGACTTAAATTTTCTTTGTTTAAAAGCCCACGTTTAAGTTTTAAATTCAGAGTGGATAATGGGAAATTGTCCAGATTTCGTTCAAAAGTAAAATCTCCAGCTAGTGGCTTTGCAGTTCCTGTTTTAATGCTAAAGTCATGTAAAGAAAATAAGCTTTTATTTCCTTCAACATTAGCAGAAAATTGAAGGACAGTGTCCATAAAAATGGGAACCGGATAGAAATGAATTACATCTGATAAATTTAAATTACCTTGAATTGAATCCAATTGATATAAAACATCACTATGATTTTTGGACTTTACATCATAGGTAAATGAAGCTAAATGAAGCTGGCTTTTTAGTGTTTTTAATTCAATATTTTCTAGGGAAACATCATTATAATCTAATGTGAATTCACAGGATAAATCTTTGACATCAATAGCGTTATCAAGTAAAAAGGATAGTCTATTACTTGGTAAAAATACTTCATTTTCTGAAATAGAAATTTTATTAAACAATCCATTTATATTAGATAAATTAAATAACTGATAATCAAATATTTGATCATATTTTATATTTCCTAAGATACGATGATTAAAAACACAATTTATTAATTCTACATTTTCTATCATCACATTATAATTAGCTGTGATGTCGTTATCAATTTGATCCTTTTTAAATAACAATTGAAAATTATATTTCTCTTCTTCTTTATCCTTACTTAGATTTATGGTAGCATTTTTCAATATTACATGTTGAATTATAAACTGGTTTTGGAAAAAATCCAAATCGCCTAGTTTTATTTGTAGTTCTGGCACATAAGCTGCTGTATCCCCACCATTTTCAGCTAGCAATACATCGAAAACATGAATATGGCTTAAGTCATGGATTGAGAATTGGCTCATACTTATTTGCTCAGACCAAGTTGTTCCTAATGAACTCATAATCTTTTTTCCTAAATAATCTTGAAACAAACCCATTCTGAGGAAAAACAAAAGAAGGATAGAAATAAATACGGCTATTTCAAACACATTAAAAATGATTGTGGTAATTTTATAAAGCGTATTTATTAGTCTAATTTTCATTTAAATTGAAAAAAAACAAAGATAGTATCATTCTTGGCATTGAATCGAGTTGTGACGACACTTCAGCTGCTGTTCTAAAAAATGGCATATTACTCTCAAACATCACTGCAAATCAAAAAGTTCATGAAAAATACGGTGGTGTGGTTCCCGAGTTAGCTTCTAGAGCACATCAAGAAAATATTGTGCCAACAGTTGAAACTGCCATAAAAGAAGCTCAAATTGAATTGAATGACCTCACTTCTATTGCATTTACAAAAGGTCCTGGACTACTTGGTTCCTTATTGGTTGGAACTTCTTTTGCCAAATCATTAAGTATGTCTCTTGATATTCCCCTACTGGAAGTTCATCATATGAAAGCCCATGTTCATGCACACTTTATTGAGGAAAAAGAAGTAGACTACTCTCCACCTTCATTCCCTTTTTTATGTTTAACAGTTTCAGGTGGCCATACCCAAATTGTACTAGTAAAAAGCCCTTTGGACATGGAAATTATAGGTCAAACGATAGACGATGCTATTGGTGAAGCATTTGATAAAGCAGGAAAATTACTCGGATTGGGTTATCCTGCGGGACCATTAATTGATCATTATGCCCAGAAAGGAACAGATCATAAATATCATTTTACATTTCCAAAAGTTTCCGATTTAAACTATAGCTTTAGTGGGCTAAAAACACAGTTCCTTTACTTTCTTAACAAGGAAAAAAATATTAATCCTCTTTTTATTAAACAAGAACTAAATAATATTTGTGCCTCCTACCAGTCTCATCTTATAGATTATTTACTAGTTAAATTTAAGCTCGCTTTAGAGACGTACCCATGTAAAGATATTGCTATAGCTGGTGGAGTTTCGGCCAACACTCATTTAAGAGAAAAATTCACAAAGCTTGGTACCCAAAAAGGGCTTAATGTACATATACCCAAAATGAGTTTTTGTACGGACAATGCTGCCATGATAGCTATGAGTGGTTATTTCCTGGAAAAAGAAGGAGTTTTTGCTGATTTATCTGTTTGCGCGCAAGCCAGACTTAAGATGTAGCCGACTTTAATCTTTTTTTATTAAACCAAGCCATTATAATAATAGCAACAATTGAAAAGATAGTAATCCACGCCCATAAAGGAAATGCAGGTGTTTCTCCTCTTGCATAACTATGCAATCCTTTTGACAGGTAATAATTAACTCCAATAAAAGTCATTAAAACACTGGAGAATGAAAGTATTGAAGCTACATTAAAAATGAACTTACTTTTAAGACCTGGTATTAACCTTAAGTGTAATACCACTGCATAGGTTAAAACGATAACTAAAGCCCAAGTTTCTTTCGCATCCCAACCCCAATATCTTCCCCAGGATTCATTAGCCCAAATTCCACCCAAAAATGTTCCTATGGTGGCAAGAGCAAGACCTATGGTTAATGTCATTTCATTCACATAGGTCAATTCTGAAATGATTGTTTTCAAGTTTTTACTTCCGGACTTCAAGAATAAGTAGTTACAAACATTGATTAAACCTAAGATAAATCCTAGTCCTAAAAAACCATAACTTATTGTGATGCAAGCCACATGTATCATCAACC
Source organism: Crocinitomicaceae bacterium (assembly GCA_038129265.1). Taxonomy (GTDB): domain Bacteria; phylum Bacteroidota; class Bacteroidia; order Flavobacteriales_D; family Parvicellaceae. The sequence goes on from JAYPLD010000031.1 coordinate 15,030, forward strand.
AATATGATTTTAGCACAGGTTGAAGGTTGGTTAGCTGTGGATCAAAGCTGCTATGCCCTGCAGTCATTAAAATGAAAAATGCAAGCAGTGAAGTCCCTGCTAACGTTATCTTAGAACTCCTAATAAATAAGAAACCAGCTAAAACTGTACCCCAGGAAATAAAAGTGAGCGCCTCATACCCATTACTCCAAGGAGCGTGATCTGTGATCTTCCATCTCAGACCAAGAGCATACGTATGCATAACAAATACAGCAAATAATGACATTATACATATCCAAAGGGTGATGTTTACTATCTTAAACATTCGTTTGGTCTTATTTGAAATTAAAGAATGCCAGAAAGAGAAAAGCAATAGAAAAATGGCTAAATAGCCGTAATAGTCTTTTATTTTAATAAAAAGGTCTGATTTGTTGTAGGATATCTCATCTTTAATTTCACTCATATTCATCAGTAATTCCTCAGGTGAAATTTTAATCTGATATGATTTTATGAAATTCAATAACTCTTGAGCTGTATTATAGTTATTAGAGTTTTTTGCCTCAACTAATTCCATAATATAGGATCTAAATATTCTTGACAGTGAAATAGTGGATAAATGCTCATCTGTTGAGTCTATAGGCTGTTTAGCATATTCATCTTTCCAGTTAACCCATTTGTTATTTTCATCACCTGAAATAGGGAATATATTCAAAATGAGACCGTTCATTGACTGAAGAGCAATGTTCATTCGTTCATTGGCTTTGATCAGTTCTTTATCAAATACATTTTTATCAATATCTTTCTTTGCAAAAGAGTTTTGAAGTTGCAATGCAAGTTTTTCAGATCCGTCCTCATTAAAAAAATCAGCTACTGAAGCATACTTTCCTGAAATCCCCAAGGAATCTCCAACGCCCGTACTATTTTTGATGTAAATAATTTTTTGATTAATCCAATACTTTTTATCCACCATAAAATCAGCAAAAACTTGCATAGGAGTTAATTCCATGCCATCTGAGGTGGTAATGCTGCTTTTCTTAGAAATTTTATGAACTACATCATATGCTAACGTATGTGTCGGTTGTATTCGCCCCTCAAAAGTTTGAGTTAACAGTATTCCCAACGAATCAGCTTGACTTAAAGGAATAGGTTTGTAATCAAGGGAGTCATTAGCATAAAAAGTGGGGCTTATTAAGATGAACAAAACTAACGAAGCCATTAATTTTTGTCTTCGATTCCTCATTTTGATCACCTTTTTTCGAATGTCTACAAATCTAGATGAAGGATTAAATAAGGTTCCCAAAAGACCTAACGCCAAAAGAAAATAACCTACATAAGTAATCCATGTTCCCCAAAAATCATGATTTACGGAAAGAATAGTAATATCCGGATCTAAACCTGCTTTTTTGGCTTGATCATCAGACCAATCATAACTAGACTGAAAAAAACGATAACCACCATAATCTACTACATTATTCATAAATATGTTATGGGAAGAAGAATAATCATTCTTTGGATCATTAATGGTTATATCACTTTCGTAACTACTAGGACTGTCAGATCCAGGATATTTTAGCAATCTAAAATCATCTAACGTCACATTAAATGGTACATCCATTTCTTTAGAACCATAGCCAATTGAAAAAAATAAATCATCGCACTTAAGTAAAGAAGAAGTAGGCCTTACACCAGCCTTACCGATCATATAATCCTGAGATGATTCACCATTTACCACAACTCGTACCAAGTGTGCATCTGGCAAATCACTGTTCTCTGTAGACACCCATTCAAGTTTCGACCTTTTCTCAATACTATTGATCATAATCTGCTGACCTAAAAATGAAAGTAAATTTCGTTCTGCCACATCATGAACTTGTAAGGGAGAAAGGGAATCCTGAGGTAGTTGATCCATACCTCTTTGTCTATCTTCAACCGTTAATGTTGACATGTCAAGCCTTTGCATTTCAAATGGTGCAAACACCTTTAAACTGTCATTTTGAAAGTAAAAACGAATAGCATCTTCTCTTTCGTTATTATTTAATGAAAAAGGAATTCCCATCATTTCTTCTACTTGACCATCCTTTAAATATAAATTTTCACGACCAGGTAAAACAAGATGTAGATGTAAAGACCCAGAGGGAACATCTGTTTGAAATTTTTTTTCTGCATTTACAATCCTTTCTAATATGTTCACGTCAACTTGTCCTTTTTTGGGGAAATCGAAAGAAACGGATGGGTATGACGTATTTACAGCAGAAAAATAGTGTTGCTGGTCCACTAAATATTGATTTACTTCATCGTGAACTGCAATTTGTAAATAGGGTTCTGAAGAAAAAATTTGTTGAGATGACTCGTTTTCTTGTATTAACATTACACCTTCAAAACCGATATACCTTGTTACGAAGGCGCCAATCAATGTGATAATGAATCCAATGTGCAGCATTAAAATGGACCATTTCTTCCACTTAAGCAATTGATATGTTTTGATGTTATTTATGAAATTAATAAGCAATAAAAACAAAATGAGCTCAAACCATTTTGCATTGTAAATCAACACTTTTGCTGTAATAGTATCGTAACTATTCTCAATAAAAGTAGCTACTCCTACAGCTGAAGCCATAAGAAGAAGTAGCAGTGCCATAGCACGGGTAGATAATAAATAGTCAAGCCATTTCATTGAGTTGGCGAAATTAAATAAAATAAAAGGGAGAATTACAAGATGTGTAGCAATTAAAATCACGTATTAACTAATTTTCACTTTAAAGAATAACAATGCTATATTTACCAGTATGAAAGAAGTGGGATATTCCAATACTACTATAAAATCACATGATGAAACTTCGTTAGTTATCTATGAGTGGTGCGTACCTAATCCAAAAGCCTTTATTCACTTGGTGCACGGCATGAGTGAACATGCAGCTAGGTATGATCATTTTGCAAAGTGGCTTAATGACAAAGGGTACTACGTTTATTCATCGGATCTTAGAGGTCATGGAAAAACAGCTGGAGACATAAGTAAAGTAGGATTCTTTGCGTTTGATAAAGGATGGGATAAAGTGGTTAATGACATAAAACTAATTCATGAATCATATAAGCAAAAAAGTCCAACTTTATCTCACATTATTTTGGGACATTCGATGGGCTCCCTATTGGTTAGGTCCTTAGCTATAGATTATCCAAAAATTGGAGATGGCTATATTCTTTCTGCAACTAGTGGCCATCCGGGAATTAAGGGAATTGGAGGAGAGCCTTTAGCCAAAACACTAGGGTTTTTAACCGGTAAAAAAAATAAATCCAAACTGTTACAAGACATCACATTCGCAGACTTCAACAAAAGAATTAAAAATAAAAAATCAGCTAAAGACTGGTTATCTAGAGATGAAAAGATTGTAAAGGAATACCTAAATGACCCATACTGCATGCAAATTTTTTCAAACCAATTTTTTGCGGATTTAGCTCACGGAGTTTTAATCACCAATAATGGAGAGCGAATGAAAAAAATGAATAAATCTACACCCATATTACTATTGAGTGGAACGGATGATCCTGTTGGCTTATATGGAAAAGGAGTTGAAGAAGTATTTCACAAAATGAAAAAAGCAGATTTACATGATGTTGAGTTAAAACTTTTTGAGGGCGGTAGACATGAGATGATAAATGAAATAAATAAGATTGAAGTATTTGAATTTATTGATAATTGGATAACATCAAAAAAATTAAAATGATTGCCACCAGAATTAAACAAATCAAGGAAAAAGTACCGAATGACGTCACGTTAATTGCCGTATCTAAAACTAAACCCAACGAACTTATTCAAGAAGGAATGGCAAATGGTCATCTTGATTTTGGCGAAAACAAAGTTCAAGAACTGGTATCCAAATATGAAAATCTTCCAAAAAATATAAGGTGGCATATGATTGGTCATTTGCAACGAAACAAAGTAAAATACATTGCCCCTTTTGTGCATATGATTCATGGAGTTGACAGTGCAAAACTCCTTAAAGAGATTGATAAACAAGGACAAAAAAATAATAGAAAAATAAATTGCTTATTGCAATTCCACATTGCATCAGAAAGCACCAAATTTGGTTTTAACTTAGACGAAGTTCAATCTCTTCAAAATGAAGAATTTTTTAACCCCCTTCAACATGTAAATATCTGCGGAGTTATGGGCATGGCTACATTTACAGATGATGATGAGATGATCAGAAAAGAATTTAATAATTTAAAATCCTATTTTGAAAAGCTTAAAGCTCATTTTAACCCAAATGATTTTAAAATCATTTCTATGGGTATGAGCGGAGATTATCCAATTGCTATTGAGTGTGGCAGTAATATGATAAGAGTTGGGAGCGCCATTTTTGGAGAAAGAAAATAAATTAATACCGTAAGATTTTTATAAAGTTTTACTTTTGCAATCAATTAATTTAAGGGATGGAAAGTCAAACAAAAGTAATTAAGCAGATAGCCATAGATTTAAATAGTAATGATCAATCTGTTATTCAAAAAGCATTAGAAAAAACGAGAGCCAAAGGAAATGAATCCTTAATTGATCCATTAGTTAATTTGTATACCACATCTAAAGATGAACAAATTAAGGAAGAAATTAAGGGTATTTTTTCTGAACTTAAAAATGATCAATCTATTAATTACCTTCTGCCCTATTTAGATGATCATAGAAATGAGGTAAAAGAACTCATCCTTTTTTCAATTTGGAGCTCAGGAATTGATGTAGGTGATTATTTAAAAGAAATAACCCAGGCTGCCTGTAATGGAAACTACATGGTTATTTTGGAAGCATTGACCGTAATTGAAAATTTAGAAGGCCCATTTTCAGAAGAAGATGTGTTCCAGGCTTCAACTTTATTGCAAGAACAACTTTATGAGTTGCCAGATGGAGATAAAAAAGAATTATTAAATTCTATGTACCATTTTGTTCAAGAAATGTAAGATCATTTAAAGTGGATTCGCCAATTGAGAATATTACTGTTATCGGATCAGGAAATGTGGGTTCCCAACTTTGCAAGCAACTTTACTCAAAGGGATTTAAAATTGATGCTATTGTAAATTCAGGTTCTAATGTGTCAGCGAAGTTCCTTGATGATATAAATAGTGTTCATATTGATCAAATTAGCAACCTCCCTTCAGAAAGTGATGCTTATATAATTGCCGTTAGCGATGATCAATATGAAAATGTAATAGCAACATTTCCATACAGAGACAAACTAATAATACATACTTCAGGTAGTTTTGAATCAGTACAGTTTGAAAAAATAACAAAAAGATGGGGGTGTCTTTATCCCCTTCAAACAATTTCCAAAACAAAAGAGGTTAATTGGG
>JAYPLD010000031.1:20445-23815 GCA_038129265.1 Crocinitomicaceae bacterium
TTTGCCTTTGACGTTGATGGAGTTTTAACAGATGGATCCATTATTCTTGAAAGCAGTGGTGAAATGGTTAGAACCATGCACACTAAAGACGGATATGCACTACAACATGCTATCAAGAAAGGATTTAACATTGTTATTATCACGGGTGGGAGTTCTAACATGGTAAAGAAAAGACTAGAAGGACTTGGAATTCAAGATGTATTTCTTTCTGCTCATCACAAGCTACCTATTTTAACTTCTTACTTGGATCAAAAAAACATTGACCCAAAAAATGTATTATACATGGGTGATGATATCCCCGATTTTGAATGCCTTAATACCGTAGGCATTTCTACTTGTCCTAGAGATTCAGCTGTTGAAATTAGAGAAACTTGTGACTATATTTCTCATGTAGATGGCGGAAAAGGAGCTGTAAGAGATGTAATAGAGCAAGTTCTCCGAGTTCAGGGAAAATGGATGGATGAAGATGCACACAAATGGTAAAAAATTACTTAAAGTCCATTCGATTTGTAAATTTAATTTTACTTTTTTTACTGTTTTGGGGGCTCTTATTTCAGATCAAATCAAAGCCATTTTTTTCAACTGTAAATCTGGATACTACTTTATTAAGTTTATCAATTATCTTAACAACAGCATCAGGTTATCTAATCAATAATTTTTTTGACTTTAATAGTGATGCCATCAACGGAAAAAATCAATTTTATTTTTCTAAAAATCACTATCTTATTTCATATATAATTCATGTTATATTATCGTTTTTCTTCATTTTCATTTCAGATTTATCGGGGGCTTGGATCCAACTTGTGTTCTATTGTCACGTGCTTGTTTTATTTTACTCTGTTTTCTTACAGCACATACCCATTATTGGAAACCTGACCGTAGCCATTCTTTGTGGAATTGTGGTTTTTATACCGCATATTTTACTTGTCGGATTCCAATGGGATTATCATTTCGACTTACAAGAATCCAATTCAGAGATACTTGTTGTTTTTAGTATGTTATTTACGCTAGCAAGGGAATTAATTAAAGACGTAGAAGATGTACAAGGAGATCAAAAAACAAATTCCAATACACTAGCTGTTGCATTTGGTATAAAAACTTCTAAAACATTAATTATTTCTGTATTTATTATTTCATTTCTTATTCTAATATACAGCTGTGTTATTACTCCTGTAACTATTAGTAGTCTTTGTTTTTTTATTCCTACAGTTGTTATTACCCTAGTTTTAATTTTAAAATCTATTAAGTCAAACAACAAAGATGCTTTTAACAGACTAAGCAAATTGGTAAAAATTCAATTTTTTACGGCTACTGTTTGGCTATATTTCGAGGCACTATTATGAACTTATTAAATGAAAAAACCAATGACTATGATGTTGTTTTAGCGTCTAAGTCACCCAGAAGACACGAACTTTTGTCTCATATCATTAAGGAATTTAAAATCGTAAGTGCTGATATTAATGAAGAATTTTCACCAAACTTAAACATAAACGAGATCGCTCAATATATAGCTGAAAAAAAAGCTAACTTCTACTTAAAACAGGTTAAGACTAATGAGATATACATTACGGCAGATACCGTTGTTATATTGAAAAATAAAATCCTTGGAAAGCCAGTAGATGAAAAGGATGCTTTTAACATGTTAAAATCTCTTTCAGACAAATCACATTTGGTTCACACAGGAGTATCCATTATTTTTAACAAGGAGGTTCATTCCTTTTACGATGAAACTAAAGTGACTTTTTATCCTTTAACTGATGAGGAGATTAAAGACTATATAAATCGATGTAAACCATTTGACAAGGCAGGTTCATACGGCATTCAAGATTGGATGGGTTTTGTAGGAATAAAAAAAATGGAAGGAGATTTCTTTAATGTGATGGGACTACCCCTACATAAACTATACAGAAAGTTAAACTCATTACTTGGATAAGAAAGAATCTATAGCCATCTCATAGGATTTTAAACCAAAACCCGTCACTACTCCTTTACAATTTTTAGCTAATAATGAATGATGTCTGTAATCTTCTCTAGCATGTACATTACTTATATGCACTTCTACAACAGGTACTTCTATGGCAGCTATAGCATCGCTAATGGCTACAGATGTATGCGTGTATCCACCTGCATTCAACACTATTCCATCGTAAGTAAAACCCACTTCATGTAATTTATTTATAATTTCTCCCTCTACATTACTCTGATAATAATGTATTTCTAGTGTAGGGAAAACCGTTTTTAGTTGTTCAAAATAAATTTGAAAAGAAGTATCACCATAGGTATCTGGCTCTCTAGTACCAAGTAAATTTAAGTTCGGGCCATTAATTATAATTATCTGCATTCTACAAAGAAATTGTATTTCCAAAGGGAAAATAATGTTTTTTACATTATATCCAGATTACTTAAGTTAATGTTTCAACATTACAAAAGTGATTGAAGCTGTTAAAAAACTAATTAAAAATATGGGTATTACCATAAAAATCTATATCACTTTATAAAGTTAATACTCATGGGGTAATTATAAATTTCACCTTTAAAAGACCTAGTAGACCCCAAAATGGTAAAAACAATAGAGCAAACCATTAACGCAACTAGCAATAGAACTCCTACAGAAATAATTAAAAAACTTTCCGTTGCGATTGAAAAAAGAAAAATGGATAAGGCAATTAGCGTATAAATCAAACTGCTAATAATCCAATTCATTATTCTCTTACCATGCTGGTCCACCTCAACATATTCATCTTTATTTACATACCACATAACTATTGGAATTACTATTCCACCGAATGGAATAAAGAAATTAGAAAACTGAGACAAATGCATTAACATGCAATATTGATTTAACTCCATTCCCCATGGATTACTATTTTTATAAGGATTACTCATATTAATAAAAAACTACACATTTTATTTAACGTAATCATTTTTTACCACAAGGGCATATTGTTCGTTTTCCAATCTAAGATAACCCAATTCATACACAAAATAATACACTTTGTCTTGTTTAGTTTTGTAAGTATTTGTAAAATAATTAAAGTTAAATCCGTGAAGCAAAAGATCTTCTTTGGTGGTTATAGACTTTTCTTTTCCATTCAACAAACTGGCTATTATTTTTCTGTTTTTTCTTAAAATCACATTTACATGCCTTACAAAATCGTTAGTAGTTTTATTAACTCTGTTATTATATGCATTTCTACACTGATCATTACAAAATTTTTTGTCTACTCTTCCAAATAAAGGCTCATCACATTCTAAGCATAGTTTACTAACAACTGTCATACGGAGAATTGAAAATTTAGGGTGCAAAAGAATTCATAAAAACTGAATTTCCAAAATCAATATCGAATACTTATTCTTAAATTCATGAAAT
>JAYPLD010000032.1:0-11285 GCA_038129265.1 Crocinitomicaceae bacterium
AACCAATACTCCTGGGAAGGAAACTCCTACTCCTCCTCCGGAATTTATCAAGCTAATTTCACTACCTCTCATGGATGTGACAGTATCCTTTATCTTGATCTGACCATCAACTCCTCTTTTGCAGATACTACTTCACAATCACAATGTGATCAATACACTTGGAATAGCCAAACCTTTTCCACTTCTGGTATTTATGTAGACTCTAATCTAAATGCTGTGGGCTGTGACAGCTTAAACTACCTCGACCTATCTATCTATCCCAGTTATGCAGACACCCTCTTTAAAGCCGTTTGCGATTCCTTTGTTTGGAATAATAATACCTACAATAGTTCTGGAACCTACACCGACACGTTAAATTCTATTCATTCCTGTGATAGCGTAGTCACCTATGAACTCAATGTCAATCGTCAAATGGGTAGTCCGGTAACCTTGCAACTACTCTTAGATGATTATTGCCGTGAAACAAGGTGGACCATGAAAGATAGTCAAGACTCTATCTGGTATGCTGGTGGACCGTATGACTGCATCCCTAATGGAGGTGGAAATCAAGCTAATGACACGATTATTCAAGACATCTATATCGATGCCAATGAATGTTACACCTTTGAGCTCATCGATGATTATGGTGATGGAATGAGTGCTTCAACTTATGGAGGTACCGATGGAGAATGGATACTAACAGACTATAATGGGGTTACGCTAATGCAAGGTCAGGGTAACTTTGGAAGTAGTATAATGGCAGATGTGCATATCATTACGGCTATACCATCTAACATAGTACATCAAAACTCTCCAAATGTGGATGTTTCGATATATCCTAATCCTTTTATTGGTGAAACTCAAGTAGCTATAAATAAACAGTTAAATGAATTTAATTACCAAATAATTGATGCACAAGGTAGAATCGTACAAAGCGGTCATGCTAACCAAAATCCGTACACGCTATATAGCAAAAACCTATCCACCGGAATCTATTGGCTGAAAATTTTAAATGTACCAAACTTATCACCAAGGCTTCTTGTTATAGAATAATTGTTAGTTTTGCCCGACAAATTAGATTATGGAATTAAAAGATTTTATTTCAGTCGCTGGTAAGTCAGGATTACATACTATTGTAGGGAAATCAAAAAACAATGTGATTGTTGAGTCATTAAAAGACAAAAAAAGATTTCCCATCTTCAACACCAATAAAATAAGCGCACTTTCAGACATAAGTATCTACACTTATGATGAAGAAATTTTACTATCTGAATTGTTTGATAGAATTCAAAAAAAATACAAAAAAGATGCTGCGGTTTCTCACCTGGAATCTGCAGAAGAATTAAAAAAAGTGTTTGAAGAACTTGTACCTAATTACGACCAAGAACAAGTGTATAATTCAGATATTAAAAAAGTATTTCAGTGGTATAATATCTTACATGATACCGATAATTTAATTAAGGAAGAATCAAAAGAAGAAAAGAAAGAATCTAGTGGAGATGCTGACAAAAAGAAAGAAGATTCAAAAGAAGAAACAAAAAAAGAGGTAAAGAATAAAAAATAAGTTTAACATTTCTTCACCAAATACAACTCAAGTTAGCACTACTTTTAAATCAAATTACAAAAATGAATAAAAAACACATAGCATTCTTTTTGGCAATATTAATTAACCTAACATCTATGAATGCTCAAAAATTAAAAACAGAAGTTGACTCCGTAAGCTATTGTATTGGAGTTAATATTGGAGAGAACCTAAAAAATCAATTCAGCGATATTGACATAAAGGATTTTATGAACGGAATCAACGATGTCCTCGACAAGAAAAGCGAACCTAAAATATCCAATGCTGAAGCACAAAAAATATTACAAGAATATTTTACTAAACAGCAAGAAATGAAGACCAAATTGGCTAAAGAAGAAGGAGCTAACTTTTTAGCTGAAAATGCAAAAAAAGATGGAGTTATTTCACTTGAAAGTGGACTTCAATATGAAATTTTGAAACAAGGATCTGGTGCTAAACCCACTATCAATGATAATGTAACTACACATTACCATGGAACTCTAATTGACGGAACTATTTTTGATAGCTCAGTTGACAGAGGACAACCAGCTACATTTCCTGTTAGTGGAGTTATAAAAGGGTGGACTGAAGCACTACAATTAATGTCAGTTGGATCCAAATGGAGACTGTATGTTCCCTATGATTTAGCCTACGGTGAAAGAGGAGCTGGAGCAAATATTGGCCCATTTACTACTCTGATTTTTGAAGTTGAACTTATAAGTATAAATTAATATGAAAGCAAAATTATTTACAATAGCAATAGCATCTTTAGCGATAGCTTGCAACCAGCAATCTAATAACCAATCAGTAAGCCTTACAAACCAAGTAGATTCTACTAGTTTTGCTATTGGCGTTAATGTGGCAGAAAACCTTGGTAAAAACATTGCTCAACAATTTGAAGAAGTGAATTTGGATCTTTTAAAAGCAGGGTTAAATGCAGGTATCGATACTAATAACAAGTCGGAAATTTCTGGAGCTGTAGCAGAACAAATTATTGAAGAATTCTTCAAGAGCAAGCAAGAACTAACTGCCAAAAAAGCACAAGGCGAAGGTGCTGCATTTTTGGCTGAAAATGCAAATAGAGAAGGTGTAATTTCTTTAGAAAGTGGTTTACAATATGAAATTTTAACCGAAGGAAATGGTCAAATACCTACCATTAATGATAAGATTACAGCACATTACCACGGAACATTGATTGATGGAACTGTATTTGACAGTTCTGTTGATAGAGGTGAGCCAGCATCCTTCCCTGTTAATGGAGTAATTGCAGGCTGGACTGAAGCGCTTCAAATCATGCCAGTTGGATCTAAATGGAAATTATATGTTCCTTCTGATCTTGCTTATGGCGAAAGAGGAGCTGGACAAATTATTGGCCCCTATTCTACGTTAATATTTGAAGTCGAATTACTTAGTATTGACTAAGAACATAAAAACCCACTAAATATCTTTTTTTAATATAGTTTGGGTTGGGAAAGCAAATTCCAACCCTTCTTTATTAAATCTCCTTAGTATTTCTTTATTTACCAGCGTTTGGGTATCTAGCCAATGTGAGTCAGGTTTTACGTAGTATATGAAAAGTATATTAAGAGAAAAATCACCGAAGCCGTTAAATCCAGCAGCATAATCATCCGTGATGGCTTCTTGATCTTTTACGATATCTTCTAGAATATCAATAGCTTTCTGCATTTGGTTTTCATCTGTATCGTATGTTAAACCCAAATTGAGTTTAACTTTTAAAGTGGGCTGAGAAGTAACATTAGTCACGCTATTATCGGTAAATCTAGAATTAGGAATAGTAACTATTCTACCTTCTAATGTTCTTAGTCGGGTACTCCTTAAACCCACTTCTTCCACAATTCCGTCAAAGCCATCAACCTGTATTCGATCTTTTATTCTAAATGGTTTGTCTAAGAAAATCATAATCCCAGCAAAAATATTTTTTACAGAATCTTGAGCAGCAAGTGCTAGTGCCAAACCTCCAATTCCAAGCCCTGCAATCATAGCAGTAATATCAAAACCAATATTATCTAAGCCTATAATAATGCCTAAGATCCATATTATAGATCTTACCCCTTTTTGTATTACCGGAATAAGCTGATTATCAAAACTACTATCAGATTTTTCTGTAATGGGCATGATAACTTCTGATATTAAAGCATCAATTATTCTAGAAAGAATAGCAGTAACATCTATTACTAAGAGAAAATAAGCTGCATTTTCTAAGACTATTTCTACTTCTTCTTTAAAAACCAGATAATGAATTGAAATCCAATATCCTAGAATAAGTACTAAATAGGTAAGCGGTTTTTCAAGTTTGTCAATTAAAACATCATCTAGGTTTGTCTTAGTTTTAGAAGTTAGGCGCCTAATCACATTTGAGAAAATCCAATACAGCATTTTAACCACTATAAAGGACAAAATGAGTATACCAACAGCTATAGCCCAGTTTAAAATTGAATTTCCATAAAATTCTTGATGTATAATTTCCATAAATAGTAAAATATAGATGGCAAATCTATTTAATAATTAAATAGGAAAGAAATTAATAATTTAAAAGTGACTCTAACGCTGTTTTTACTTTATCTGAATTTGGTAAATACGCTTTTTCTAAGTTTTCGTTCAGTGGAATAGCTGGGGTATTTACAGAACCTAGAATTTTAATGGGAGCATCAAGGGATTCAAAACATGATTCTTGAATTCTTCCAGCAAGCCCCAATGTAAATGATGCCGATGAGGGCTCTTCTGTTACCAATAGCACTTTACCATGCTTTCTAGACGTTTCAAATATGAGATTTTCATCCAATGGATAAAGTGTTCTCAAATCAATAATTTCAATTTTTCCTGTGAAATGTGAAGCCGCTTCTAAAGACCAATAAACCCCTCTACCATACGTGATAATTACTATGGATTCACCCCCATTAATCTCTTGTTCATCAGCAGAAAGAACAACTCTTCCTTTGCCAAAAGGAATCACATAATCATCTGAAGGCTCTATTGTTTTTGCATTTTCAGTGCCTGGAATTTTTGACCAGTATAATCCTTTATGCTCAAGCATGACCACTGGATTAGGATCGTGATAAGCTGCTTTCATGAGTCCCTTTAGATCTGCACCTGTGGATGGATAAGCTATTTTTATACCTTGAATATTAGTTACAACGGATTCTACACTTGATGAATGATAAGGACCGCCAGAACCATATGCTCCAATAGGAACTCTTAAAATCATACTTACTGGCCATTTACCTTGCGTTAAATAATTTGATCTGCTTACTTCTGTAAACAACTGATTTAAACCAGGCCAAATATAATCTGCAAACTGAACTTCAACAATGGGTTTTAATCCAACAGCAGACATTCCAACCGTACTTCCCACTATAAACGCTTCTTGTATTGGTGTATTAAAAACGCGGTCATCACCAAATTGTTGGGCTAATGTAGCTGCTTCTCGAAATACTCCTCCCAATCGACCACCAACATCCTGACCATATAGTAAGCACCTATCGTCACTTTCCATCAATTCTCTTATTGCAAATAAGGCTGAATCCACCATCACGGTAGGTTCTTTTCCGTCTGGTGATCGTTCTCCTGTTTCTTCCAATACTTCAGTGGGTGCAAATATGTGCTCCGTAAGACTATCTTCTGAAGGGTCTTCTTCTTCGACTGCCTCTTCATAGTCTTGATTAACTTTATTAGAAGCTATTTTCTCAATGTGTGCTAATTGAGATATATCAATTCCATTCTCTATCAACTGTGATTTCAATATTGGTAATGGATCTCTTTTTTGATGCTCCTCTAAATCGTCTCTATACCATTCCATTCTTACTCCCGAAGTATGGTGATTTAATAATGGCACTTCCCCTCTTAACAGTACTGGTCCCTTTCTACTTCTAACCCATTTTATTGCCTCTTGAATACCTGCATAAGATTCCATATAATTAGATCCATCGAGCGAAATACTTTTTAGATGGTTAAACCCTTTAGCAAATTGGGTCATATCTTGGGCCCTAATTTCTTTGGCATTAGCTGAAATATCCCATTCATTATCCTGTACAAAAAATATGATGGGTAATTTTTTTAAGGTTGCCATTTGAATAGCTTCTGAAACTTCCCCTTCTGTACATGAGGCATCACCAAGAGAACAAACCACAAGTGGTTTTTCATTTTTATTTTCTTCTATTCCAATTTTTTCTTTGTAATCTAAGCCCATGGCTGCACCAGTTGCCGGTATAGCTTGCATTCCAGTTGCTGACGACTGATGAGGAATCTTTGGAAAATCAACGTGTTTAAAACTAGGGTGAGCATAATAGGTTCTTCCTCCTGAAAAAGGGTCGTTTTTTTTGGCTAATAGTTGGAGCATTAACTGTTTTGGAGAAAAGCCCATCGCTAACAATAAGGCATCGTCTCGATAATATGGAAATACATAATCATAACTTTTAAGCTGCTGCCCAAGCGCAATTTGAAAAGCTTCGTGCCCTTTAGAAGTGGCATGGACATATTTAGCCGTTATGGTTTTGTTTTTTTCAAACAAAGTACTCATTGACCTAGCTGAACAAATAAATTGATATGCCTCTATTAAGGTTTGTTTTTTCAATGCTTATATCTACAAGCCCAAATATACAAATAATACTAATTTTTACGCTACATGTCAAATAAACTATTATATGTTATGTAAATTCATATTTACAAAATTTAATATTGAGTATTATTATATATTTAATATTTAATTTTAACAAGGTTTTTGTTCGAAATGTAACTCCTTTACTCACCTTAACATAAGATAATATCCAAATAAAATATTAGTTTTGTACACCTAAATTTTAATACATGGAAAGGTTAAGTACTCACATTAAAAGATTCATTATTCCTTACATCATTGTCCTTGCTGGGTTGATTCTTCTATACACTGCACTTTTTAGTGGCACAGGAAATATTTCTCAGTCAAATGACTTTCTTTTCGGAGCGCTGTCTGTATTATTGTTAGGTGTTGTTATTATTCTAATCCTACGTAACGTAATTCAAAAAAGCTATTTCAAATTCATTATTCCGGTAATGATTGTTTACTGCCTGTTTTTAAGTTATAAAACATATAACTCAATTGCCACTACCATAGATCAGATAGAACTTAAAAAAGAAATTAATGCCCACATAAAGCAAGGATTAAGAGATATAGAAGTAACACAAATTGAGTACAAGAAGAAATACGGATGGTATGCCAATGAGTTTTCTGAACTCAAACGATTCTTATCCGAGGATAGTGTTTATTCTGTAAGCACAATTGGTACAGTGCCTGATTACAAAATCACTCCAGAACACCAAGAAATACTAGGTTATGACCCAATAAGAGACTACATTGAAATTGAATCTTATGACGAAAAAGAAGCTCTTTTATGTGGTTTACTTAAAAAAGATACTTCTTGGCAAAATGTAAGGGAAAAACTTTTCCCCACTTTATTAGATTCAGGAAAAACAAGGCTTTACGACTTTGTTGTAGATAATTTAAATAAAGTAAATCTAACTCATGACGGGAGCAACAAATTTTTTGTAATGGACTCAGACATATTGGAAACAAGCGATGAAACTACATTTGAATGTTTATTATACAAATCTGGTACAAATTTTCATTTCGTAACAGCCAACATAATTGACTTTAATGAAAACGATACTGCTTATTATAATTTGGAAATAAACGGTCTCATTGTCAAAGACTCCATCCCACAATTACCAAGTTTACTTATTGGTGACATCCTTGAGTCAGCTAATAATTTAGAAATTAAATCTCCAAGTGAAGTTTACAACTTGATTAAAGAAACTCGAAAAGACACCATCACTTTTAAAGTAGTAAGGAATAATCAACCTCAAATAATTCAGCTTACTCAAAAGGACATCATTCCGAAACCATCAAGAATAAATTGGTCAGATTTGGAAGATATGTTGAATTATAATTTACTTCCTCCTTATTATAATCCAATTGGCTTTGAAAAAATGTACATAGGAAAAGATATGGTTATCAAAGAAGATGAATTTTCTTCCCCTTCACTAGATCTCTCAAAATTTAAAACGCTTTTAGAAAATAGAGGTTTTGATACCACTTCTTTGTCGTTTGAATTTAACAGAAACGAAACTTTCTCCTTTTCTGATCTAACTAGTAGTAAAAATGCTATTTACTTGTATACCAAAATAGGAACTCCTGTTTTTCAGGCTCAAGACCCTTCACCTTATGATCCTTTGCTTGAACGAGACACATTGATCACAGGGTCCATGTCAGAAGTAAAGACTAGCGGTAATTGGAAATAATTCTGCATTGAATAATCTAGATGATATACTCTTTCTTTTGGATGATAGTATATATTATTTAGAAAACGATAATTCATTAGAACCAAATCCTATTAAAAAGGAAAAGAGCTACAAGATACACGTGGACAGTAGTAGCTTCACCTTAATCCCAGAACAAATATTCAAAAACATAAGCCCATCAGAAATTCATACTTTTCTTGGAAAGGATAAGAATGAATATTCATTTCAAGAGTATTTTCTACCTAAAGAAAATGCTTACCTAGTTTGGACCATTCATAAAAATCAACTTTCTAAATTAGAAAATCATTATCCCGCATCTAGCCTGTTACATCTTTCCTCATTTTTATTAAATGACAATCATTATCAAAATGAAATCAGATTTTTCAAAACGGATAGTTTCATTTACATCTCCGCCATTAAAAATCAAAAACTTCAACTTGTTAATCGGTTTGAAATTGAAGGCTTAGATGATGTTCTATACTATATTTTATCCGTAATTAAGGAATCAGACTTAATTAATCAATCGTTTGACATCATTGAAATGGGAACTAAAGATGGAGAAATAGAAAGTAAACTAAGATCCATCTTCTCCAGTAAATTAACGGAATTTTACCACCAAAAACCTCTAAAATTAAAGCCGCTTTGAGAATTGTAGGAGGTAAATACAAATCTTATATCATTCCGACAAATAAAAAAATCAAAGCTCGTCCAACAACAGATATGGCTAAAGAAGCTCTATTTAATATTCTTGAAAACAAAATCGATTTGAATCAAATAAATGTACTTGATTTGTTCTGTGGAACGGGGAATATTTCTTATGAATTTGCTTCAAGGGGTGTTCATAAAATCACGGCCGTTGATCAACAAATCAATGCCTTACAATTTATACAAAAACAAAGCTCCAACTGGGGTATGAATATTCATACTAAAAAGAAAAATGCATTATCTTTTTTAGAGTTAACAGATGATAAATTTGATGTCATTTTTGCTGACCCCCCTTATGATTATAAACAAATTGACAAAATTCATGACCTTATTTTTAAGCGAAAGCTATTGCGAGATCATGGTTTATTTGTGTTAGAGCATGCTAAGGATAAAAACTTTACGAATTCTTTTAACTTTATAGAGCAAAGAACGTATAGTAGCGTAAACTTTTCATTTTTTGGCGCTTAGATGAATTCAAATGTGGGCATATTTCCAGGATCTTTTGACCCTATTACTAAGGGACATGAATACGTTATTAAAAAAGCAGCTAAAATGGTTGATGAACTCATTGTGGCTATTGGAGAAAATTCTACTAAAAAATACTTATTTAGTCTTGAGGATAGAAAACAGTGGATAGAAAAAACATTTGAAAAAGTAGATAATATTTCCGTAAGAACATATACTGGGTTAACTATCGATTTTGCCAAAAAAGTGAAGGCTAATTTAATTTTTAGAGGTCTTAGGTCGGGTGTGGACTTTGAGTATGAAAAGCCTATTGCAGAAACTAATCAAATCTTGAACCCAAGTATAGAAACTGTTTTTTTACTCACGAATAAAGAATTTGGCATGATTTCTTCATCTATTGTGAGAGAAATTATAAAAAACAATGGTAATGCAAATTCTTTTCTACCTGATGCCATTAACATCTAATTATGTTTAAACACCTTTTATGGCTGATCGTTTTTTTTTCGGTGGTAAATAACTCGCTATTTGCTATTAAAATTCAAATTAACGCTCCTGATTACTTAGGAGAAAATGTGAAATGGCGAAAAAAAACAGATCACATCACAAATCAATATCAGCTATTAGCGGAATCTAAAATTGATACTAACGGACAAATTACTCTTGATCAAAAAATAGAAAAAATTGAACTTACTGAAATTGTCATTGGCAGAAGTTTTGGGCTATTATACTTGGATACAGCTACTAACTTCTACAACATTTACTTCCCAAAAGACACCATATTAGATACCATGTCACTCAAAAAAAATCAAATACAGTTGGTTTTTTTGGATTTGCCTGATAATGATATCAATCAACTGATTCTTGATTTTAATCTTCAATATGATTATTTCCTGTATGGAGACACCACTAAGCTTATTAGGTTGGCTTTACACGAAAAAGAGTTTCAAGATAGCTTAAATGCATTCAAAGTTTTTATTAGCAACCGATACCAGAGCGATCTTATTAAGTTTTTGCATGTTTCCATACGTTATGAAATTGCTTTATTAGAACAAATGGCTCACCAAAGTAAAGGTGAATTTTATAAAAATTATCTCTTTCATACGTATCTAAAAAAGAATAATGTAGAATATTCAAATCCTGCCTACATGGAATTTTTTAATCTATTTTACAGAAAACCATTTAAAATTGGTGGAGACGATATTTTTGAGAAAATTAAATTTTCTATCAATCAGTATCATGACTTAGATCACCTTAAAAATGCCATGTCAAACTCATCTTTCTATAGCCACCAAAAACTCACAGAATTAATCATTGTTAAAGGCCTATATGACAATTATAATTCTAGAGAATTTTCAGATGATTTCATTTTAGAACTATTGGAAGAAATCTCAGAAAATGGAAATTGGGCTGAAAACAGATCTATAGCTAAAGAATGCTTACGTGAATTATCCTATTTGAAAAATGGAACTACCGCACCAAATTTTAGCTGGATAGATGTTGAAGGCGTAAAGCACGAGCTAATTGATTTCAAAGGAAAATATGTTTATATCCATTTTTTCTCCTCATTAAATTACATGAGTCTTAAAGAAATGGAAATAATTGAACAACTGGAAAATAAATACAATGCCATTCAATTCATTTCTGTAAATCTGGACGAAAACGAAAATTCCTTTGCTGATTTTTTAAGTAAAACCCAATATAAGTGGGAAATTGGAAGGCCACAAAATCCTCAAGATGTAATTGAACTCTTTAACTTAGATCATCTACCAACCTATATTTTTATTGACCCTGAAGGTGTTATTGCCCAATATCCTGCATACACACCTAGTCCGATGTATAATAACCAAAGTATTGATGTTACCTTCTTTAATTTACAAAAAAAATTAGATCAGCGTCAACGTCTCCGCATTGGCGTCAAGGGGTAAGTACTCCTGTGTTAAAAACAGATAAAATTGAAGGATATGATTCTAAGGCTAACTTAATTGAATCATTTTTAGACTTCCAACTTACTTCTGTAATGCCTTCTTCTAACTGCGGAATAGTATTTGGATCCCCATCAAATTGCATGAAAAACCAATGCGTCTCTTTTAAAATTTTGACATCCCTAAGCTGATAAGTGTGATGAGTAACTATTATTTTATGACTAATTTCTAGAATACCTTTTAACCCACACTCTTCCTTCACTTCTCTCAAAGCAGCATCAGTAATGGACTCATTTTCTTCAATCTTACCTTTTGGTAAATCCCAAATATTATTTCGGTAAATCCACAAAAAATAACCA
>JAYPLD010000032.1:11385-15193 GCA_038129265.1 Crocinitomicaceae bacterium
ATGAATTCCCAAGTTGATTCTCGTCATTAATGAAAATGACTTCTTTTTTTGGTTCAAAAACTTTATACATTTGCAGCATGATTCAATCCAGTTTTAACTCTGCTAAAATAGCAGAATTCCTTTTGCAGATCAAAGCGATCAAATTACAGCCAAAAGATCCATTTACTTGGGCTTCAGGTTGGAAGTCACCTATATATTGTGATAATAGAAAAATATTAAGTCACCCTCAAATAAGATCAGCAGTAAGAGATGAATTTGTGAAAGCTATACAAGTAAATTCACTTCTCCCAACTGCCATTGCTGGAGTTGCTACTGGCGGAATTGCAATTGGTGCACTAGTTGCTGAATCATTAAATCTTCCATTTTGTTATGTTAGATCGTCTGCAAAAGCACACGGTTTAAATAACCAAATTGAAGGAGGATTAAAAACGGATGAAAAGATCCTTGTAATTGAAGATTTGATATCATCTGGAAAAAGCAGTTTAGCCGCTGTGAAAGCATTAACTGAAAATAATTACAATGTGATTGGTTTAGGGGCTATTTTTAGCTATGGTTTTGAAAAGGCAGAGGAAAACTTTCAAATGGCAAACTGTTCTTATTTTACATTAACCAATTATGCATCCCTTATAGAAATAGCTGCGAACAAGAACTACATTGACAACGATGAAATTGACACTTTAAATAACTGGAGAAAATCTCCTGAAACTTGGTCATAGCATGTTAAAAATTCAAAGTGAAGAGGTAAACTCAAATGCAAATATCGTTCAGGTACATGCTTTCCTAAATAATTTAAACAATTTCAAGTATTTATTTCCAAAAGATAAAATAAGTGATTGGGTCTCTAACAAAGAAAAGTGCAGCTTAAAAATTCAAAATATGTACACCCTTGAGCTAGAGAAAGTTGAAGTAAAACCTAATTACATTAAGCTATCTAGTGGCGAAAACGCTTCTTTTAAGTTTGACATGCAAATAAATTTAATGGAAATAGACCCTGATCACACATCTGCTCAAATTCTATGTAACATAGATATCAACCCTATTTTAAAGGCTATGGTGTCCAAACCGCTGAATGAACTTTTTAATTACATGGCTAATAAAATTGAGAAAACTATAAAACTTGGCGAGCTTGATTAAGGTTGTAAAAACCTATCTCTCCATTGAGTTTCTCCAGTTTTATTAAACCATCATTATCCACCTCTCTTATAAAAACATCCTCTAACTTATTTTCAATCAAGAACTGACATTTTTTATTTAGATAAAATAGAGAGGATTGATAATCCTTATTTATTTTTTGAAATTGTCCATCAAGGAGCATTTGATAAAAACGATTAAAAGATTCACAAAATTGAGAAAGTAGATTTTCTAATTCGTGACTTTGATGACTCAACAGCTTTAAACTAATTGCATTTAACTCATGACTAAATTTAATTTGATTTACGTTTATCCCAATCCCGATAATGGAAGCATATAATTTACTTCCTTTCCATTGGTTCTCAATGAGAATCCCTGCAATTTTCTTCGTGCCAACATAAACATCATTTGGCCACTTTAAGCTTACATTTTCATTTGTAAATTGCTCTACAAAATTTTTAATAGATATCGCTACACATTTACTTAATAAGAAAGCTGGTATATTTTTCAATGGAGAACCATCAATTAAAATACTAAAAGTTAAATTTTCTCCATTTTCACCAGTCCAGTGTGATCCTCTTTGTCCTCTTCCTGCAGATTGGTATTGTGCCATTATTACAGTGCCAAAAGGAATTTTTGTCTGATTTAGCAACTTGGCAGCATAATTGTTCGTAGAATCAACGCTATCAAGTCGTACTATATGGTTTCCAATATATTGGGGATTCATTAGCATAAATTAACGATTATAGCACAAACAAATCAAATGTTTTAATCTTAAATTAACTACTTTTGCGCAACATTAATAATTCTAAAAAAATCAATTCAATTACAAGCGTGGATCTTAAAAACACCATAGTCGAAGGGTTCCTTGAGGGAAAAGCAAATAATGTAATTTGTCTTGATTTAAGAAATATTGATGGTGCAGTTTCTGATTATTTTATTGTAGCCCATGGTGATTCTGCAACCCATGTGGAAGGTATCAATCGAGCTATTTATAAAAAATGCATCAGCTCTTTTAATGAAAAACCATGGAGAGAGGAAGGTAAAGGAAACTCAGAATGGATTCTTATGGATTATGTGAATGTAGTTGCTCATATTTTCTACAAAGAAAAAAGAGGCTATTACAATATTGAAGATTTATGGGGAGATGCTCCAAGAGAAGAATTTAACACAGACTAATTATGCTAAATAAAAAAAACAACAAACAAAGCAACAATAACTCGAATAAGAAATTGCCCAAGTTTAATTTTTATTGGATATATGGTATCGTTGCCGTTGTACTTATTGGAATTAACCTAATGAACTTCAATGGTTTTTACACCAAAAAAATTGAAGAAAACCAACTTTGGGAATGGATTGACAAGCAGAAGGTTCAACAAGTTGAGATTGTAAATAATTCTGAAGTTAAGGTTTACATAAATAAAAAATACATCAATGACCCTGAATTCACTAACAACGGTAAAAACAGGAACAATTACCAGTATTCTTTTGAAATCCCTAAAGATCATTCATCCGAACTCTACCAGAAATTATTGGATAGAGCTCGTAAAAACAAAGAGGAAGGGTTATCAAACGAAAACAACTTTAAAGTTAAAGTGAAAACAGAAGAAAATTTTGGACGAGAAATAGTGTATTGGATTATTTTCTTTGGAATTATGATTGCTATTTGGTCATTTTTTATGAGAAGAGTATCTGGCGGGGGCGGTGCTGGTGGACAAATATTTAATATTGGTAAATCAAAAGCCCAAATGTTTGGACAAGGAAAATCGACAAATGTTACTTTTGACAACGTTGCTGGACTGCAAGAAGCGAAAGAGGAGGTTAAAGAAATTGTAGATTTTCTTAAAAACCCCAAAAAATATACTGCACTGGGTGCTAAGATTCCTAAAGGAGCGTTGTTAGTTGGACCTCCAGGCACAGGTAAAACGCTTATTGCAAAAGCGGTTGCTGGTGAAGCTAAAGTTCCTTTCTTCTCTTTGTCTGGTTCTGATTTTGTAGAAATGTTTGTTGGAGTTGGTGCATCTCGTGTTAGAGACCTCTTCAAGCAGGCAAAGGAAAAAGCTCCTTGCATTATTTTTATCGATGAAATAGATGCAATTGGTAGAGCAAGAGGAAAGAATCCAAATATGGGATCTAACGATGAGCGTGAGAATACCCTAAATCAGTTGTTGACTGAAATGGATGGATTTGGGACAAATTCTGGTGTTATCATTCTAGCTGCTACCAATAGAGCAGACATCTTGGATAGAGCCTTAATGAGGGCCGGTAGATTTGATAGACAAATCTACGTTGACATGCCTGATTTAAATGAAAGAAAGGAAATTTTTGAAGTTCATTTAAAGCCTTTGAAACTAGAAAAAGAATTAGATAAGGATTTCTTAGCTAGGCAAACCCCTGGGTTTAGCGGTGCGGATATTGCAAATATTTGCAATGAAGCTGCCCTAATTGCAGCAAGAAAGAAAAAAGAAAATGTTCAGAAACAAGATTTTCTAGATGCTGTAGATAGAATTATTGGTGGTTTAGAAAAGAAAAATAAAATCATTACGAAAGAAGAAAAGAAGACCATTGCCTATCACGAAGCGGGTCATGCGACCGTAAGTTGGATGTTAGAACATGCAAACCCACTAGTTAAAGTAACTATTGTACCTAGAGGAAGAAGTCTTGGAGCAGCATGGTA
>JAYPLD010000032.1:15293-20327 GCA_038129265.1 Crocinitomicaceae bacterium
AAAAAGCATGAAGATAAACTTCATCAGTTAGCAAATAAATTACTAGAAACTGAAGTGATTTTCAAAGAGGACCTTGAAATTATTTTTGGTAAGAGACCATTTGAAAAAGAAGTTGTAAAAAAAGAAGAGAAAGCAAAGAAAACAGAAGATGACACGAAAACCTCTTCTAAAAAATCAGCTTAATTCTTCACTGATCATTTTCGACATTACCCATGAATGAATTACTGAAAAGGGGATTTTTTGGTACAATCTACGTTGTCATCATGTGGTTCGGAACAGCATACTCAGAAAGAACATTTCAAATCCTATTTCTTGTACTTGGATTATGGTCCATCTATGAAATGTGGAAGTTAAGAAAAGGGAAACCTAAATTGGTAGCACTCTTAATGGTAATCATACCTTTTTTCACTATACAACTTTTTGGCATGACGGATTCAAATTACCCTGAAATGCCATTTAATCCATCTCTTGTCCTTTTGATGTATATACTTACCTGGACATTTGATTCTTTTGCTTATTTAATAGGTAGAAAATTGGGGAAAACTAAAATTTTACCTTTGATCTCGCCCAAAAAATCATGGGAAGGTTTTTTTGGTGGTTATTTGTTCTGCATACTAGCAAGCAGTTTATCTTACTTTATCTTTAAAGACTACTTTAATCATATTTCTACCCTATCCTATATACTTATAACTTTGATTTTACCCTTTTCTGCAACCACTGGAGATTTTATAGAATCCTATTATAAAAGAAAAGCTGGGGTAAAAGATTCTGGCAAAATTATGCCGGGTCATGGTGGGATTTTAGACAGAATGGACGCATTTCTAATCACAATTCCCGTAATTTACATCATCATAAATATTACCTAATGAAAATACACAGAGAGGGATACGCAACCATAGCAATAGTCCTCATTTTTTTATCCTTGATTAACAGCTTAGCCTATTATTTCAATCCTATTTGGATCATTAACATCATCATTTCTGTCTTATCCTTCGTATTTTTTTATTTGATTCTTCATTTTTTTAGAAATCCAGAAAGAGATATTGCCATAAATGATAAGCATATTATAGCACCAAGTGATGGGAAATTAGTAGTTATTGAAAATGTATTTGAAGATGAATATCTAAAAGAAGAATGCACACAACTTAGCATATTCATGTCTCCATTAAATGTGCATAAACAATGGTATCCTACAAATGGTAAAGTCATTTACAGCCAATATCATCCTGGTAAATACTTAGTAGCTTGGAATCCTAAATCAAGTACAGAAAATGAAAGAACCAGTATTGTTATTCAATCAAATAATCATCGAATTTTATATCGTCAAATTGCTGGAGCAGTAGCCAGAAGAATCTGTAATTATGCTAAGCAAGATGATGTAGTAGATCAAAGCCTTGAGGCAGGATTTATTAAGTTTGGATCTAGAATTGACGTTTTAATTCCAAAAAGCGCAGAAATCAAAGTTAAATTAGATGACACTATTGTTGGAGGTAAAACGATATTGGCCATTATTTAATTTTGTTCAACTTAACCGTAACAATTTTTAAACTTAAGCGTATTTATTAACATTTTTTATACTTTTAAACACTTATTAGATTACGATCATGAAAAAATTATTATTGGCATTTTCTTTGATAGCCGTTTTTGGAATTGGAATAACAGCTGCAAGTTTTACCTTACCTGAAAATACAAATACAACAGTTGAAGTAAAAGAAGGTGATGATAAAAAGAAAAAGAAGGATAAGAAGAAGAAAGCTAAAGCAAGTTGTTGTAAACCTGAAGCTAAAGGAAAGTCTTGTTGTAAAAAACCTGCAACTGAATCTTAATTTATTTTGCCCATTTTCTAATTAATGGAGAACATCGATATCGATCTTCATGATATTGATGGTAGAGTGCATCTAATTTCTTTTCGCACCAATCAAATCCAAATTCTCTGCCCCAGCTAATTAATCCTTTGGGATAATTAACCCCTTTTGTCATAGCCAATTCAATATCCTGCTCAGATGCTATTTGTAAATAAAGCGCATCTACCGCTTCATTGATAAGCATTACTAGTATTCTTTCAAAAATATCTTTAGCCTTAGCATTATCTATTTTTTCTACTTTAACAGGGTCAGCATTATAATGGTAATAGCCCCTACCCGATTTTCTACCCAGCCAACCTGCCTCAGCATATTGCTTTTGGGTAAATGAAGGTTTATAGCGAGGATCGAAATAAAAAGCCTCAAATACAGATTTTGTTACGGCATAATTTACATCATTCCCTATGAAATCCATTAATTCAAATGGTCCCATCCTAAAGCCGCCTTGTTTTAAAGACTCATCAATAGAACGAAAGTCTGCAATACCCTCCTCGTAAATACGAAGTGCTTCTCCGTAAAAAGGTCTAGCAATTCTATTTACTATGAATCCGGGTGTATCCTTTGCTATAACTGGTGTCTTCTTCCAATCGTTTAACATTGAAATTACATTTTCTAATACTGTATCGTCTGTCTGTAAAGCTGGTATGACCTCAACTAAAGGCATTAGCGGAGCTGGATTAAAAAAATGGACTCCAAGAAAGCGACTAGGATTGATGGCTGATGATGCTAGATTGGTTACGGACAAGGAAGAGGTATTAGTGGCTAAAATACAGTCATCCATAATAACTTGAGAAAGGGAATGAAAAAGTGTTTTCTTTATTTCAAGGTCTTCTATAATAGCCTCGATCACAAAATCAGCTTTTTTAAATTCACTTATTTGATCTACAACTGTAATGCATTTTAATGTGTGTTGTTTCTCTTCTTTTGATATTCGACCTTTCTCAATTAGACGATTTAAAATAGCATCTAATTTCTCTAAAGCACTTTTTACAGTCTCTTTATTTTGATCATAAAGATAAACCGTGTAACCTGCCATGGCTGCAACTTGTGCAATGCCTGCCCCCATAGAGCCAGCACCTACAATTCCTATTTTATCTATTTTTTTCATCATCCTAATTTAGTTCTCAAAATCCTCATAAATTAAATATTTCTTACGCTTTTGCTTAAATGCGGTTAACTCATCTTGATACGTTTCTCTTATTTGATTTGCATTAGCACCTCCCTTAATAAGATTCATAAGCTTGTCGGAACCTGCAAGCAAATTAAAAAAGTTATTTTTATTAAAGAATGTGGGGTCATCATTAAAAGTGTGGTAGGCTTGTATTAACCATTCTAAATTTAACTTTTGGGATCTAAACAAAGAATCTTCAGAAAGTGTACTAAAGTTTGAACCATAACATACTTCTCCCTGGTGTTTGGGGTGTTTTGCACCAAAAGTAGGTTTAGGTGTAAACTCAAATGACATTTGCTTCATAAATGGTGCCCCATAAACTTGAAATGGAAAAGCCGTTCCTCTTCCAACACTTACGTTCGTGCCTTCAAAAAAGCAGAGGGAAGGATAGAGATACACACTAACCATATTTGGTAAATTTGGAGATGGTGGAACTGGAAGCCTATACTTGGTAGAATGATTATAATTTTTACATGGGATAATTTCTAATGAACATTTAAGTTTGTCCTGAAGCCATCCTTCACCATTAATCATTTGTGCGTACTCCCCAATAGTTAAACCATGAACAACAGGAATTGGATGCATACCCACAAAAGATCTGAACTTTACATTAAGAATAGGCCCATCTACATAATGTCCGTTAGGATTTGGTCGATCCATAATGACAAGTGGGATTTGATTTTCTGCACATGCTTCCATTACATAATGTAATGTGCTGATGTAGGTGTAAAACCTAGCCCCCACATCTTGTAAATCAAATACCACGGCATCAACATCTTTTAAAAGTTCTTTACTTGGCTTTCGTTTTGCTTTCCCATATAAAGAATAAATTGGCAATCCCGTTTGTAGATCAAATTCATCTTTTACTTTTTCTCCTGCATCATTCTTTCCTCGAAAACCATGCTCAGGAGAAAACACTTTTTGAACCTGTATCCCTTCGTTTAATAGCACATCCACCAAATGTTCTCCTCTAACTAATGAGGTTTGATTAGCCACCAATGCTATATTCTTATTTTTAAGTATTGGTAGATAAACCTCTAATCTTTCGGATCCTGTAATTACGTTTTTTGACTGCGCGAAAAAAATCAGAGTATGAAGCAATAAAACTAACAAGCATAATTTTTTATGATAATTAAAATAACCATGTTTGTAATTGACTAACTTCATTTTACAAATTAAATAAAAATTGAACGTTGAATTCTTTATAGCAAAAAGAATGCTTCAAAACAAAAAGCATTCCAAAAGCTTTTCCAGTGCTATTGTATTGATTTCATTAATTGGAATTATGCTTGGAGTTAGCGTTATGATTTTAACGGTAAGTGTTGCAGTGGGTTTCCAAACTGAAATTAAAAATAAGTTAATGAGCTTTGGTAGTCATATTCAGGTTGAATCGCTTTATCTAAACAACAACAATGAAACAAGTCCCATCATTACCCTTCAACACAACATTGATTCAATATCCAACGAAAATGAAATAGATGGCATTTATCCTTATGTACTTAAATCTTCCATAATTCAACATATTGATGGAAATAAAGAAAGTGAAATTTCAGGCATCGTATTTAAAGGCATTTCTGAAGGAAACACTACATTTTTAAATCAATATGTTATTCAAGGAGTCATTCCTCAATTTGGATATGAAAATGATTCTATTCTTCTTTCTAAGAATATGTCTAAAAAATTAAAGGCTTCGGTTGGGGATAAGATTAGTGCCTTCTTTATCATTAATGGGAAACCCAAACAGCGAAACTATTACATAAGTGGAATTTATGAAACAGGGCTTGATAAAATTGATGACCAGTTTGGGTTTATCGACATAAAACAGCTTACTAAGCTTAATAAATGGGGGTTAACTATTAAAGCAAAAAGCTCATTCACAAGCGACACTACCATTGAAATCAATTGTTATACGAAATCAAAAGAAGGTGAAATTTTATATGAACTAGAAAAAGAGAAAATATCATCACTATCTACTTACGTTATTGACGTTAAAAAAGATAC
>JAYPLD010000032.1:20427-23304 GCA_038129265.1 Crocinitomicaceae bacterium
ATCGAGAAACGATTTGAGGACTTATTTTCTTGGCTTAGTCTGATTTACCAAAACGTGTACATCATTATCATCTTAATGATTGCTGTTGCGATAGTAAATATGTCAACTGCTCTACTTGTTTTAATTGTTGAAAAAACAAAAATGATCGGTATTTTAAAGTCCATTGGAATTTCAAATAAATCCCTTATTCGAGTTTTTGTGATCCATGGGGGCATTTTACTTGCCATAGGATTCACCGCAGGAAATTTGATTGCTTATGGGATCATGTTTCTACAAAATAAATACCAATTTTTAACACTCCCAAAAGAGAACTATTACATAGATGCAGTACCCATGCACTATCCATTAGGACAGTTTTTGGCACTTAATGGAATTGCCTTCATCATTTGTTTTGCTGCTTTGATTTTACCATCCTTATTAAGCAGCAGGATTTCACCAGTTAAGGCAATTAATTCAGAAATTTAATTTAGTTGAGAAATAGCTGATTTAATTCGATTAACAGCTTCTTTTAATTGCTCCATTGATGCAGCATATGATATTCTAATGCAATTTGGTGAACCAAATGCGTTTCCTGTCACTAAGGCTACTTTAGCTTCTTCAAGTAAAAACAAACAAAGATCATCTGCATTGTTTATTGCTTTCCCGTCAAAATGCTTTCCAAATAAGCCACTTACATCTGGAAACAAATAAAATGCACCCTTGGGTTCATTAATTTTAATGCCTTTAATATTTCTGAGTTCCTTCAACATGAAGTTTCTTCTTTCTAAAAAAGCTTCCTTCATTGGTAAAACCACATCAGGATTGTGACTTACCGCAGCTAGAGCAGCACGTTGAGAAATACTTGAAGCACCAGAAGTAAATTGACCTTGGATTTTTGTACATGCCTTCGCAATCCATTCTGGAGCACCAATATATCCCAATCTCCAACCCGTCATTGCGAATGACTTTGAGACACCATTTACGGTCACTACTTGCTGATACATATCGTCAAAAGCCGCCATGGAGAAATAAGAGTCTGTAAAATTAATGTGCTCATAAATCTCATCACTAACCACCACTACAGAGCTATGTTGAACTAGTACATCTGCCAAACTTCTCAACTCTTCTTTTGTATATACACTTCCAGAAGGATTACATGGAGAGCTGTAAATCATCAACTTAGTCTTTCCGTTAATGGCATTTTTTAATTGTTCGGCTGTAATTTTAAAATCATTTTCAATAGTAGTTTCAATGGGAACGATTACAGCTCCTGCCATTTTAAAAATCTCCTCATAGCTTACCCAGTACGGGGCCGGAATGATCACTTCATCACCTGGATTGATTAAACTTAAAGCTACATTTGCAATGGATTGTTTTGCACCTGTTGAAACCACAATCTGACTGGTATTGTAGGAAATATCATTATCTCTTTTGAATTTATCACAAATGGCTGTTCTTAGGTCTTCATAGCCATTAACAGCCATGTATTTTGAATAATTTTGATTAATGCCTTCCTTAGCGGCTTCTTTAATAAAATCGGGTGTATTAAAATCGGGCTCTCCCAAACTCAGGCTTATTACATCAATGCCTTGAGCTTTTAATTCCCTACTTTTTCTTGCCATAGCAATAGTTGCCGATTCTGATAAATTATTTACTCTATCTGAAAGAAGATTTTTTGGTGATTTTTCCATGCCGCAAAATTAATTATTTGCTTTGCTTAACCGTGTTTTTAGCAAAAAGAAATAAACAGATTATTCACTTTTGTAACATATGATCTATAAATTCGTTTTTAAATTAAAAAGCTGATTATGAAAGATGCCATAATATTACTCATACCACTTGCAGGAATGTTGTTATTAACCTATCTGTTGCTACAACATTTCTTCAACAAACAATTAAAAGAAAATGAAAAAGAGTTAATCAATCATAAAGCAAAAACCTACTTACCATTAAAAATTCAGGCTTATGAAAGGGCTATTTTATTTTTAGAACGAATTGATCCTAATAACTTAATCATTAGAATTCACAAACCATCCATGAATGCGGCTAAACTTCATCTAGAAATCTTGAAACAAATTCGTGAGGAGTATAACCATAACATGTCTCAACAAATTTATATAAGTCCTAAATCTTGGACTGAATTAATTAAAGGAAAAGAAGAAACGATACAAATAGCCAACACGGCAATGGGCCAATTAAAAAATGATGCTAACTCCATTGAGTTAAGCACAAAAATCTTTGAAATCATTTCAAAACTACCTCACAATCCTGCAGCTAATGCAAGAAAACTAATCATAAACGAATTCCAAAGATCCGTTTTAAAATAGGCGTTTATTGTGCTATTACGGGTTCAGGCTTTTCTTCCTTTTCAACAGGTTGATCAACATGTCTTTCTGTAATGATATTCATCTCATCAATTAGATGAGAAGCACCAGCATATTTATCAATGATAAATAATGTGTATCGAACATCAACAGAAATAGTACGCTGAATATTTGGTTCAAAATAAATATCACCACTCATTGCCTCCCAATTTCCATCAAATGCGGTACCTATTAATTCGCCATATGCATTGATGACAGGGCTTCCTGAATTTCCACCTGTAATGTCATTATTTGACAAAAACCCAACCGGTAACTTTCCATCTTCTTTTCTAGCATACGGACCGTAATCTTTTGACTCAAATAGATCTTTTAGACGTTGAGGAACATAAAATTCATGGTTTTTGTCTTCCGTAACTACTTCTTTTTGCATTACTCCTTCAAGCGTAGTGTAAAAGTCATAATGCACTGCATCTGCAGGATCATATGGAAGAACGTTACCGTAAGTAAATCGCATAGTGGAATTCGCATCAGAAGCCTTATTCATTCCCATTTTTTGAAGACCATCTACAAATAA
>JAYPLD010000033.1:0-16631 GCA_038129265.1 Crocinitomicaceae bacterium
AGTTATCAGAAAACGATGAATTAGTTGTTGGCGGTTTTTTCATGAAAGATCAAGGATACCGTTTTGGAGAAAATGACCAAAGAGCTAGAATAAATGCAGGGTGGAAACATTTTTCAAAAAAAGTAAATGGTCTTTCCTATGGTCTAAATTTGAATAATAATTTTAATAATAGTACCATATTCTTCATATGGGCCGGAGCTGACAGCGTACTTCATGCACTTGGAGGTGTAGATACGGCAACCACAACGATGAGTACTTCTTCTTCTTCTAGAATCATGATTGATCCTTACATTTCATATGTAAATGAAAATGGGCAAGAGCATCATCTAAAAACTCGATTCTTTAGAACTGACAATCAAAATAACACCAATCAAGCCGCTACATCAAATTACTATTTTGGAGAATACCAATTCCAACAACGATTTGAAAACAAGTTCACTATTACTGGTGGAGCGATGTCATCCTATACAGATGTTATTTCAGAACTGTATGGAAACCATACTTCTACGAATGTAGCAGCCTATTTTCAAGGTGACAAAAAATGGGAAAAATTTAATCTGACTGCTGGAATGAGGTTAGAATATTTTAAAATTGATAGTGTTCAGTCGGAAGGAAAGTTATTTAATAAAGATTTAAATATCCCATTTCAGCCTGTATTTAGAATTGGAGCAACCTATCAACCCGCAGAATACACTTTTTTAAGAGCTTCTTACGGGCAGGGTTATCGATTCCCATCAATTGCTGAAAAATACATCTCCACATTTGTGGGTGGACTCAACATATTCCCCAATAATAACATTCAACCAGAATACGGTTGGAGTGCAGAATTAGGCCTAAAGCAAGGGTTCAAAATAAATAATTTCAAAGGCTATGTAGATTTATCAGGGTTTGTAACTAGATATCAGGATATGATTGAGTTTATGTTTGGTTTTTACAATACTGACGGTTCGGATTTAACTCTTTTGGAATTATACCAACTTATTGGAGGAGATCTTAATCAATTAACAAACTACTTAGGGGCAAGAAGTACAAACATTCAGAATGCAAATATCCCTGGGATGGAGTTAAGCATAGTAGGACAGGGTAATTTTACAGAAGACCTATCTTTTACCACATTAGCAGGGTACACTTTTATTCATCCAACCCCTACTGATGCGGACTCAGCATACCTCACCACATTTAGTGATCCAGATATAGACAATCCTGAGAATACCATTTTGAAATACAGAAATAGACATATGTTGAAAATTGATTTTCAATTGGATTACAAAAAATGGGCAATAGGGCTGAGTACACGATATACGAGTTTAATGGAAAATGTAGATAATGTATTTATGCAACCTATTGTTCAAAACACTGAAATATTGCCAGGCTATGGAGATTATAGAAATGCTAGGATGACAGGAGACCTTGTTTTTGATTGCCGATTAGCATATACTTTCAACGATAAATACAAATTGTCAATTTTGGCCAATAATTTACTTAATAGAGAATATTCTAATAGACCCGGAAATGTAATGCCTCCAAGAACTTTGCTGTGGCAGTTTTCAGCTAATTTTTAATCCAATATTTTCTCTACTATTTCGTAGACCAATTCACCTTCAAAACCTTTGGCATTTAGCGCATTGCATATCTTTTGTTTGGCCTGAAAATGATCATCAATCCTAATTTGTGATTTCTTTTTTAAAGCTAACTCTTTTATTAACGATTGATAAGCAGCATCGTCTACTAGGCTTAATGCATTATCTATTAAAGGTTCCTCAATGCCTTTTATTAATAACTGTTGTTTGATTTTTAATTTTCCCCATTTATAAAAATTAAATCGATCATTTGTAAAAGCTTTAGCATATCGGTCATGGTCAATGTATTTTTCCTTTTTTAATTTATTAATTAGCTTGTGTTTTTCTGATAATTTAAGTTGATATTTTTGCAAGCCCACCATGACTTCTCTCGTAGATAATTCTTTTTTAGAACACCTATTGGAAAAATAGGAATACGCTTTTTTAAAGTGTTCAGCAGACATTATTTTGTTAGAACCCAAGAAGACATCTTTTCTTCTTCCTTTATTTGTATTTGGGCAAGAATAGCGTCTTCTTTTTGATCATAGGTTGCTAAGGCAACTCTGTGTAAGTTCTTATGTACGTCTAATTTATAAGCCTTATAACCCTTTTTATTTAGTTTCTTAATCAGTCTTGAAGAGTTCTTTGGATTACCAAAACAACCCACAATCACATGATATTTGGGGGTTGCTAATGCCTTAACCTCATGGATAGGTTCTTCGTTGATTATTAATGGGTTTCCAGAAAGTTCAGTACTATTTTCAACTCTATCTATTTCTTTAATCGTATTATTCGATGTAATAGAGATATTGTTGGTAGTCTCTACATCTTTATAGTTGACTTTGTTAAATGAAGCTCCTGTTTTTATTTCCTTGGAATACGTAAAAGGGTTTAAATCAGAATAACTGAAATTGGATGGATTATTAAGTAAGTCCGTTTTTAATGGAATCCAGGCCGAGTAAAATAAAATAGGGACTATGGCTGCTGCTACCCACCATTTAGTATTAGTTGATAGCATTTTGGGGGCTACATCAAAAACCTTAGTCGGTTCATTTATTTGAGATTCTACAGATTTAAATTCATTTACATTTATCGGTGGCAACCCAAATGAAGAACCTAAAAAGTTATCTGATTTCTGTTTAAACATCAAAGCATTGTTTTCATAAAATAGGGTGCCAAGGTGGATAAACTGAAATACTTTTTTCTCTTTTAATTCTTTATTAATTGTTGTAACAAAATCTGCAATAACTTGGGTAGCCCTTTGAAAAGAAATGTCCTGCTCTTGTGCTACTATATTAGCTAGTAATCCATCGTTGTTCTTCAGATTAATATTAAATAATATTTGTTTTGAAGGCGGAGAATAAAATCCTGTAACCCGATCTAAACTAGCCGGTTTATATTGCGCAACAAATCCTCCAAATTCCGGAACAATTACGCAATCATGATCATGTAATAACTGAACAATGTATTTAGTTAGATGTACCACTATACCAAAAATAACAAAATCTTATGAAATAGCTCATATTTAGCCATTTCTAAACCTGATTGAAATATTGTTGAATTAATCTTGCTTTGTGGTTGCCCACACTTTTTTGTAATTCATCTATACCCACTTTTTTAATGGATTCAATAGAACCAAATTGTTTCAATAGATGAATAGCTGTCTTTTCTCCAATTCCATCTATTTGAAACAACTCCGTATGTAAGGTTCCTTTTAAACGTCTTTTTCGGTGATGAGTAATTCCAAAACGATGCGCCTCATTTCGCATATGTTGAATAATTTTTAATGAAGTTGATTTTTTATCTAAGTAAAGGGGTAATTGATCATTAGGGAAATATATTTCCTCTAATTTCTTGGCTATACCAATGATACTAATCTTATTTTCCAAGCCCAATTCACGGAGGCTTTTAAGAGCGCTAGACAATTGTCCCTTTCCGCCATCCACTATAATTAATTGGGGTAATGAAGCTCCTTCATTTAACAATCTACTATACCTTCTGAATATCACCTCCTCCATAGAAGCAAAGTCATTAGGACCCTCAACTGTTTTAATGTTAAAATGCCTATATTCTTTTTTGGCGGGTTTAGCACTTTTAAAAACCACACATGCGGCAACAGGATAACTCCCTTGAAAATTGGAGTTGTCAAAACATTCCATGTGTAAGGGGATTTCATTAAGCCTTAAGTCTGACTTTAACTGATTTAAAATGTAATTTTTTTTCGCATCAGGATCTTTTAAATGCTCTGCTTTAAGTAATTCATTTTTTTTGGCAATTGCATTTTTTTTGGAGAGTAAGAGCAAGTTTCGCTTATCACCTCGTTGAGGAATATGTATTTTGAATGTCGCCTCAATCGGAATAGGAATAGGTAAAACAAGTTCCTTTATATCGTTGAATATTTCTGTTAAGTTATTCCCTAAGGCGTGAGACAAGACTCGTTCATCATTTTCGCCCATGGTCGTTTGAACTACGGTTGTTTTGCTTTTAATAATAGTTCCTTGCATTACTAACAAAGCATTGATATAGGCATACTTGGAATCTTTGGTGAAATTCATAACCCCTAAAGAAGTAATGTTAGTATCCACTACCGTAGATTTGTATTGAAATTTTTGAAGGTGTTTTATTTTAGATTTCACCTCATTAGCTTCCTCAAATTGATAGACACTTGCATGGCTTTCCATTTCCTTTTTTAATTCTCTCAACACCTTACTGAACTCGCCATTCAAAGCCGCTTTTACGTGTTGAATACGCTCATCGTAAGAGCTTACAGATACTTTACCTTGACAACACCCTTTACAATTTCCAATGTAAAAATCAACTGCTGTATTAAACTCTCCCTTCTCGATTTTTTCTTCCGTTAAAGCATGATTACATGACCTTATTTCAAAACATTTTTTAGCCATTTCAATCACCGTTTTAACCACTTTTACAGATGGATATGGTCCAAAGTAGGCTGATCCATCTTTTATTTTTTTTCTGGTATAAAAAATGCGCGGAAATAATTCATTTTTAATGCATATCCAAGGATATGTTTTATCATCTTTTAGTTGAATGTTATATTTTGGTTGGTACTCTTTGATGAGCTTGTTTTCTAACAACAAGGCATCAATTTCTGAATCCAGATGTATGGTTTTGATTTTAGCAACCTTACCCACCATTGCCTTGGTTTTGCCATTTTCGAATTTCTTTTTATTAAAATAGGAAGCTACCCTATTTTTTAGCTTTTTAGCCTTACCTACATATAATAGCTTCTCGTCAACGTCATAAAATTGATAAACACCTGGTAGGTTATCTAGCACTTTTATTTGCTCAGCAATAGAACTCAATGAATGGGATTTTAAAATAAATATAGCTAAAATAAAAGCTATTTAACTCTTTTAATGGAGTAGTCAATTAATAATTCAAAAGAGGATTTTGCAGGTGAATCTGGTACTTTTTCCAGTAATGCTAACGCTTTGTCTCGATAGTTGTACATTTGATTTTCTGCATATTCAATACCTCCTTGCTGAATAACTAAATCGATAATTTCTTTAATTTTCTGAGGGTCTTGCTTTTCTTTTTTTATGGTATTGATAATCATTTTTCTGGATGATCTATCAATTTTATTTAAAACATGTATTAGTGGTAGAGTAAGCTTTCTTTCCTTTAGATCTATTCCCGTAGGTTTACCTATTTTATCTGAGAATCCATAATCAAAAATATCATCTTTAATTTGAAATGCGATGCCTACATATTTACCAATTTCCTCCATTGATTCAATCATTTCCTCATCAACTCCAACTGAACAAGCACCAGTACCACAACAAGCAGAAACAAGCGAGGCTGTTTTTTGCTCGATAATTTTAAAATATACTTCTTCTGTAATATCCAAGTTTCTAGCCTTTTCCATCTGTAGTAATTCACCTTCGCTCATAGATTTAACGGCTTTACTTACAATCCGGAGTAAGTCAATTCTATTATTTTCAGTGGTAATTAATAATCCCCTAGATAGCAAATAATCTCCCACAAGTACTGCAATTTTATTTTTCCAAAGTGCATTAATCGATAAAAATCCTCTCCTTTCAGCAGCGTCATCTACCACATCATCGTGAACTAAAGTTGCTGTATGAAGCAGTTCAATTAGCGATGCAGCTAGATAAGTTCCTTCAGAAATTTTACCATGCATTTTAGCTGCTAGAAAAACAAATAAAGGCCTCAACTGCTTCCCCTTCCTTTTAATAATGTAATGCGTGATTTTATCCAAGAGAGCTACTTCACTTTTCATGGCTTCTTTAAATTTTTGTTCAAAGAGAACCATTTCTTCTCTAACTGGTAACTTTATTTGATCAACTATAGACAAGTAGCAAATATCATTAAATTAATGACTTTGATACATATTGATTAAGGTATTTTAATTTAAAAACGAGTTTTAAGTGTGATGGATTTCTTGTGCGTAATGATGTTGCCGTTTTCTCCAAATGCTTCAAAATGAATTAAATAAATTCCAATGCCCGCTTTTTGGTTATTGAAGTTAGTTCCGTCCCATATAAATTGACCTTCCGTTCCAAGTAATTTATTTGTCAAAACGGTTTTAATTAGTCTCCCTGTTTTATCATATATACTTGCATTTCCAACCATATCAGAATCGGTTAACTGGTAAGAAAATACGGCTACGTCTTCAAATCCATCATTGTCTGGAGAAAAAACAGCTGTTTGGACTTCAAATTGATTAGCACTGATTAATTGGTTAAAACGTTGAGAATTGTCTACTCCAGGTGTTCCCCAGCCTACTGATTCAGCTGCGCTAGTCCAATTGGTAAAATCACTAGAACTTTCATCACTAATGATTTTTTCTAAAGATATTCCTTCAGGATCATTAATGAGCTCATAATGCATATCTTCTGAATAACTAAATTTATCCACAACGATTGAGTCCGGTGTTAGTAAGTAAATCGTTGCAGAATCGTTTGGGAAGCTTGGTAAATCCATCTGAAAAATCTTACTTAAATCATGAGTGTAAAAATCTGAAGCGGTAGAGGATGTGTCTTCCGTAAAACATACCACATCAGATGGAGAGATTACATGATGTCCACTAATCTGTTTAAAATTACCTATTTCACCATCACTTGCATCATAATCTGCAATGAAATAATGATACAAATCAATACTACTGTTGGAAGCATTGAAGAATTCTACATAGTCTGAACCACCTGCATATGGATCAAATAGCAATTCATTAAATAATAAATCTCCTGCAGAAGCAGTATCTGGCACAATAATTTCAATTGTTGTATTTAACACATTGCCCGAAAGGTCTTGAACGTTATTAATATCCAGTATTAGTGTATCATTTGAAATGAATGCATTGTTAAAAAGAAGTTCATAACCTGAACTAACTACCGTTACCAATAGAGGATTACCATTATTAAAGTTCATATTATAATTGGAGATCTGTTCAGCGCTTGCAGTAACTGGTTCATCAAACTGGATTTCAATGGTGTTGGTTCCTTTTACAAAGGAATTAGAAACTTGAGGAGGGTTATTATCTGTAATGACGTTACCACTAATCTCAATATCATCAAAATAAAAATTATCTGTATTTGAAGTGGTTCTTTTACACCAAACTCCTGAAAAAGTAGAAAACTGGTGCGTATTATCACTTGCTCCACCCTCGTATACAAAAGATGTTCCGCCAATACTATCACTTAGCACTTCCCAATTTCCATTTATGTCCCTATTTACTCTAACTCTAAATTCAGGGCTGACTCCATAGGAACCATTCAGACCAGTCATAAGTAAAGTGGTTGAAGTTCCATCTTGCCTATACAGCTTTATTTTATCTGTTGAACCATTTTCTCCAACACGAATAAAATAGCCATTTAAATTACCTCTTAAATTGGCATTGTTAGAAGTTAGGTAGTATCTGAAATTATTACTATTGGATGGAGATAAATCTAATTTGACATAAAACTCCCATGTAATGGTATTGGTGAAGTCTAAAATACCTGTTTCAACCACTAGAAAAGAGGTGTCTGTAACAGCGGGAGCGTTCAATTGAAGTTGATTATTAGTATTAATTATAAAGTTACTGGTGTCTCCTTGCCAAGTAGGGTTGTTTAAAAAGTCTCCATCAGAAAAATCATCGATCAATTGAGCATGAAGTGAAACGTACAAAAAAGGAATAATAAACAATAAAAAATGAGGTCTCATATTCTTACAATCTAGCAAATAAATATACTACTTTTGGTTAAAACTAAATGATGAAAATAGCAATAGTAGGCTGTACAGGACTAGTAGGTTCTGAAATCCTAAAGGTATTATCAGAATTAAAATTACCCATTACCAAAGTATTTCCAGTAGCTTCAAGTAAAAGTATTGGTAAAGAAGTTATTTTCAATAATTCAACGTTAGCAGTAATTGGGATACAAGATGCTATTAAGCAAAAACCAAATATTGCTATTTTTTCGGCTGGTGGAGAGATATCTAAAAAATGGGCGAATAAGTTTACTGAAGTAGGAACTACAGTCATTGACAATTCTTCGGCTTGGAGAATGGAGAAAGAAATTCCACTGATTGTCCCTGAAATCAACGGTGGAATTTTAACTCGTAATGATAAAATTATTTCTAATCCTAATTGCTCTACGATACAACTCGTTCTTGCACTAAAAAATATTCACAAACATTATGGTATTAAAAGATTAGTCATTTCCACCTATCAATCAGTTACTGGAACAGGTAGTAATGCAGTAAAACAATTAAAAGCAGAACGGGATGGGATTGATCACGAAAAAATATATCCTCACAAAATTGATCTCAACTGCTTCCCACATGGGGGTGACTTTTTAGAAAATGGATACACTTCAGAAGAAATGAAATTATTAAATGAAACTAGAAAAATTTTCAATGATGAAGAAATCCAAGTATCTGCTACTGTTGTACGTATACCTGTCATAGGCGGACACAGTGAAGCTGTGAATATAGAAACTAAAAAATCGTTTAGCTTACCAGATGTAATTGAATTATTACATAGTACAGATGGAGTCGTGATTCAAGACGATCCTAAAAACAACATTTACCCCATGCCTATTACAGCTCATGAAAAAAATGAAGTTTTTGTAGGTAGAATCCGGAGAGATAAATCTATTGAAAATGGTTTAGATATGTGGATTGTAGCTGACAACTTAAGAAAAGGGGCAGCCACCAATGCCGTCCAAATTGCTTCCCATATCATACAAAATAAGCTGATTTAATTGTAAATGGCTTTATCCTCTGAAAAATCTTCTTACCTGGGCACAATGCCCATACCAAAGCTTCTTCTAAAGCAATCCCTGCCTGCAGCAATAGGATTTATGGTAATGTCATTAAACATGGTAGTTGATACTTTTTTTGTAGGGCAATACATTGGTGGCTTAGCCATAGGAGCTATCTCAGTTACTTTTCCTATTTCTTTTTTATTTTCCTCAATTGGTATGTCTATTGGAATTGGTGGAGGAAGTATTGTATCAAGGGCATTGGGACGTGATCAAAAAGAAAGAGCTCAATTAGCTTTTAACAACCAAATCATGCTTACCCTCATTCTGGCCTTTCTAGTTATTGGCATTGGGGTTTTTCTAAAATATCCCATACTTGATTTATTCGGGGCGAAAGATGGGATCATGCCTCTTGCAGACACTTACTTTTCTATTGTGTTGATTGGAATTCCATTTTTGGCTCTTTCTATGATGGCCAATAATAACCTGAGAGCGGAAGGAAAAGCAAAAGTATCTATGATTGTTCTTTTGATTCCATCTTTCGTAAATGTGATATTGGATTATGTATTTATTGATTTATTTGAATGGGGAATGTCGGGGGCAGGTTGGGCCACCACTATATCTCATTTAGGTTGTGCAGCATTTATCATTTACTTCTATATAATGGGGAAAGGGGAGCTAAAAGTGATTCCAACTTTATTTAAACTTAAAAAAGATATCGTTGGAGAAACATTTAAAATTGGGTCTGTCAATTTAGTAAGACAAGGAACCATCAGCTTGATTGCTATTTTACTTAATAATACACTATACTTCTATGGTAGTCAAACTGGAGGCATAGGTGGAGAAGTGGCTATTTCAGTGTATGGATTAGCCACAAGAATGGCCATGTTTGCTTTATTTCCTCTTATAGGAATTGCTCAAGGTTTTATGCCTATTGCTGGATATAACTATGGAGCTAACCACTTTGATAGGGTTAAATCCGTAATTAATGTGTCTTTGATTGCGGGATTAGCAGTCTCTATAATAATCACTGCCATCTTGCTATTTTCTTCTAATTATATACCCTATTTATTTACAAAAGACCCCGCTTTAATTGAACACGGTCCCACAGCTATATTTTGGATATTCTCCTCAACTCCTATCCTTGTTTTTTTACTAATAGCTCCATCCTATTTTCAAGCTATTGGAAAAGCTTTACCAGCTTTATTGTTAACCTTGACCAAACAAGGAATATTTCTAATTCCTTTGGTATTTATTTTACCTATGTTTTTTGGGTTGGAAGGAATTTGGTATTCATTCCCGATATCTGATTCTATTTCAGCTATCATTTGCTATTACTTTCTTAGAAAAAGCAGCAATAAATTAATTTGATAGGTCATTTTTATTAGCCAATTGTCCACAAGCAGCATCGATGTCTTTCCCTCTACTCCTTCTTATATTTACTATCACCTTATTTCTCTCTAAATAATCAGCAAAGGCGTCTACTTTTTTTGGGTCTGCTTGCTGATATTTACCTCCATCAATGGGGTTGTATTCAATAATATTGACTTTAGAGGGGAAATTAGAAGCAAAATCAACTAATTCTTTGGCGTCTTCCAACTCATCATTGAAATCTTTAAAAATAATGTACTCTAGTGTAGGTCTTGAATCTGTTTTGGAGGCAAAATAGTGCATAGCTTCTTTTAGTACGTCAAGATTATTGGTCTCATTAATGGGCATAATCTTATTGCGTTTTTCATCATTAGCTGCATGTAGCGATAAGGCCAAATTAAATCTAACCTCATCATCAGCCAGCTTATGAATCATTTTTGCTATTCCTGCAGTGCTTACCGTAATACGTTTGGGAGACATCCCTAGCCCTTGCTTGGAAGTGATTTTATCTATGGAAGAAATTACACTTTTATAATTTAATAAGGGCTCTCCCATGCCCATAAAAACAATATTAGACAAGGAAATATTGTATTCTTCTTTTGCTTGATTACTGATCATGACCACTTGATCATAGATTTCATCCGGGTTTAAATTTCGAACTCTTTTTAATTTTCCTGTGGCACAAAACGCACAATCTAAACTACAACCCACCTGTACAGAAACACAAGCTGTCATTCTTTTTTTAGTTGGAATTAATACTCCTTCAATTACAGCATCATCAGCTAATAAAAATGCATTCTTAATAGTACGATCATCACTTTTTTGAGCTTCACTTAACTTGATGGCTTTGATGATAAAATGTTTTTCTATCAATTCTCTTAATGAAAGAGATAAGTTAGTCATATCGCTAAAGTTTGTAGCTCTTTTTTTCCATAACCACTCATGTATTTGCCTTGCTCTAAATGGTTTTTCTCCTAGAGCTACTAACTTTTCTGTTAGCTCTTCTAAAGACAGTTGTCGTATATCTACCTTATCTGACATAAAATGAAAAAGCCTCGTTAATCGAGGCTTTTAAACTAGAGGATTAACATGGCATCGCCATAAGAATAAAAACGGTACTTTTCCTTAATCGCTTCTTTATATGCCTTCATCATAAGATCGTGTCCACAGTATGCAGAAATCATCATAAGTAATGTTGATTTTGGCATGTGAAAATTCGTAATTAGAGCATCAGGAATGCTAAACTCATAAGGAGGGAAAATAAATTTATTAGTCCAACCACTAAAAGGCTTAAGCTGTTTGTTTACCGTAACAGAAGATTCAAGAGCTCTGGTTGAAGTAGTTCCAATAGCACAAACCTTTCTTTTATTAGTCTTTGCTTGGTTAACCAAATTTGATGTTTCTTCACTTATGTATAATTCTTCAGAATC
The DNA here is from genome assembly GCA_038129265.1 of Crocinitomicaceae bacterium. Taxonomy (GTDB): domain Bacteria; phylum Bacteroidota; class Bacteroidia; order Flavobacteriales_D; family Parvicellaceae. The sequence goes on from JAYPLD010000033.1 coordinate 11,590, forward strand.
CATCTTGTGCTTAGTAAGATCTTCTACATCAACAGGTCTAAAAGTACCTAACCCTACGTGCAGGGTAACTGGTGCAAATTCAATTCCTTTTATCTCCAATCTTTTCATGAGTTGTTTGCTGAAATGTAACCCCGCAGTAGGTGCAGCTACAGCACCCTCGTTTTCAGCAAAAATGGTTTGATACCTCTCTTCATCTTCTGGGACAGGCTCTCTGTTGATGTACTTTGGAAGTGGAGTTTGTCCTAATTTGGTAATAGTAGCTTTGAACTCCTCATAGCTTCCATCAAACAAAAAGCGAAGTGTTCTTCCTCTAGAAGTAGTATTATCAATCACTTCCGCTACAAGCTCATCTTCTTGACCAAAATATAATTTATTTCCAATTCTAATTTTTCGGGCTGGATCAACTAACACATCCCACAATAGACTATCTCTATTAAGTTCTCTTAATAAAAAGACTTCAATTTTTGCTCCAGTCTTTTCCTTATTTCCATACATTCTAGCTGGAAAAACTTTAGTGTCATTCACTACCATGACATCACCATCATGAAAATAATCTATCACATCCTTAAACATCTTGTGTTCTATTTTTCCTGAATCTCGGTGAACTACCATTAATCTAGATTCATCCCTTTGATCTGCTGGAAATTCTGCAATAAAATTGTCTGATAACTCAAACTCAAATTCTGATAACTTCATGATGTATTTTTAAATGAGGGACGAAATTAATAAAAATTATGATGTCTTTATGATATCTATCCATTCGTCAACCGTTTTAGCATTTTTAATGTGAAAATCCCCCGATGAAATTCTTCTAAGCTCGACTAAGTGGGCGCCACTCTTGACCGCAAAACCAATGTCTCTAGCCAGCGATCTTATGTATGTTCCTTTTGAACAAGTACACTCAAAATGAATTTCATCTTTTTGCTTAATTGTCAGATTTAACTTTGAAATAAAAATCGGCTTTGGTTCTAACTCCACTTTTTTATTTTCTCTAGCTAAAGTATATGCTCTTTCACCGTTAATTTTCTTAGCTGAGAATATTGGGGGTACTTGCATTATACTGCCTTGAAATTTTTTCTTCAAATCGCAAATCAATTTGTCGTCAATTCCTGGAACTGGATAGGTTTTATCCACATTTGTTTCAAGATCAAAAGATGGGGTTGTAGCCCCTAACTTAATTCGACCTGTGTAAGTTTTATCCTCAGTTAAAAATTGATCAATGGATTTGGTTTTTTTCCCTGTACAAATTATAAGAAGACCTGTTGCTAATGGATCTAAGGTCCCCGCATGACCGACTTTAATTTTTTTGATACGGTAATGCTTTTTTATAACATACCTTAATTTTTTAACCACATCAAAAGAAGTCCAATGTAAAGGCTTATCTACCATCATGATTTCACCTTCTAAAAATGGATTGGTAGTCATCAGATCACTGCAATTAAAGTGAAAGCAGCTATGATGAAACAGTATATTGAGAAATATTTCAACTGGCTGTTTTTAACCAAACGAATCATTAAATTACAAGCAAATACACCCGTAATCAATGCGCCCAAAAACCCCGTGAATAATCCGAGTAAATCTATATCATTAACTAAAAAGGCTCCATCTAAAATGTCCTTCGCCATTTTACCGAATATTAATGGGATCACCATTAAAAAAGAAAATCGCGCAGCAGACTCTTTATCTACCCCCAAAAGTACGGATGTAGCTATCGTAGCTCCTGACCTTGAAACTCCTGGCAATATAGCTACAGCTTGAGCGATTCCAATGAGAAAACTATTTTTAAAACTTACATTTTTGGAAGTAGGTTTAGATTTATCTGCTAAGAAGAGAAGTAGCCCAGTAAAAATGAGCATACAAGATACAAGGATCAATTCTCCACTAAATAATTCTTCTAAAATATCATCAAACAATACGCCTACGACCGCAGCTGGAAGCATAGAAAGAATGATTTTATAACTGAATAATCGATGTGAAGAATCTTTTTTTAAAAACAATCCTTTTATTATCGTTTTGATGTCATTCCTAAATACAATTAATGTACTTATAGCAGTGGCAAAATGCAACACAACTGTCATTAACATACTTTCATTTCCAGCGTTATGTATTTGAAAAAGAGATTTTGCAATTTCAAGATGTCCACTACTACTTACAGGCAAAAACTCGGTTAAACCTTGTATTACTCCGAGAAGGAAATTGAATAAAACTTCCAAGAATTAGTTCTTTTTCATAATACCATACAGCACTATACCATAGCCTAAAATCACAAGGAATGGAGCTAACGTGATTCTTCTGAAAGAAAACAGTTCTTCTTCATTAAACACGTTCGGATCATCTGAACCACCCCCTGACATCAAAACAAAACCCAGTAAGACAACCAAACAACCTGAAATAATAAAGATGTAATTTTTTCTTTTTAAGACCATGTTTTTCTTCTCTTCCATAACTTAATATAATTTTTCTGACTTAATCCAGATGTATTTATTAAGAGCAAAATACGTTGAACTAAAACTAATGAGGATTCCAATTAGTAAGATTCCTGATGCAATAATACCAAATTCCATTAATTCTTTTTGTAACAGATCGGAATTCATGCTTAAATTAACCATTATTGTTGGGTTTAGATGGATAAACAAATACCATAACGCAACTAATGCTGTTATAGCCAGCATTCCTGAAATAAACCCTTGATAAATAGAACGAAAAAGAAATGGCCTTCTTATGAATGAAGACTTTGCTCCAACTAATTGCATAGTACGCAACAAAAACCGCTTAGAAAAAACCGCTAGCCGGATGGTATTATAAATCAATAAAGTAGCTACAAGTAACAAGGTTCCAGAAAGAAACAACATGATTAATTCAAAATTTTTGAACACTTTTCCAATTTCTAAAAATTGTGCTTCATTATATGCCACTTCTGCTACAATATGTTCGTTCCCTTTCATGATGGATTTTGCAAATTTTGCAGCACTATCAGGATTCACATAATCTGCAGTTAGATTCACATGTATGGATGTTGGTAATGGATTCACGCCATCTAATATTTCAAAAGCATCTTCACCTACCTGTTTCATCATGATTTTTTTTGCATTTTCTTTTGAAACAAACGTAGCCTCTTTAACCATTTCGTCCATTGATTTCAATTGTTTTTCCATCATTATGGCCATTTGCGAATCCACATTTTCGTGAAAAAGAATATCCAAGCTTAATTGTTCTTTTATTTCTAAAGATTTCTTATTTGCTGTCCACATAAAGTAGACAAATAGTCCAAAAAGCGTCAATAACAATGTCATGCTAAATACGGAAGAGATCTCAGCAAGTAGGTTTGATTTATGTTTTGAATTTAGCATTAAGGGCAAATATATTTTAAAAAACAATCGTGGGCTGAAAACACCATCAGTTCAAAATTTAAAATAAAGAAACATCACATGGGGGTTGAATCCGTGTAGGATAGATAAAATTGACCAACAATATGGTGTTAATTAATAGAAATAATTTTTAATTTAGAATCTAAATCTATTAAAATGAATAAACTGCTTTCTATATTCCTGTTTTCTGTAATTCTTATCCTATCATCATGTAATTCTTCTGAAAATGAAGCAGTGGAAAAAAGCATCCCATCAGAAATTGTGCTTTCACCAGTAAATTACAAGGTAAATGATAACGCTTTTGTGGTTTGGCAAGCAAAACATAATGAAGATACTGAATATGCCTACCAAAGTAAAGTAAAAATTAGCGATGGATCCATTATGGTTGAAGGAGGGGAAATCACTAAAGCAAAATTTTCATTTGATATTGCTTCACTTGCCGATACAAACCTACCAGGAAACCTCATCAAACATTTAAAGGGTGCAGATTATTTTAATGTTACCTCATTTCCAGAAATTACTTTTTATGTAAGTCAAGTAGAAAATGGAGAGGCAAAAGGTACCCTTACCGTTGTAGGTATTGAGAAAGAAATAAATTTCCCAATTTCCGTTGAATTTAGCGAGGAATCTTTAAATGCTAAGGCTGAATTTGACTTAGATATGCTGAGTTTTGAATTTCCTCATCTAGTTAAAACCCATCAAAAAACACCAGAAGAAAGAAAAAGCGGGCCTAGCAACATTGTTCACATTTCTTTTGATATTTCTGCAACACCACTCAATTAAGCGATTTTAATCCTAATTGGTTTATTCTGAAACTTTTCTCACTATAATTAGTTAATAAAAGTTAACGATACCATTATTCTTATACCTAAATTGGTGTAAAATTGTGTACCTATAGATTTTAATCATGAAAAAAACTGTATACGCTATCATAGCAATATCAACGGTATTTCTTGCCAATATCAATTATTCCCAATGTACTAATGGAACTATCATGTGCACTTCACTCACCGCTAGTGTTGACACCCTTTGTACTGCTGGAAATATAAGTATAACCGTAGATGATGGAACACTAGGGCCAGGATCTGAATGGGAGCTTTACACAGCTTCTTGTGGAGGTACTTTGGTTGCTACAACAGCCACCAACAGCTTCACTAATATACCTGTTTCGGCTACTACCACATTTTACTGCAAGGCAGATTCTTGTGATAACACAACGTGCATTTCGATCGAGGTCGTTTTAGCCACTTCTTCTAATGATCCAACCTCCCTTGATGTTTCCAATGACTCTTTATGCTCAGCGGGTGACGTTAATTTTACAGTAAACGGAGGCTCTCTTGGCACATTAGCCAATTGGGAGCTTTATTCCAGTTCCTGTTCTGGAACTCCAATTGCTACTTCTACAACAAATACGTTTAATAATATTTCCATTTCTAGCAGTGAAACCTTTTTTGCTAAAGCAAATGGGTTTTGTAATGCAACTACATGTGTGAACATCGATGTAGTACTTGCCAATGCATCTACAGATCCATCTAGTGTTACTGCTTCAGATACTATTGTATGCCAAAACAATAATGTGATTTTAACTGTTGATGGAGGAAGTTTGGGAACTGGTGCACAATGGAATTGGTATGATGATGTATGTGGAGGCAACCTCGTAGGTCAAGGCAGTAC
>JAYPLD010000033.1:16731-23025 GCA_038129265.1 Crocinitomicaceae bacterium
AATGGAATTGGTATGATGATGTATGTGGAGGCAACCTCGTAGGTCAAGGCAGTACGCTTAATATAAATCCGACATCTACAACAACATATAGTGTAAGAGCTGAAGGATATTGTAATAATACATTATGCGAAGATATTACCATTCAAACCTACCCTCATTACATTGATTTAGATTCCATAAGAGTTGATTCCGTTTTTAATGCAACTGATTCCATTTGGTATGTTCCAGATACTATTTGTCCGCAAACTACAGTAAAGTTATTTGCTCATTACTCAGGGTCGTTCCCCAATGGTTATTCGATTACATGGTATGAAAATTCGTGTGGATCTACACCTATTGGAGTAGGTGACTCCATTGAAGTTATGCCGAATAACACTACTATTTACTACGCTCGAGTTGTGGGAACTTGTGGTGCATCAATGTGCCAAAGTAAAAGAATAATAACTAGAGATGGATCACTAGCCCCGACAGGTATTAGTACTAATGCTAATAATTTTTGTACAGGGGGCTCAGCAACACTATCTATTGTAGGTGGACATTTGGGGACTGGTGCTCAATGGCGTTGGTATGAAGGATCTTGTGGCGGTTCTTCTATTGGAACAGGCACTTCGTTAACGGTAACTCCAGCTTCTACTACCATGTACTATGCTAGAGCTACTGGAGGAAGTTGTGGGAGTACTGCCTGTGCAGATTTACTCATTAACACCTATGATCTAGGTGTTTACCACAGCCCTTTAGACTCCACATGTAGTAGTTCCCCCATAATAATGACTGGCGGATATCCAGTTGGTGGATCATACAGTGGAACTGGCGTAACAGATAGTTTATTTGACCCTTCTATTGCTGGAGTTGGAACCCACACTATTACATATACCTTTAATGATGGGAATAATTGTATTGACTCTGCACAGGTTGATATTACAGTACTACAAAACAATCCAGATCCAAATCTTTTAACAGCAACTTATTATGAAATATGTAATGGTAATTCTACAAACATATCGTTAGACACATCCAGTAGTTTATCCCCCGGTAGTGTTTGGGTTTGGTACGAAGACGCATGCGGAACAGGGGATATAATTGACACCACCTTCAATAGTATTAATGGAATTACTGTAAGTCCAAGTACAACTACTAATTATTATGTAAGAGCTGAAGGAGGAATGTGTCCTCCAAGTAATTGCATAGGAGTTACGGTTGATGTATACACACTCTCCACACATTTAGACAAATTTGAAATCCTATGTGGAGAAGCAACTCCATCATTTAATTTATCAGGTGGTGATCCTTCAGGTGGTGAGTATTCAGGCACTGGCGTTACGAATAATATTTTCTACCCTAATGTAGCTGGTGTAGGAACACATACCATTACATACACCCACACCATTGGTTCATGTATAGCTACTGACACAGAAACGATAACCATTTCATCGAGTCCTATTGTAATCCAATCTTCTATTGAACAAGAAACGTGTTCAGAAGGGGGGCTTATGATACACGCTCACCCCATGTTTGGTTCAGGATACTATGACTATTTGTGGTCTGATGGAAGTTTAGAAAATCCATTAACCTATGCAGAAGCTGGAAATTATAACGTTTTAATTTCTGATGCTAATGATTGCTATTCTCTGTTAGACAGCATCACAGTAGACAGCGCTTTGACCTGTATTGAAATGACAAATACGTTTACTCCTAATAACGATGGAGTTAACGATACTTGGAATTTAGATTTTTCAAATTACAGTGAAGTCAACCTAGTTATTTTTAATAAGTGGGGAAGTGAAATTACTTCATTTACAGACTTAGTTTTTAGTTGGGATGGCACCTACAACGGAAACGACCTTCCAGCAGGAACTTATTACTATATTATACAGCTTACTGAAAGCACAGGAAGTGTAATTAATCAATCTGGACCAATAACAATAATTAGATAAAATGAAAAAGACATTAATACTTTTTGGAATTTGCTTGCTATTCGCGTCTAATAACAATGCACAACAAACAGCACTGAACAGTCAATATCTTTACAACGATTTTGCTATTAACCCTGCTGTAGCGGGATCTAAAAATTACTCTCCACTATCACTTAGTGTAAGAAGGCAGTGGCTTGGAATAGATGAAGCTCCTGTGACTCAGAATCTAATGCTTCACGGTTTTCTTGGCCAACGTACTGGAGGAGGAATCCACTTGTATAATGATGCTTCTGGACCATCTAAAAGAACAGGCCTCAGTACTTCGTTTGCATATCATGTTAAAACAGGAAAATTATCCAAATTATCGTTTGGATTATCTGGATCAGTAACACAATTTTCAATTGACAGAGATAAGCTAATTACTCAAGTACCTGGTGATATAGCCGTAATGAATAGTGTTAGTCATGTCATTGCTGATGCCAACTTTGGAATCCTATGGAAAGGAGACAGGCATTTTATTGGAGTTTCCGGTTTTAATTTATTAGAAAACCAATCAAACATCAATGCTCTTACAACACCCGTAAATAACTCTCTTGATCGTGTATTTTATGCACATGCCGGATACAACTTCAAGGTTGGGGCTCTTGTTGATATCCAACCTTCTACCATTTTTAGATACATGTTAAACACTCCTTATCAGTTTGATGGGAATTTAAAAATAACCTTAAAAGATGCGTATTGGATAGGAACTTCATACCGTCATCAAGATGCTGTAGCGGTTATGGGAGGAATTGAAATTGGTAATATCATGTTTGGATATACGTATGATATCGGAATCTCAGATATTAAAACCTACAACGATGGGACGCACGAAGTTTTTTTAGGCATGAAGCTTAACCGAGGTGATAATGCAAAAACACCATGGAAAAAGAGAAATAGAATTTATTCAGGATACAGCGCAGATAGTTAACGATCAACTGAATGAATAAGTTATTTACATCGTTTTTAATACTCTTTTGCTACTTCATTAGCTTCGGGCAATCGAAGCTGGCAGATATCATGTATTCAAATTTTGAATATGAGCTAGCTGCCGATCTATATAGCAAGGAAGATTCCTTGACAAATAAACAGGTAAAACAGTTTGCCTATTGCTATTACATTAATAATCAATTTGAAAAAGCAATTCCATTATTCGAATCCGCATTAAAAAATGATACCAATAATTTACAATTAGCATTCCATTATGCTGATGCCCTGAAAAGTACGGGTAGATACACTTCAGCTCAAAATGCATTATCTCCGTTATTAGTCCATGATTCTACTAATCCAAATTTACAATTACTAATACAATCCATTGATTCGTTAAAAAAATGGGATACCATCAAATTTTTTAAAAAACTAGCAGAATTTAAATCTTTAAACACCCCTGCGGCAGAGTTTTCACCCTCATTTTATGATGATGGCATATACTATATTATTGAAAAAGGAGATGAGGATATCTATAATGGAAGAAACATAAATTTAATCGAAAACAATGATTCGTTAAGTCCTAAAGAAAAGAAAGAGTTTTTACAAACCTTAGAAAAATCTTTAGCCTACGGAACGGTAATTAGTCCAAGGACATATCTATACAAAATGCCCCTTGATGTTTCAAAGTTATTTCACGATTATCGAAATATCATTCCAAAAGAATCATACGATACAGCAAGATTACATGTTACTCACAAGGGTTTTAATATAACCAGTTATGACCAAAGCTTTAAGAAAGATCAAGTATTCTACACCAGGCACCCCGTTACAAATAATTGGAACCCTAACACTCCCATGAACCCTTTGTTATTTAAAGGTAAACACCATAAGAAAAAATCTAGATTAATTAAACGTAGGAAGATTCCAGTGCTATTCTTGCCAAGTACATTTGGTTCAGGAGAAGTTAGTGTAACAGATGACGGGGAAACCATCTATTTTGTTAGCGATAAAAGAAGAGGATACGGTGGAACTGATATCTACATGTCTCACCAAAAAAAATCGGGGAGATGGGGGCGAGCCGTAAATCTTGGGCCTCTTGTAAATACTCCTTTTGATGAAGAGTCACCAAGGATTTATGATGATAGTGTATTATTTTTCTCTTCCAATGGATGGCCTGGATACGGAAAGGCAGATATATTCAAATGTAAAATAGTAGATGATAGCATATATCATGTAACCCACCTTCCATACCCGGTTAATTCTAGTGGTGATGATATTCATTTTGTTTTACACCCTTTTGATGAAAGTGTTGCCATTTTGAATTCAGACAGGTCTAAAGGGACAGGAGATGAGGACATTTACTTTGCGCATATGATCCCTATCGAACCCTATGTAAAAGGCTATATTAAGTCATCTAAAGACAGCAGCATCCTAAAAAACAGCTTTGTGAGGCTTTTAGATGAAAATAGTTACGAACTAAACCAAACTACCACAGCCATTAACGGTAAATACCGATTCTCTCTTGAAAGAGGAAAATCATATGAAATATGTGCTACTAAAATGGGTATGTCTGGTTGCATTCAGGTAGATGCCGATTACCAATTATTCAGAAATGAAAAAAAAGACATTTACCTAGATTCAGCAACCACTATTCAAGGATACGTAGTGGATGAAAATAATGATAAAGTAGGTGGAGCTAAAATGGAGTTCTCTAATAACAAAGATGAACTTTTTACTACCCTATTTTCTAGAGATGATGGATTCTTTCAAATTGATACTAAAGATGTGAAAGACTTTTTCATTTTAGCACAGAAAGACAAAAAAGTAGGATCACTAAAACTGAAAATTTCCCCTAAATACAAGACAGATTCAATTATCAAAGTCAAAATCATTAACAATACAGCCATCATTAATGGTATTGTATACGACACCAATGGGATACCTTCCGAAAATGCAGTAGTGAGGCTTTTAGATTCCAATAATATAGAAGTGGAGCGCATAACCACAAAAAAGGACGGCTATTATGAACTCTCCATGACTGCACTTAACAACTATAGACTTATAGCTACGAATTATGGAATGGCAAAAGACACTCTTCTCATCGTAGATGAACATTGGGGAAGTGTAAGGAAAAAAGATTTACACCTTAAAAATCATATTACTGTACAGGGATACACTTATTTTAAAGATACCAGTAGAATAGTGGATGAAGTAGCGGTGGCCGTTGAAAGTGGTTTTGATTCAAAGTATTTAACCGTTTACTCTGATAAAAACGGGTTCTTTCAATTTCCATTATACAATGACTCACTACTCTATATGGACGGGACAAAGAAAAAATTAAGAGGTACAACAACGGTAAGCATAGACTCGAATTTTAACACTCATGAATTACATGACATCATTTTACACCGAATTTTTACAGATGCACATGGAGTTGTAATTTATTCAAACGATAGTGTCGCAGAAAATATTACGGTAGAATTAATTGATCGAAATGGAAAAATTGAATCGGAAACAGTTACTGATAGTTTAGGTCGATTCTACTTTGAGTTAAGAACAGACACAGACTATGAATTATATGCTAGCGAAGGGGATTTAGAAGCGGTAGAAAATATCCATACGGGTATTTTCTGGAAGAAAAACAATGATATCGTACTTAAACTAAATATCAAGGGAACTCCTACTTTTGGTTTAGTGGTTGATGCAGAAAATAGAGAACCACTAAGTTTTGTGAAAATCACATTAACAGATTCAACAACTAACCTCAAAAACATTACATACTCTAATGACCAAGGCCTATTTGAAATGTCCATCAAGAAAAACTCAACCAACTACATTAAATTAGAAAAAGACAATTATTTCCCTAAAACTATTATGGTTAAAATTGGTGATGTAGTTCCAAAAATCATTGATCTTTCTAGAGATTATGACTTATCACTCACCAAGTCAGATTTTAAAATCGAACCGATCTATTTTGAGTTTGACAGTCATGAAATTACTCCACACTCAAAAGAACAATTAGATAAATTAGCTAGATGGTTACGAATTCATAAAACTCGAACTTGTAATGTTTATGGATATACCGATTGCAGAGGAACTCAAGATTATAATTTAAAGTTGAGTAAAAATAGAGCTCAGAGAGTAAGAGTCTATTTGTCCTATAAAGGCGTCAGCATGAAACGTACTTTTAACATTCCTATGGGGTCAACTAATTATGTTAATAATTGTTATCAAGACCAGGATTGTACCGAAGCAGAGCATAGGGAGAACCGAAGATGTGAATTTCAGATCAATGATATAAAAGAATAAGTTCCTTTTTATTCTTATAAAAAATATATTTGCAAAAATTTTATTGGAATGAGTGTTAACGAAACAAGAGTACGGTTTGCTCCTAGTCCAACAGGACCACTTC
>JAYPLD010000034.1:0-8996 GCA_038129265.1 Crocinitomicaceae bacterium
ACAGTTGATTTAGTGGACTCATATTCTACTCCGTTTTTCATGGTGAGTCCAGTTGTTTTTTTACCCATGAATACCCCATGGCAGTACAATCCTCTACCATTTGATAATGATGGTGACTCCCTCGTATGGTCATTAGATGTTCCTCATGAAAGTTCTATGGCTAATCCTTCACATGGCACACCAATAGCTGGATATACCAATCCTCCTTCAGTGGCTGGAGGTCAATTTTCTATTAATCCCATAACCGGTACCATTTCATGGACTGCTTCAACCATTGGCAATTTTGTATACACGGTAACTTGTGAAGAATTTAGAAATGGAAACAAAGTAGGTGAAATCAGAAGAGATATGCAATTTATTGTATTACCATCAGGTCCAGTTCCTCAGTTGATTGATTTAGGATCATTACCGTTAAATGCTGACGGGGTTCCTTATGTGAACGCTACCGCAGGAGTTCCATTTAGTTTGAATTTATACGCTTTAGATAGTAGTGTTTCTTCTATTGGTTTTCATGCCTTTGGAGAACCATTTGATTTGTCAAATCCCATGACCTATACTCAGGGTTCAATGGATAATTTCCAGACTAAAGTTTCTTTAATGTGGTCACCTACAATTAATGAGGCCAGACCAGAGCCATACGCTGTCGTTTTACGATTAATGAACGGTACGTTTAGTATGGATTACACCATATATGTATATGTGTTAGAGAATACAACAAATATTGAAATTGCTTCTTCGGGAGAATTTGATATTTATCCTAATCCATCACATGGAAGTGCAAACGTATTGATCAGCTCAACTTCAACTGGTCCACTTCATGTTGATATCTTTTCAATGGAAGGTAAGAAAGTCTATCATGATATTTATTTTGTAGATAATGGAGTAAATGATATACCATTACTATTTACATTAGATAAAGGCCATTACATCGTGTCTTTAAGACTTCCTGACTCTACCATACGTTCACAAATTATGACAGTGCAGTAATAGGCTTTGTCTTAAATTTATAGAGTAAAGATCCGCCTCTATAGACCATCCATAAACTTAGAGATATCCAAATGCTTAATAGGTTTTCATGGATGAGGTTCAAAAAATATAGGGTGGGAATAAAAATTAAAAATGTGGCTTGTATTAAGGTGTTTCTTAATTCTATAGCTCTCCCCATCCCTTTAAATATACCATCAAAAGTAAATGCAATGGAGTTAAATGGTTGTGCTATGATGATGATCCAAAAAGTATGATTAAAATAATTTAGTACGCTTTCATCGGAGTTAAATATACTACCTATGTAAGCATATGAAGTGGTGTATATTATCATAAGTATAAATGAAATTCTGATATTTATCCACATCAATTTTTTCCCAAGATATTGTAATTTATTCGAGCTTTTTTCACCTAAAAATTTTCCAGCTAGAGCATTACCTGCGTTAGAATAACCGTCTATAAAGAAGGAGGTGAAAATCCAAATGTTATATCCGATGGTATATGCTGCTAATTCTTCCTCTCCGTAATGATTGGCATATCGATTTGCCATGATGAAAACAATATTGAGCACTAATGTTCTGATAAACATATTTAAAAAAATAGTGATCATTTCTTTGAAATAAGGGCTGATTTTTGGACTCAATGCTAATCCAAATGGTGTTTTAGAAAGATAGAATACAATACATAAAAGCACCATAACTACCTGAGCAGTTAGAGATGCCCATGCGGCACCTTCAACTCCCATAGGATTTAAGATGTCTTCATATCCGTTTATTAAAATTACATCTAAAAAAATATTGACTACACCTCCTATTATACTGATATACATGGCCCATGAAGTATTTTGGAAGCCTCGAAATACACCAAAAAACAACGCAATTAATAAACTAATAGGCAGCCCTAAAGCTCTTATTTTAAAATAGTCTTTAGCGTAATTAAAAGTGTGTTCTTCTATGTCTCCAAATAGAAAAATAGCCACTTCATCAAAGTAATAAATAAGAAGACCACCTATTATGGAGCCTAATAATAAAGTCATTAGAAAAGTTTGTGGAATTAAACTTTTAATCTTTTCGAGATGATCTGAACCAAAATGTCTGCTTACAATAGCTGATAATGAAGTTCTCATTTGGGCTAGCCCCCAAACTAATGTGGCTATTAATCCTGAAGATAAACCTACACCACCCTGTGCTAGAGTGGCTTGGTAGTCCATTTGACCAATCAGGGCAGTATCAGCTAATCCAATAAGGGGTTCTGTAATATTGAATAATATTGCTGGTATAGCTAGCTTATTGATTTCTTTAATTGAAATCATTATAGAAACTCAGCTAACTTGTGTGTTGATTTTAGACGGATTCCTTTATCTGTTTGATGCACAAGACAACATTCATTAACAGGGTCATGTTCTAAATATAGAATCCAATTTTCTTCCTGAGCTATCGACAAGAATTCAGATTTTTCTTTTAGTGTAGTTAATGGCCTTGTGTCATAACCCATAACGTAGGGAAGTGGTATATGACCTACACTTGGAAGTAAATCTGCGGTGAAAACAATTTTTTGACCTTTATAATGGATAATTGGAATCATTTGACTTTCTGTATGCCCATCTGCAAAAAAAACATCAATCCCCTTGAATACGTCTTTGGTGATTTGCTGCTTGCGAGAAACAAACTTCAGTTGTCCACTTTCTTCAATGGGTCTCAAGTTTTCACTTAAGAAAGATGCTTTTTCTCTAGGATTTGGATGAATAGCCCAATCCCAATGAGATTTATTACTCCAATAGTGCGCGTTTTTAAAAACAGGTTCTAAAATAGACTTCTCTCTATCTAGCCATTTGACTCCTCCACCGCAGTGATCAAAGTGAAGATGTGTAAGAAATACATCCGTAACTTCGTCTAACGAGTAACCGGCTTTGTTTATGGATTTTTCTAGTGAGTCTTCACCATGTAAGTAGTAATAGCTAAAAAATTTATCCGATTGTTTATTGCCAATTCCCGTATCAATTAAAATAAGTTGATTGTCAGTTTCAATAAGCATACTTCTCATGGCCCAGCTGCACATATTATTACTGTCTGGAGGATTTGTTTTACTCCAAATGCTTTTGGGTACTACTCCAAACATAGCGCCACCATCTAATTTGAAATATCCTGTGTTAATGACTGAAATTTTCATACTTAAAATTTTTGAATTTCATTAAAAATTCGAATGCATTCTTTGGCTTCTTTAGTGTCGTGAACTCTCAATATATTCGCTCCATTTAATAAAGAATACATGTTTAAAGCTGTTGTGCCATTAATAGAATCTAATGAATTGATATTTAGTAATTTGTATATTATTGATTTTCTACTTACGCCAACTAATAATGGATGTTTTAAAGTTGTAAAATAATTCAAATTAGCAATTAGCTCATAATTGTTAGATAGTGTTTTTCCAAATCCAAAACCGGGGTCTATAATGATATCATGGATTCCAAATGTTTTAAGTTCTCTTATTTTGTTACTTAGAAATAGAACAATCTCTTTTACTACATTTTTATAACTAGGATTTTTTTGCATGTTTTGAGGCGTTCCCAGCATGTGCATTAGAATATAGGGTACTTTATATGTTTTGAGTGTGTTGATCATTTCTTTGTCCAATTCAAAGGCTGAAATATCATTTATCAGGGCTGCACCAGCGTCTACAGCTTCTTTTGCTACTTTTCCCCTAAACGTATCGATAGATATAACAGCTTCTGGAAAGCTTTTTAAAATCGCTTCAATAACTGGGATGGTTCGTTTCAACTCTTCCTCTTCTGTTACATGTGCTGCATTAGGTTTAGATGAATATCCTCCTATGTCTATGAAAGTAGCATTATTTGAAATATCTACTTCCACTTTTTGTAATGCCTTTTCAATGGTATTGTATTGGCCACCATCATAAAATGAATCAGGTGTAGTATTTACAATACTCATAATTTTAGGAGTTGATAAATCGATTAGATTTCCTTTACAGTTTATGGAGTAATTTTCAACTAAATACGTATCTTTCACGACTTTTAATTTTGATTTATTTATGCCCGATACTTCCTTGCAATTTGATACGGTAGTTTCCAAATGTACAGAGATTTTTAAAAAGAAAACTATTGATTACGGTACGGCCTGGCGAATTTTGCGTTCAAGCTCTCTAACGGATCAAATTTTTATAAAAGCAAACAGAATTAGGACTATTCAAGAAACAGGTTCATCAAAGGTCAGTGAAGGAATTGAACCAGAGTTTATTGGAATAGTCAATTATTGTGTAATGGCTTTAATTCAACTAGATTTAGTAAAGGACAATAGATTAGAATTGCCAGCTGACGAAGTAATTAAGCTATACCAAGAAAAGATTCTTGAAGCAAAAAATTTAATGACGGCTAAAAATCATGACTATGGTGAAGCATGGAGAGATATGAGGGTTTCTTCTTTAACAGATTTGATTTTAATGAAAATTTTAAGAGTAAAGCAAATTGAAGATAATAAAGGTAAAACCATAATATCTGAAGGGATTGATGCTAATTACTTTGATATGTTGAATTATAGTGTTTTTGCATTAATTCATTTAAATAATCAGATATGAGTCAGTCTACAAAATTGATTTTAACTTGGGTTATAAGGATATTAATATCCGCTTTATTTTTAGTATCAGCATATGCTAAAATTTATCACGATCCTTCTGCGTATTTTTCCATTACTACATTTGAGGCAAAACAATTAGTTCCTTTAGGCTTTGATGCTACCTTTTCTGCATTTTTATCCAGAATCCTAATTGGTTTTGAGTTTACACTTGGGTTGTTAGTACTATTGCCATTTTTTTTAAAACGCATTGTTGTGCCCGCTACCATAGGTATGCTTGCTTTTTTTACGGTACATCTTTTAATCCAAATCTATCTTACTGGTAACCAAGGAAATTGTGGTTGTTTTGGTGCGCTATTACCCATGACTCCTCTAGAAGCAATTATAAAAAATGTAGTTGCAATAATCCTTTTATTTCTTCTAAACGCAATATTGCCTCATGATAAAGATCAATTTAAAAAGTGGAGTCCTTTATTTGCCTCTTACATTG
The DNA here is from genome assembly GCA_038129265.1 of Crocinitomicaceae bacterium. Lineage (GTDB taxonomy): Bacteria > Bacteroidota > Bacteroidia > Flavobacteriales_D > Parvicellaceae. The sequence goes on from JAYPLD010000034.1 coordinate 5,062, forward strand.
TAATCACAGCTTTCATTTTTATTTTCATTCCGATCAAATCAGCTGAAATTAAAATCGGTAATTACACTATCGACACAGTTGACCAAACTCAACTAAAAGGGCCAGATCAAACCACTTCTGAATTTGGAGTGAAATTCCCATATGCAGATCAGGGTAAGGTATTACTTTGTTTTTTTGCAGCTGGTTGTGACCATTGTAGGTCTACCATAAGGTCTTTGGATTCTTTACGTAGTATATACATTGATGATTTTCCAAAAATTGAAATTATTTTTATGGAAGAAGAAACAGAAAAAATACCTGAATTTTTTGAGTTTGCGGGAAGTGAATATCACTATCAAATTCTCGATATACCCACATTTTATGATGTATTGACATGGGAAAGGGATACTCCTGGGGTGTTTTACATATGGAACGGAAATATTAAAGCTTCATTCAATGGCATCAATGATGATGCTTTCAATGTGATAGATCTGCTTGAGGCATTAGACAAAAAGTAATAATTGATAAGGTACGTACTGAGAAAAATAGCATATGGTATTTTGGTTTTACTTGGTGTAATTACCATCATATTCTGTATTTACAGTATTAAGCCAGGGGATCCAGCTTCTTTATCAGGTGGTCAAAACACGAACAAAGATATTGTAGAAAACTTCAATAAAGAGTGGGGGTTGGACCAGCCAATTCCTAAAAGGTATGTCCTCTTCTTAAATGATATTTCTCCCGTCTCAATCCATAATACAGGTAATGATCAAAGTCTTATATTTTATGATCAAGAAAAGTATGATGGGTTTAAATTAATCAGTATTTCTTCCTCCTTATGTTTTTTTATAAAATATCCTTACCTCAAACGTTCGTATATCAATAATAGAAATGTGTCTTCGCTTATAAGTGAAAAATTATTTGGTACAGCCATATTAGCTTTTTCTGCCATACTATTTGCTTCTATTTTAGGTTTGATTCTAGGTTCCTATACGGCTTACAATAATAATCCATTTTCAAATCAGTTTTCTCTATTAATTTCTATAGCAGGTATGTCTGCACCCTCTTTTTTTATGGCCTCAATAGTTTCTGTGGTTGGAGGTTACTACTGGTCTACTTCTATTGATTTTCCTGTATTGCCATTAGTTTTTATGTTGTTATCGTTTATTTTAGTGGTTTTTGTTAAAAAGAAAAATAAGACTTTTAAGGAGGTCATTAAATCCGTTTTGAAAGGATTTATATTGGGTTTATTCCTATGGCTTATATTAATCACGTTTAATAGTATCTTTCAAATAAAACTTTTTGATCATCTTCTTTATTCTTTTAAAATTTTTGGGACTGGACTTGAACCTAGTGGTTCAATCTTACAAATTAATGATATAACAGGCGTAAGAGAGTATAGGTGGGCTAACTTAATATTACCCTGTGTAACATTAGGAATACGCCCTCTAGCCATTATTCTACTACTCACTAAAAAATCGATGGAGGAAGTGTTGTCAAGTGATTTTATAAGAACAGCTAAAGCAAAGGGGTTGAGCCCATTTTCTATATTATGGAAACATGCACTAAGAAATGCCATAAACCCAGTAATAACAGCTATTTCTGGATGGTTTGCCTCGTTACTTGCTGGAGCTGTATTTGTAGAACTCATTTTTAATTGGGATGGAATCGGTTCTGTTTTGGTTAATGCCTTAAAAAATGATGATCTACCCGTAGTTATGGGCATAACCTTAGTGATTTCGGTTATTTTTGTATCCCTAAATTTATTAACAGATTTGTTATATAGCGTTATTGATCCAAGAGTTGTATTAAAATAAAATATATGAGACGAAATATTGTAGCTGGTAATTGGAAAATGAATTTAAATCATCCCGATTCAACACGTTTAATTGATGAAATTAATACTAGTGAAATACATTCAGATACAGAGCTGATTGTGGCTCCACCTAGTATTTATCTTTCTAGTTTTAATAAAAAACAACACCATTTCTCTCTTTCAGCTCAAAATATTCATTTTGAAGAAAATGGTGCTTTTACAGGTGAGATTTCGGCAGAAATGCTTTCCTCGTTAAATATAAATTATGCCATTGTAGGACACTCTGAAAGAAGATCTTTGTTTCATGAAACAGATGAAATCATATTCAAAAAAGTGGAATCACTTTTGAAGTATAAAGTAACTCCCATTTTTTGTTGTGGTGAATTAAAGGAAGAAAGAGAAGAAGGTAGAGCTTTTGAAGTTGTTTCTAACCAGCTTAACAATTTATTGACACACCTAAATGAGGATCAAATCAAAAAAGTAATTATTGCGTATGAACCGGTATGGGCAATAGGCACAGGTTTGACAGCTAGCCCAGAAGATGCTCAAAAGATGCACCAACATATAAGAGGGTCAATAGCTGACCAATTTTCTATTGAAACAGCTGAAAACATCTCTATTCTTTATGGTGGAAGTTGTAAACCTGAGAATGCAAAAGATATCTTTTCCCAAGATGATATTGATGGTGGTTTAATTGGTGGTGCCTCCTTAGACTGTAAATCCTTTCTATCCATTGCAAATTCATTTTCTTGAATTATCTAGAACTCCGTATTGAAGTTAAAGATCTTAACCCATTGGTGGATTTGATGAAGCAAGAGTTAGCTGATTTGGGTTTTGAATCTTTTGAAGATTTCAAAAACGGATTTTCTGCTTACATCTCTTCTTTAGATTTTTCAAAAGATAAAGTATCGTTGTTTCTTCAAAATCACAATGACTTAATACTTGATTATACATCTAAAGAACACCAATATGAAAATTGGAATGAAAAATGGGAATCGTCATTTGATCCTGTTATTGTTTCTAGTACCTGTGTGATTAGGGCATCTTTTCATGAAGAATTTGATTATGATTATGAAATCATAATTGATCCCGAAATGTCTTTTGGCACAGGGCATCATGAAACAACAAGATTGATGTCATCTTATTTATTGGAGAATCCCCCTGAAAATAAGAAGGTACTAGACTTTGGATCTGGAACGGGTGTTTTGTCAATTTTGTCGGAGAAGTTGAAAGCCAGCTCAATAAGTTCTGTTGAGATTGATCAATTAGCTGTATCAAATGCAATTAAAAATGGTAGAATAAACAATTGTAATAAAATTAAATTCATTCATGGTTCTGGAGATTCTATCCCAAACATGGCATATGATTTGATACTGGCTAACATAAATAAAAATACAATCATGTCTCAGTGGGATTATTTGTTACGAGTTTCAAATAGAAAAACATCCATTGTTTTATCTGGATTTTACGAACAAGATTTATCAGATTTAATTCAATTCTCTTCTAAGAGTGGATTAATTCCGCTATATTCAAATTTAGAAAATAACTGGGCAATTCTCATTTTAAAATACGCCAAAAATGACGCTTAAGAAAATTACAATCATCTTTATTTTTCTATCATTCTACTCTCATGTTTCTTCGCAATATGTTCGTTTTACACCAGAACCTGAAAAGTTCTTAAAAGAAGTTCAGTCTTTTCTTGGAAATGTAGATAAATCGTATGCTAAAAATTATGTAAAAACGTTCGAGCCTCTTTGGTTAGGGCCTTTTTTCACACCCGATATTAAAGCGCATGTATACGCCACATTAAATACAATGGGAGAAAAAAGATTAAGCCCAAACATCGAATATGTCTCCTACTTTAATGCTATTTTATCTTTTGCGCAATCTGGATTGAATGGAGAAAAGTTTGAAGAATGGCAATCAACCTTAGATCGGGTACTAAACATCAAACAAAAGAAAAGGACTAAAGATTTTTTAAAATTCTCCGAATATTTTTTTAAGGACAACTCCATTTATGTTGCCTCGCTAACCCCAGGTTCAACTGTTTGGAAAACATCAAACAGAGACTTTAATATTAGCTATGAAAAAGAACCCATTTTTCATTTTAGTAATATCGATTTAAAGTGTTTTTCAAAAA
>JAYPLD010000034.1:9096-16765 GCA_038129265.1 Crocinitomicaceae bacterium
GAAAAAGAACCCATTTTTCATTTTAGTAATATCGATTTAAAGTGTTTTTCAAAAAATGACAGTTCGGTTATTTACAACACATCGGGAGATTTTTATCCACTTAAAGCCATTTGGATAGGTAATGGTGGAAAGGTAGATTGGCAGAGAGCAAAATTAGATAAGGACAAGGTGTATGCTGAAATTAAAAGTTACAATATCACCCTGAAAAGTACCTCCTTTAATTCTGATTCAGCGCTTTTTCACAGCAATTACTTTAATGAACCCGTTTTAGGTAAGTTGAGTGAGAAAGTGATTTCAAATTTAGGTTACAAAAAGGTTAGATACCCTAGTTTTGAATCCTACGACAAAAGATTACTTATTAAAGACGTGTTCCCAAATGTGGATTATGATGGTGGATTTACCATCAGAGGAAGAAATTTAATTGGAGCCGGATCAATCGACAACTTAGCTCGGGTAATATTTAATTATCAAGAAAAAGGTTTTTTATATGCAGAATCCATAAATTTTATCATTAATGATGAAGAAATTTCATCCGATAGAGCAAAAATTAAATTTTTTATAGAACAAGATTCTATTACACATCCTGCTGTTACTTTTAAGTACGTAAAAGCCATAAAAACTCTGACTCTGACTAGAGGAGATGATGGAATTTATGCGGCCCCTTTCTATAATAGTTATCATCGTTTAGACATGTATCCTCAATCTATGATTTGGAAATTGGGAGACCCTATTATTAATTTTGAACCTCTTCCACTAGCTTCAGATAATAGAGCTCAATTTGCCTCCTTAAACTTTTTTGATCAACGTATTTTTGACGACCTCACCGGAAATACCGGAAATCCCCTGGTTAAGATTAAAAATTTCACTATTGAATATGGTGGAACTGAGTTCCCTGTGAATGCGCTTGCTAATTATTTTAGAAAAACGGTACAAGACATCCAGTTTTTGTTATTTAAGTTAACTGAATATGGATTCATTAATTATGATGATGATAGAAAACTAGTTACCTGTTCGGAAAAGCTATTTAATTACATAGAAAACAGAGCTGGAAAACAAGATTATGACGTATTAATCATTTCTTCCAATGCGAAAAATAATGCCAGTTTAAGTTTGTCATCATATGATTTGAATATAAACGGAATAGACCGAGTATTATTAAGTTCAGCCAATAAAGTTTGGATTAAGCCTGTTGGAAATCAAATTAGAGTTAAAAAGAATAGAGATATGAACTTTGACGGATTAATCACAGCAGGTAAAACACAATATTTCGGAAATGGATTTTCATTTTTGTATGATGAGTTTAAACTCAATATGACTCAATGTGATTCCATGTTGATTTGGGCTGATTACAAAGAGGGTAAAAGAAAGGGGCAACTAGTTCAGTCTCCTTCTATCCTTGAATCTTTGGTGGGTTACATTGAAATTGATGATTCTTTAAACAAATCTGGAGTTGATACTTCCATGCATGACTATCCCAAGTTTTTTTCCAATACCAAGTCATTTGTTTATTATGATGATCCTTCTATTCAGAGAGGGTTGTATTCAAGAGATACTTTTATGTTTATTGTCGAACCTTTTATGATGGATAGTCTAGATAATTTCGAAAATGAAGGATTATCCTTAAATGGACTGTTCAAGTCGGGAGGAATTTTTCCTGACTTTGAGGAAGAACTTTCTATACAAAAAGATTACTCTTTGGGTTTTATACGTGAAACTCCTGAAGATGGATATCGAATTTACGGCCAATTAGCTAACTATGATGACCAAATAAGACTTTCTAATGAAGGGTTAAAAGGTACAGGGACAATTGAGTTTTATACATCAACAGCCATGTCCGATGATATTACTTTTTACCCTGACTCTGTTGGGGCAATAGCTCAATCTTATGAAAACGTAAAACAAGAGAAAGATCCTCAAATACCGAAAGTTGTGGGTAAGGATTGCAGGATTTCTTACTTGCCAAAAGATAAAATCTTAAAGGCTGAATCCATTGAAGAGCACTTCGTGTTTTTTGATGATGATGATGCAGATTTGATTGGTGAATTAACACTTGATTATGAAGGCATAAAAGGAAATGGAATCATGCGTTTTGGAAAAGGGGAGGTTCAATCCTATGAGTACACATACGAAACTGACGCCATTTTAGCGGATACGGCTGAGTTTAGGTTAGTATCTGAAGACCAAAGTCTAGATGAGTTATCCTTTAAAACACAAAACCTCAATGCTAGGGTAGATTTTACAGAAAGAATAGGAGAGTTTAAGTCTAATTCTGGAGAGGCTTTCGTTACTTTCCCAGAAAATCAATATATATGTTACATGGATCAATTCAATTGGTATATGGATAACGATGATCTAGAAATGCAAAACAGTAAACAAGCAAGTGCAGATATTAATATAGATACCGATTTAGATTTAGCCGTATCTAATTTCTATTCCATACACCCAGATCAAGATTCCCTAAATTTTGGATCTCCAAAAGCTAGATTTGATGTGAAAAGAAAAAAGATTACCTGTACTAAAATTCCATTTGTGAAAATTGCAGATACAAGAATAGTTCCTGATAGTGGAAATATTGTAATTAGACGTAAGGCAAGAATGGAAACGCTTAAGAATGCAGTTTTATATACGAATGATGTATCTAAGTATTATAAAATTTATGATGCTGAAATTGAGGTAAATACTCGACACGATTATGTAGCTTCAGGTACCTATGATTATGTGGATGAGAATGAACAAGTTCAAAGCATCTATTTTTCCAAGTTACAACCCGACACAACAGATCAAACTTTTGGTACAGCAACTATAAATCAAGATAAGAATTTTAAGATTAGTCCAAAGTATGACTTTTATGGAGAGGTTCATTTAGCATCAACTAACCCAAACCTTGAGTTTAGTGGAGTAACAAAAATTAATCACTCTTGTAAAAATATTCCTCAAGAATGGGTAGAGTTTACGGCAAATATTGATCCTAACAACATACTTATCCCAATTGTTAAAGACTCGGTAAGTAAGGAAGATGATCCGGATAGAATTTACTCAGGAATGGTGTTTAATACTACTGACTCTATTTCGTTGTATGGTTCATTTTTAGGAAAAAAATCAAATTCCAGTCATTTATCGATGTTGAATGCAACTGGTTTTTTAACCTATAATAACCAACGTAAGGAATATCAATTATCTAATAAGGATAAATTAACTGAATATAAACTGCCTGGTACGTATGCTTCTCTTAACACTGAAAGTTGTAGAGTTAAGGCAGATGGTCCCTTTGAAATCGGAGTAGAGCTAGATCAAGTGACCTTGGAACCTGCAGGTGAAATTAAGTTTAATCCTAAAAATTGGTCTACGGATTTAAAAACGTCTACCATTGTTAGGTTTCCTTTTAGTGAACAAGCTTTAGATAAATTAAGCAAGACTATTTTGGAGTTTCCAGATTTAAGAATGTTAGATGCTTCAAATTCATATTATGAGAAAGCACTTCGGGAATTAGTAGGAATTGATATGGCAGATAAAATGGTATCTGAATTAACAATAAATGGAAAAATCAAAAAGTATCCAGAAAAATTAGAAGCTCCTTTTTATTTTGGAGATGTTCGATTTAGGTGGGATCCGAATAAAAAAGCATATGTGTCCTACGGTGATTTAGGTATAGCCAATATTAATAAAAGACAGGTCATGAAATACGTTAAAGGTAAAATAGTGGTTTCTAAGCGGATGACGGGTAACGATATAACTATCTATTTACAGCTAGATGACAAGAATTATTATTACTTTAATTACAAGAGAGGATTAATGCAAGTTTACAGTTCAAACGAGGAGTTTAACACGATTATAAGTGAAACTAAAAAAGATGAAACCAAGTTTAAAGGAGAAAAAGACCAAGAAGACTTTCAATTTATGTTAGGAACACCAAAATTGGTAGCTCCTTTTAAGGCTTCGTATATGGATTAATATGCAAGAAATTTTTGAATTCAATAATATTACTGCAGTATTGTTGGCTTATCTAATAGGTTCAATTCCATCTGCTATATGGGTTAGTAAATGGTTTTTTGGTGTAGATGTTAGAGATTATGGTAGTAACAACGCAGGTGCTACCAATACATTTAGGGTAATTGGAAAATTGGCTGGCTTTAGTGTGTTATTTATGGATATTTTAAAGGGCTGGGCATCCGTAAAATTGATTACTACTTATTTTTTCACGGCTACCTTATCTGAAGATGCATTTATAAATATGCAATTAGCCGTAGGGATTAGTGCTGTTTTAGGACATGTTTTTCCGGTGTATGAACAGTTTCAAGGGGGTAAAGGTGTAGCTACATTAATGGGAATTATCTTAGCTATTAATTTTCAAGCTGCCATTGGGTGTGTAGTCATTTTTCTAGTGATTTTTCTGGTCACTAACTTCGTTTCACTGGGTGCAATTACAGCTGCTTTTTTCTTTCCAATATTTACCATTTTCGTGCTGAAATCAAATAGTCCCTCATTAATCTATTTTTCTATTTCAATCTCCATTTTGGTGATCATTACGCATAAAAAGAATATTGAGCGTTTATTAACTGGAACTGAAAATAAGATGTCTATTAAGCTTAAAAAGGCTAAAAACGTTGAATAATTTAACATTCTATATCACGCTTTTTTGCATTTTTTATGGTTTTTCGCTCCATGCACAACAATTCAATAGTGAAGAAGATAGATTAAAACACGCTAATACTTTATTTGAGGAAAAATCATTTATTGAAGCGGAACCTCACATGCTACATTTTCTGAGTACAAAAAATAATTCAGAATTTAATTTTAAATATGGTGTTTGCGCATTATATAAATATGCCGATAAAACCAAAGCAATTGGTTATTTACGGAAGGCATTAAAGGACAAAAGTGTTGATCCCCAAGCCTATTTTTATTTGGCTAGAGCACAACATCTAAATTATTTATTTAGTGATGCCCTTACTTTATATGAGAAATACCAAACGCTTGCAGATTCAAAACAAGCTCAATCTCTTCAACTAGACATGTATATGTCTATGTGTAAAAGTGGTCAAACCCTAATGAGTAACATGTCTAACTTAATTGTGGTTGAAAAAACCTCTACTGCTGAAGATAAATTTCAGTATAGCTACAATTTAGACGAAATAGGAGGCAGGATTTTAGTTACTGATCTTTTTCAATCAAAATTTGATCAAAAAATGGATTATAAATCCATTATATATTTTCCTCCCTTAGGTCAAGATAAATTATTTTTTTCCAGTTATGGTAAAGATGGTAAAACAGGGTTAGATCTTTACATGGTTACAAGACAGTCTACTGGTGATTGGTCGGAACCCATACGATTGCCTGAAAGTATCAATACACCCTACGATGATGATTTCCCTTACTTACAACCTGATGGAAAAACATTTTATTTTTCGTCTAAAGGTCATAATTCTATGGGTGGATATGACATTTTCAGGTGTAGCTACGACTTTACAAGCAATAACTTCGGCCCTGTTTCCAATTTAGACTACAAGATCAATTCTACAGATGACGACATACTTTACATAGTTGATGACAATAATGAAAATGCATTTTTTTCATCTAAAAGAGCTTCAGATGGTGGTAAAATTGATGTATACAATGTAAAGGTTAAGTTATTACCTATCCAAAACGTAATTATCGCAGGTGAGTTTAAAAATCTAATTAATGATGCCGATTATAATGCATCAATCAAAGTTCAGAATGTAGTAAACAATAAATTAATTGGTGTTTACACGGTAAATGATGATCGGAATTACACCATTTTATTACCAAGTTCGGGAAAATATAAATTTATTGTAGAAACCCCTTTAAGTGAAAAGATACACGCTGGTCTTGTTACCGTTCCACCACAAGATGGGTTAAAAGCGCTAAAACAAGAAATTGAATTAGTGGACAAAAACGGCAACGAAACGCTTGTTATTTTAAATGAATTTGATCAGCAGGTTGCTGATGAGGCAGCTATTCTAGCGACTGTAGTGAAAGAAATGGCTGATCCGGAAGTTAATTTTGACAAAATTCCTGATAGCATACTAAATCCAGTTGAAATTGCTGTAGAAGAAGTTGATGTTGATTCGAATGAGCTTGTTGATTCAAGTGTGGATGAATTAATTGCCGTAAACCAACAAAATATTTTAAAGAATAAAAATGAAATAGATGAGATTAAGAAGTTAAGTAATAAGTCAAAATCCATTGCTGAACACAAAGCTAATGAAGCATCAAACAAGGCAAGGGAAGCAGATTTACTTATTCAACAAGCCAATTCAACTGGTTCTTCAGACTCAAAAGACAGCTTACTAAGAGAAGCCAAAATTAATCAAGAACAATCTCAGGTGTTATTGAAAGAGGCGGAACAAAGTCTACAGGTAGCCTCTAGATACGATGCTGCTCTCGATGAAAAAAGGGCAGAAGCCGAAAAATTAAGTGGATTAAATGAAGAACTCCTAAAAGCCCAAGAAAATGGATCAGATTTAACAGCTATAACGGATCAAATTAATGAATCTGAAGATCAAGAATTGATGACTCCAATTCAGCGCGTACAAGAGGATGCGAAAAAGAAAGAAAAAGAAGCAAACGGATATTTATCAGAAGCAGAATCGCTTAGAGCTGATCAAGAAAGTATGATTTATCAAATTGATAAAGATAAAGAGGCATTAAAATTTGCTAAAAAGAAAAAAGACAAGGCAAAACTAGAAGAAAACATTGCTGATTTAGAAGAAAAAGTGAAAGAAACAGAGCTCTTGGTGGAAGAACAGTTTAGACTATACGAAAATGCCGAATTAGAAAGAAAAGAATTGGTTAATGAAGCAGACTTAATGGAATCGATTCAACTTTCAGATGAATACAACGAAATCGAAGTCAAAGAGAATATTGATGTTCAAGCAGTGGAAAATGTAAGTAATCAAGTTAATTCAGATTATTTAGATAAAAATGAGGAGTTGCTATCATCCGTGTCAACGAATTCTACTCCTGATATAGCTAATGATAACTCTACAGATGAAACTTCAGATGTGAAAGAGGAAACAATAGTATCTGATTTAGTAGAGGAAAACAATGTGGAGGAATATAATGAAGTAAGTGTAGCACTGGAAAATACCACTACGGAAGTAGAAGATTTTGAGGATGTTTCTCAAAATTTGATAAGTTATAACAATGAAAATTCACAACAATCTTCTCAACAATTAGAACAAAATAAAGAAGAAATAGTGGATTTAAAGTCAGAAATATCGGCACTTGAAGATGAATTGAAATCTACAACTAATCCAAATAAGATAGAGTCAATCAATCAACAGATAAATCAAAAATCAGATGAGCTTGATAGAAAGGAAAATGAGGTTGTAAGAGCTTACGAAGACATCAATAAAAATGAAATAGAATATAATGATGAGGTTTTTGAAAAAGAAACAGCCAGTTTATCCAACGATGCCAAGTCAGATGAAGACTATTTAAGTGCTGTTTTTTACATGGAATCTGCAAATAAACAAAAAGATAAGGCCGCATCACTTAGGGAAAAAGCAAATGATCCAAGAACATCACCTGAAGAAAAAGATGACTTATTAAAGCAAGCTCATCAATACGAGATGGTAGCTATTGACGATCAGCAAACTGCAAATAATCTGTTGGATGATGTTCAAGAAAAATACCCATCTGAAACTAC
>JAYPLD010000034.1:16865-22466 GCA_038129265.1 Crocinitomicaceae bacterium
CGAAAATCCATTGAAAAAGTAGATCAATTAAGTAACCAGCAGCAAACGTTAGAAATGCAAAAAGCAGATCTTGTTAATGAAAAATTAGTTGAAAAAGTAGATAAGAAAATTAATAAAATTGAAAAGAAAAAAGCCAAATCGCAGCTGAAGATGGCTTCTGACGTGGCCCAAGTGAATCAGGCAGAAATAAATAAGTTGAACGAAGAGGCGAATGCCTCTAAACAACAAGCTTCTATGTTATCTACCAATAATTATAATTATAATCAAGCTGTTACCTATCAAAATTCGGCTGATCAACTAGCAGATGAAGCCAAAAAACTTAGAGAAGAAGCAGATGATGAGAAAGATCCTGTTCAAAAAGCCAAATTATTGGAGAAAGCAACTTCTTCTGAAAATACCGCTATAGCTTATTATCAAAAGTCAAATAAATTATATAGTGAGGCCATTGTTGAAAATTTTTCTGATGATAAGCTAACACTTGCTAAAACAGTTCAAGGTAATAATGAAAAACAATCTGATCAGTTAGACGCTTTATCTAATGCATCATCCAATAAGGCTACTGATTATCGAAATAAGTCTACGCAGCTCAGAAATGAATCAGCAAACATGTCTAAAAAAGACAGAGCAAAGGCTTTAGTACAGGCTGATCAATATGATCAATTAGCAAGAGAAGAACAAATAAAAGCAGATGATTACGCCTCAAAATCGAAGAAATATAAATCACTTGAAGAAGCAATGGTGAAGGACATCGCAATTGCAGAAAACATTGAAAATGAAGACATATCTTATGTGGCTGGTACCGAAGAGTTTAAGTCTTATAATGAAAAGCAAAAGTCATTAAATAATCTGGAATTAGAGAAGTCCAAAAAATCAGCTGATCAACAGGCGTATCAAAATATGAGCCGACAATTAGATGCTAAAGCAGATGCCCTTGAGCAACAAGCTAAAAAGGAAAAGAATCCCATTAAAAAAGCAGATTTATTGGCAGATAGAGATGAATTTAGAAGAGAAGCTAAAAAGAAAAAGAGCTTAGCAGATGCATTAATTATATCTATTGATTCATTAGATGGTGAAATCAGGACTAAAGAAGACGAACAAGAAATCATTTTATCAAGTTTAGATTCCACCTCAGCAACGCAAGTCAGAGCATTAGCAATTTCGGGTAAAGCAGAAGAATTGATAGATCAAATAGCCGATGAGTTGCCACCCAATGAAGAAGTCGTTGAAAATGAAAAAATGGAATTTGATAATACAGAAAATTCAGCTGAAGATGATAACGCTCCAATGGTTGACATTGTGCCTGCGAAAGGGGAAATTACATCTAATACCTATGTGCCTCCATCCAAAGTGACAACGGATATCATCAAATTCACTTCTGAGGAAGTTTCGGTATATAACGAGGATAACCCCATACCCGTAAATCCTAAACTTCCTGATGGGTTAATTTACAAGGTTCAAGTGGGTGCTTTTAGAAATCCCATACCGCAAGATTTATTCAAAGGATTTGCTCCCATTAGTGCAGAGAAGGTAAGGGACGATATTACAAGATATAGGGTAGGTTATTTTACATCTTATAATGTAGCCAATACAGCTAAAAATCAAGTAAGAGGGTTGGGTTATCGAGATGCGTTTGTAGTTGCTTTAAACAATGGAAATCGAATTACACTAAGTGAAGCTAGAAATATGGAGTCTTCTACAAATACAGTAGCTGCTTCATCCCCAACTATTCAATCGAACACGAATAATGAAGAAGTAGCTTCAAATCCAAATTTAACTACATCTACAGATCAAAACATAGCCCCTGCAACTGCTGTAAATACCATTAAAGGGGTCTTTTTCTCTGTTCAGGTAGGTGCGTTTTCAAAGCCACTGACTAATGATAATGAATTAAATGTTTCGCCACTAGTGCTCAACCGATACAATGGTTTGTATAAATACTCTACCGGTATTTATAATTCTATTGAAGACGCTGGTAGGAAAAAAGCTGCTCTTATTGATCAAGGTATTACCGATGCTTTTATTATTGCTTACAACGATGGAAGAACAATTTCATTGGATCAGGCTACATCTTCTAATCCAAATCGAGTAGTAGCGTATCAAAACCCTGAATTTTATTATCTAGACTTTGGAACATATAATGATTCTACATCGAATTCCATTGCACAGTCATTTATAAATTTACGTGCTTTAAATATAAGATCGAGAGTAAGAAAAGACGGAAAACAATTCTTTAGTAAGAAATACGATACTAGAGCCGAAGCCATAGAGGCTCAAAAAACAGCTAATTCCGCAGGACTAGTTAATGTTACAGTGTTGAAATCAAACAGAGATGAATTTGCTTTTAACTATGAATTTAAAGTCAATCTTGGAAGTTATCAAAATGACCTTCCACCAGATATTTCCATTGCATTTGAAAAACTTAAGCAATTAGAAATCAAGCCATACAAGGAGGGGGATAATACCATTTACCTTTCCAAAAGTCGTAACTCTTACGAGGAAGCCATCACAGATCAAAATGCATGTAGAATGGAAAACATAACAGAGGCAAAAATTGTCGTGTTTAAAGATGGTGTACCTACTACGCTGGATAAAGTTTTGAATTCTTTTAAATAATTCAGATTATTTAATATGTTTGTTATATATGAGTTTAGATCATCAGTATCAAGAAGAAATTGCAGAGAATCAAGTTGTTGTAGAACAAAGTGAATTGCTTTTGTACAATGATGATGTAAACACTTTTGATCATGTCATCAACATGCTTTGCAAATATTGTGATCACGACTTTATACAGGCCGAACAATGTGCCTGGATAGTGCATAACAATGGAAAATGCATGGTCAAAAGAGGAGATTTTTCTGCGTTAAAACCCATTTGTTCTGCGTTACTTGATGCAGGACTCAGTGCTAAAATACTCTAAATGCGATACGCTGCTTTAGTATCTTTTACCATACTATTTTATTCTTGTTCTAAAGTCCCCATCTCTCAGAGAAGACAAATGCATCTACTTAAAGAATCAACTTTGATTGATATGGCGGCTTTGCAATATGCTAATTTTATGGACAGTGTTAATCTATTGACTACGGTTGACCCCCGCGCTAAACGGATTGCTGTTATTGGAAATAAAATTAAAAATGCAGCTATTCAGTTTTTGGAAGAGAACGGGTATAGTCACCGGGTAGAAGGGTTTCAATGGGAATTTATTACGGTAGAAGATCCTACGCTAAATGCTTGGTGTATGCCTGGCGGAAAGGTGTGTTTTTACACTGGTTTAATAGATTTAGCTGATAATGATGATCAACTGGCAGCGGTAATGGGACATGAAGTGGCTCACGCCATAGCAAAGCATGGTAATGAACGAATGAGCCAGCAATTAGCTATTGCGGGAATTCATGATTTATCTGGACTTAATAATGAAAGCAATGCGCAAACCAATTCTATTTTTAATATGGTATTTATGGGTTCCTCTCAGTTAGGTATGTTGAAATTTAGTAGAGTTCATGAAACGGAGTCAGATAAAATGGGATTAGTTTTTATGAAATTAGCAGGGTACGAACCAACTGAAGCCATTACATTTTGGGAGAAGATGTCAACTCAGGGAGCTCATGTTCCAGAAATTATCAGTACCCATCCAAGTGACAGCAGGAGAATGAAAGATATTAGTGATTTTATAGAAAACGAACTCGACAATTATGTCAATTAAACCTGAATTAACAGCAAATAGTCTTTTAACGGAACAACTTAAGGATTTGAATGAGAAGTATAGAAATCTATCCGTTCATCAGCGTATTGCTTCTCTATATGAAGATTTTACGACTGATGAAATCATGTTGACCTCTTCCTTTGCAGCTACTTCTGCCATGTTGCTCAAGTTTTTCTCAGATGTCAACAAAGCACAATTAATCTATTTTATTGACACTGGATATCATTTTAAAGAAACGCTCATTTACAAAGATTATTTGATTCAGTTATACGACTTAAATGTGAAAAGTATAACAGCAGAAGAATGGAAACATAAATTTACCACTGAAGATCAAACTTGGACTAAAGATCCTGATATGTGTTGTTCCATAAACAAGGTGGAGCCTTTAGAAAAGATAAAGGAATCCTATAAAGTTTGGGTTTCAGGTTTAATGCGTTGGCAAAGTGACAACCGTTCTACCTTGGATGTATTTGAAGAAAGAAATGGGATGATTAAGTTTTATCCACTCTTAGATGTTACACAAGATGAAAGAGAGAATTTTATCAAAGATCATCATTTACCCTTTCACCCCCTTATTTCGAAAGGATATTTTTCCATAGGTTGTGAACATTGTACCGTCCCAGGAAAGGGTAGAGAAGGGCGTTGGAATAATAGTCCTAAGACAGAGTGTGGCCTTCATTTATAGTGGTTTATGTCCTCTGAACAGAAACTCAATTTAGATGGAATTCCCATTACACTTTACAGAAGTAAAAAAGCCAAAAACATAAACATTAGTATCAGGCCATTTAAAGGCGTTCGTGTTGCTGTTCCCCGACTAGCCTCATTTCGTCAAGCCAAACAATTTGTGGTATTAAGAAAGCATTGGATTGAAAAACACGCTGCTCAAATGAAAAAGTTTGAAGATAGGCAGACGGTTTTTAATTGGGATACGCAATTTAACACGAAGTACCGCACGCTAAATTTAATTAAATCTAAAATAGATGTAATATCCTATAATTATACTGAAAATCAACTAGTTGTACAAATACCAGAAAGTGAAAGTATCTTAAATAGTGATGTGCAGGATTTTATCGTAAATGCCATTGAAAAAACATATAGGTTGGAGGCTAAAGCATATCTGCCGAATAGAGTAGAAAAACTCGCAAAAACCTACGATTTAGTGTATAAGAAGGTAAAAATTAATAATGCTAAAACTCGTTGGGGGAGTTGTTCTAGTGAAAATAACATCAACCTTTCTTTACAGCTTATGCGTTTACCTGACTATTTAATTGATTATGTGATACTGCATGAGTTGGCTCACACGAAGGTTAAAAATCACAGTACTCAGTTTTGGAATTTTTTAGATGCATTAACCGAAAATAAGGCTAAAAAACTCGATAAAGAACTGAAGTCTTATTATCTCCAAGTTTTTTAGTTATTTCTGGTATGTAGTTTTACGATACGATTTACCTCCAGTTTTACTTCCTTACTTTTTCTAAATCCCCATATTTTTGCTCTTGCTTTTTTACCTGCATCTGTTATATCAACAATAGGTCTCGGGTAAGTTGATTGAATACCATTAAAAACTTGGTCAATTTCAGTCATCTTCCAAGGTTCATGTATAAACTCTTTAGGAACATCTTCTAACTCCTTCACCCATTTTTTAATAAACAAACCATCAGGGTCATGATCCATTGATTGTTTTATGGGGTTATACATTCTTATGGTGTTAATTCCTGTGGTACCCGCTTGCATTTGAAATTGGGTATAATGAATGCCGGGTTCATAGTCCAGAAATAGTTGTGCTTAATGATATACACCATCTTTCCAGTTGCAATCTAAATGGTGACAAAAAACAGATGCCAACATGGCCCGCATCCTAAAATTTATCCATCCGGTTTCTTTTAAACAACGCATGCAGG
>JAYPLD010000035.1:0-3874 GCA_038129265.1 Crocinitomicaceae bacterium
ATTGAAATCAATAAGAAAAAATGGATTTTCAGGTATGGTGATTACATAGAGAGTTATAATTACAATATATCGAGTCCAAATTTTGATGAAGAAAAGACCATTACGAACGGACGTTTAACTTTAAGTAATCTTGACGATACCATGCAATATGGAATCTATAAAATTACACATGACACCATTCGATTAATTTATTTGCCTAGAGGCAATTTTCTTACGTATTACAAATAGCTTATATCTCCATGAAATGGAATTTAAACGTCTATCTTTCAAACACAAAAACAACAAGTTTCTATATTACTTTAGAAATTATTTGATAGCGTATTTCTTTTCTAAAAAAAGTGAGATACAGCTTCAAAAAAAATTAGATCAACTACACACATTAGATCAAAATCAAATCCTCAAACGAGTTAATTATTACAATAAGCTTGATGAAAACATCAATTTTAAAGCTAAACCTACTCGACTTGAGCAGTTAAAACTTAGACACATTAATAAAGCCTATTATTTTGATTTGTTTGAATACGCAAGGTATTTCAACAAAAAAAGTGAAGGCCATTTTTTGTTTGGAGACATCACTCATATTCCTGATGATCCTTCATTGACCAAAACCAGACCAATTGGAGAGAACAATCAATTCTCTATTTTAATGAAATGGAATAAAATCAGGCATTTCACATTTGTAAAAAAAGATAAAAAATTTATAGATAAGAAAAACCTAATTATATGGAGAGGAAAGGTTCATCCATCTCAACCTCAACGAATACAATTTTTGAAAAAATACCATAATCACCCCCTCTGTGATGTGGGAAAAGTAAATCACAATTCACTTAACCCAATTTGGACTAAGCCTAGATTAAATATATCAGAACAGTTACAATATAAATTCATTTTGTCCATTGAGGGAAATGATGTAGCCAGTAATTTAAAATGGATTATGTCCTCCAATTCTTTGGCAGTAATGCCTAAACCAAAGTTTGAATCTTGGTTTATGGAGGGATTACTCATTCCAGACTACCATTTTGTAGAAATCAAACGTGATTATTCTGATTTAGAAGAAAAACTTAACTATTATATTGAAAACCCTGATAAGGCATCACAAATCATTTCAAATGCTCACAAATTTATTTCTCCGTTCTTAAACAAGGAATCAGAAGACCTCATTTCACTACTCGTAATGAAAAAGTACTTTGAAAAAACTCAACAATAATATAATCCATATTTGATTTCATGAAAGATTACCAAAAAAGCTTTGAACTAAACCAAAATTCTTGGGACCGAAGAACACCTATTCATATTGATTCTCATTTTTATGACAACATTGGATTTTTTGAAGGAAGAAACTCATTAAAACATATTGAACTAAAGTTGTTGGGAAATGTAAAAGGAAAATCCATTCTTCACCTACAATGTCACTTTGGACAAGATTCCATGTCTCTTTCAAGAATGGGCGCTCAAGTAACAGCTGTTGATTTTTCAGAATCCGCTATTCAAAAAGCAAAAGAGTTTTCAAATAAACTAGATCTAGACACCAAATTTATATGTTGTAATGTCTATGACCTTCCAAATTATTTGAATCAACAATTTGACCTAGTTTTTACAAGCTATGGGGTTATAGGTTGGCTTCCAGATCTAGACAAATGGGCGAAAATAATTAGTCATTTTTTAAAGCCAAATGGTAATTTTATTATGGCTGAATTCCATCCGACAATTTGGATGTTTGATGATGAAATTAAAGAGGTAGCCTATTCATATTTTAATACAGGGGCAATTATGGAGCAAGAAAGCGGTACGTATGCCAATAGAAATGCGAATATCAACGAGAAGTATGTTATGTGGAACCATAGCTTAAGCGAAGTTTTAAATAATTTATTAAATCATAATTTCAGATTGAAAAAATTTTATGAATATTCCTATTCTCCTTATGATTGCTTTCACAATTGTATTAAGATTGAAGAAGAAAAATATCAAATAAAACACCATGGAGATAAATTACCCATGGTTTTTGCCATAAAAGCTGAATTAAATAACTAGATTCCAAAAAATAATTGAAATGAAATCAAATTCTACTGCCGTTATATTTGGGTTAGCCATTGTTTTGGCTTCCATTTTTTTAGGAAATGCCTACGTAAATCGAAATAAACAAAATGGTAAAATTCAAGTCACTGGGCTTGGTGAAAAAGATTTTTCATCCGATCTGATTGTATGGGAAGGAAGTTTTGGAGTTGAAAACAAAGAATTAAAAATAGGATATGCTCAGCTAGAAAGAGATAAGGAAATGATAAAACAATACTTACTTTCTAAAGGGGTAAATGAAGATAATTTAGTTTTTACAGCGGTGAAAACAAGGCAACAATCTAAACGAAATTACTCTATTGATGGGAAATACATCGGTGATGAATTCACTGGTTTTGAGTTAAAGCAAAGCATATTAATTGAATCGAATGAAGTAGACAATATTGAGAAAATATCAAGAGAAATCACAGAGTTACTTAATAAAGGCGTAAACTTTTATTCACGTTCTCCTCGATACTATTACACTAAACTAGCCGATTTAAAAATTGAAATGATTTCAAAAGCTACAGAAGATGCTCGTTTAAGAGCTGAAAAAATTGCGGAATTTTCAGGAGGTAAATTAGGGAAAATTGTTTCTGCTAAAATGGGGGTTTTCCAGATAACTGGTCAAAATTCAAACGAAGATTATTCTTGGGGTGGAACTTTTAACACCAGTTCAAAAGAAAAAACAGCTTCTATCACCATGAAACTAGTCTATGACATAGATTAAATTCGAATCGAAAACACATATTCATATTGCGCTTTTGTCCAACATCTTGATAAAGAACATTTACACAAGATTTATCATGATACTCAATATGGATTCCCCATAAATGATGACAATGCATTATTTGGGAGATTAATCCTGGAAATTAACCAAGCAGGACTATCATGGTTAACCATTCTTAAAAAAGAACAAAATTTTAAAGCTGCATATGCAAATTTTGATATCCATTTGGTTTCAAAATTCAATAATGATGATATATCCAGACTTTTACATGACAAAGGAATAATTCGAAACAAACTAAAGATTAATGCTGTAATTTATAATGCACAGGTAATTATATCCATTCAAAAAAAGTACGGTTCTTTCAAGAAATGGCTAGATTTAAATCACCCGAAAAAGAGAAATGAATGGGTGAAATTATTTAAAAAAACGTTTAAGTTCACGGGAGGAGAAATTACGAATGAATTTTTAATGAGTATAGGATATCTAGAGGGAGCACATGAAAAATCTTGTCCAATTTATAAGAAACTGAATACTTAAAAAATGAACAAGATATTCTTATTTATATTTTTTCAAATCAGTTTAATTACTCAGGCTCAATTGTATTTCCCACCTGTTAATTCAAATACATGGGATACGATATCTCCGCTTCAGTTAAGCTGGTGTAATGATAAAATAGATAGTCTATACCAATTTTTAGAATCTACTGATAGTAAAGCATTTATCCTGCTAAAAGATGGTAAAATAGTGCTGGAAAAATATTTCAATGGACATGATATATCAACCGATTGGTATTGGGCATCTGCTGGTAAAACACTTACCGCATTTATGATTGGTATTGCTCAACAAGAAAATTTCTTATCCATTACAGATACTTCATCTTCATATTTAGGGTCAGGTTGGACCAATTGTACCCCTTCTCAAGAAGAAGCTATTACCATTTGGCATCAGCTTACTATGACTACTGGTCTTGATGATAACGTAAATGATCCATCATGTGCAGTAGATACTTGTCTAAATTTCCTTAGTAATCCAGGAACTAGATGGGCATACCACAACGCACCCTATACCCTATTAGATCAAGTAATTGAAAAC
>JAYPLD010000035.1:3974-7832 GCA_038129265.1 Crocinitomicaceae bacterium
CAACTTGAAATTTCACCCAAATCCAGTGGAGAATTTTTTATCTGTGGAGGGGGATTTCTCGAAACATTTTAATTACAGTATATACAATCAATTAGGTGAAAAAATTGACTATGGAATACTATCAAATAGAATTGACTTTAGTACTATTAAAACAGGGTTATATATTGTAGAAATTTCAAATCAAAAACAACAAAAATTATTTAAGATTTTAAAAAATTAACACCATACGTGTTTAATCCCAATTAGAAATATATTCACAATTAAAGATATAGTCTCGTTTTTGCTGAAATTGATACTAAAATTTAAAAAGATGAAAATTAAATATGTTATTCCAGTAGCCGCATTAATGCTTGCTTCATGCAGTTCTAGCCCAAAAGAATCCAATGATGACATGGCAAATGACGCTAGCTGCCCTTTTGGCTTCGATAAATTAAAATCTTCTGGTGAAGTTATCAAAAGTGAAGGCAACACTAACCGCGATTGGTGGCCTAATCAACTTGATTTAAGTGTACTTAGGCAAAATTCATCTCTTTCAAACCCAATGGGAGATGATTTTAATTATGCCGAACAGTTTAACAAATTAGATTATTTTGAATTAAAAAAAGACATTGAAAACGTGATGCTTGACTCCAAAGACTGGTGGCCTGCTGATTATGGTAATTATGGTGGCCTTTTTATTCGGATGGCATGGCATAGCGCTGGAACATACAGAACAGGTGACGGAAGAGGCGGTACTAGAGCAGGTCAACAACGATTTGCTCCTCAGAACAGTTGGCCTGACAATGCTAATTTGGATAAAGCAAGAAGGTTACTATGGCCCATAAAACAAAAATATGGCCAACAAATATCATGGGCAGATTTAATGATTTTAGCTGGAAATGTAGCCTTAGAATCAATGGGGTTTGAGACTCTCGGATTTGCTGGTGGAAGAGTTGATGTTTGGGAACCACAAAGCAATGTGTACTGGGGATCCGAGAAAGAATGGTTAGATGACAAAAGATACTCAGAAGAAAGAGAATTAGAAACGCCTTTGGCTGCAGTACAAATGGGACTCATATATGTAAACCCCGAAGGACCAAATGGAAATCCAGATCCTGTTTTAGCTGCAAAAGATATTAGAGAAACATTTGGAAGAATGGGGATGAATGATGAAGAAACCGTAGCTCTCATTGCTGGTGGACATACACTAGGAAAAACACATGGAGCCTCCGGTGGAAATCATTTAGGACCAGAGCCTGAAGGAGCTGATATAGCCGAACAAGGATTAGGATGGAAAAGTGATTATGAAAGTGGAAAAGGAAAAGATGCGATAACGTCTGGTCTTGAAGTTATTTGGACCCCAACACCTACAAGATGGAATCATATGTACTTTGTAAGTTTGTACGAACACGAATGGGAGCTAACCAAAAGCCCAGGAGGGGCTAATCAATGGGTTGCCAAAGAATCTGAAATGCTAGTCCCAGACGCATTTGATAAATCTAAAAAGTATAAACCTACTATGTTAACAACGGATTTGTCTCTGATAAGGGATTCTGCATACAATATTATTTCAAGAAGGTTTTATGAAAATCCTGAGGAGTTTGATGTTGCGTTCGCTAAAGCTTGGTTCAAATTAACTCACAGAGACATGGGGCCTAAATCAACTTACTTAGGTCCTGAAATCCCAAAAGAAGATTTTATTTGGCAAGATCCTGTTCCAGCAAACCCATTGGAAAAAATCAGTTCAAGTGACATCAGTGAACTAAAAGAACTAATCCTAGCATCTGATTTATCCAATTCATCTTTAATTTCAACAGCTTGGGCTTCTGCTTCTACATACCGAAACTCAGACAGAAGAGGTGGTTCAAATGGAGCAAGGATTGCATTATTGCCTCAAAAAAATTGGGAATGTAATAATCCGGAGTTATTAAAAAATGTACTGACTAAATATCAAAATATCAGAACTGAATTTAGGTCTAAATCAGGAAAAGAAATTTCACTTGCTGATTTAATTGTGTTAGCAGGAAATGTAGGAGTTGAAGAAGCAGCAAAGAAAGGTGGCTATTCAATACAAATAGCATTTACACCTGGAAGGACAGATGCTACTCAAGAAAACACTTCGATTGAAGGGATGGCTGTTCTTGAACCCATGGCAGATGGATTTAGGAACTACAAAAAAACAGACTATACGCTCAGCTCTGAACAATTATTAATTGACAAGGCTCAACTACTTACGCTGACTGCACCTGAAATGACCGTATTGTTGGGAGGCATGAGAGTACTTAATGCAAACTTTGATCAATCAAATTTAGGGGTGTTAACGGAAACACCAGGTGTATTGAACAACGCTTTTTTCATGAATTTGTGTAGTATGGATTATGAGTGGAAACCCAAATCTGAAGCAGCTGAAGAATTTGATGGATTTCTCCGAGGCACTAATGAAGTAAAGTGGTCTGCTTCCAGAGCTGATCTTATCTTTGGATCTAATTCAGAACTTAGAGCAATTTGTGAAGTTTATGCCAGTAATGATGCAAATGAAAAATTTATCAATGATTTTGTATCAGCTTGGAGTAAAATCATGAATCTAGACCGATTCGATATTTGAAATTCAGAATAAGCAGTATCGATATGTTTCGAAACTAATTTTTAGAAATGCAACATTTATTTTGATTTAGAAAGAAAGAATTCTAATTTTTGATTTATATTTCAATGTTGTGGGAGTCCCCTATTCATTTGTGGAAATTAGCCTTTAAATAAAGTGGTTACGAAAACATCTAAGAGTGCATTAGTAATTATGTTATTAACCCTTGCAGGTTATGCGCTGGGGTATTTCAACATATTCTTTGTGCTTCCTAAGTATCTTACAGAAGCAGAAATCGGTATATATCGGGTATTGTTTGATGTAGCGTATTTAATTTATCCATTTTTGCAATTTGGTGGTATAAATATGGTCAACAAATTCTTTTTTGAACAAAAGGGAAACAATGGTCGATTATTAGGCTTTTCTACTTTTTTGTTTTTGGTAGGCTTAATCATATTTGCTCCTATTTTCTTATTGAATTCAGCGTTTATTTTAGGAAAGTTGGGGTTCATTGAATCTTATTATGCTGACTATCTTAAATGGATAGTTTTACTCCTAGTTTTAGCTATCGGAATGGCTAATTTATTAGGTGCTAACCTTAGAAATCACAGATTAGTTACCGGTTTTAATTTATACAATTCTTTATGGCTTAGAGTAGCTGTATTGCTGGCTTTTACGGGATTTGGTATGTCATTTTTTGATTTTGACCAATCCATAATTTTGATAACCTCTTTGGTTTTACTGGGGACAGTTGTTCTTTGGATACATTCTTTTTATAAAACTAGGACTAGTTCTATTCCAGTACTATCCGTAACCGGTGTGGGAAGAACTAAGATGCTTGGTTATGGAGGAATAATGCTTATTGGCTTTGGGAGTACTGTATTTATAAATAAGATAGATACTTTAATGACTAGTGGGATAATTGGCTTAGCCTCAGCAGGTATTTACAGTGTGGCAATGGCATTTTCATCCATAATAGAAATACCAAGAAGGTCAGTAAATCAAGTTTTGATCCCTAGCATATCTAAAGCATTTACAGATAATGACACAAGTAAAATAGAGGAAGTTTATAAAGAAAGCTCAATAACCTTATTCTTTTTGAGTTCTTTCTTGTTTTTATGTATGTTTTTAAGCATTGATGATTTACTTGAATTTCTACCTAACTCAGAAATATATTTATCTGGAAAGTGGGTGGTTATCATTCTCGGAGCAGCAAAAGTTTTTGACGCATTATGGGGAGTTAATTCAGAGATTTTGATCTTGAGTAAATTCTATAAGTATAACATTATTTTGTTGGT
>JAYPLD010000035.1:7932-22348 GCA_038129265.1 Crocinitomicaceae bacterium
ATACCATCAGGAAAATACTCTTGATGATTTAGGTCATTAACAGCAATGTAGTTGTTTAGCTTTTCAAGTTCTTTATTGAATTGTATTACATTTTTTTGTGATCCAGGAAGATCACTTTCAATTCTATTGTTAGGATAATTAATACCAAGTATAGAAAAGCTACAATTTTTGGACTTAAGAATAGAAATAAGAGTATTCATTTGTTGCATGAATTTATTTTTATCTGTCCAGCTTTTTTTTCCCTTTAGTTTAACCAGCTTTGTTCTCAATTTATTTTCCATAAATCGAATGAGTTTTCTTGTCTGTCTGAAAGAACTTTTATCGATATCCATCATAAAATTATAGAGTGACTTAGATATTGGACGTGTACAAGCATCTACTATTCCAAAATTGATAATAACATGCGAATTATTAGGGATTTTTTGCTGTCTTTCCTGTTTTAAAAACTCTCCAAGAAGTAAAGCTCCTTCTCCTAAGTGAATGAGATCAAGTTTAAGTTTGTTAGCTATGATATGAGCATAGGTTTGAGAACCGTCTTCAGGACGAACTCTTATGGTTACTGAATTCCCAATGACAACTAGTTTATCTTTGCTCATGTATATATGTACTTAAAGCATAAAACATCCAAGCTTGTCCCCAACGAACATAAGGAGTTTTAATTAAAAATCCTGTTTTAAGGACTCTGTAATAAAATGCTCCATTTTTTGACTGGAACTTGTTTATCATGAATTTAATTAGTTGATGTAATTCTTTTTCCCCTTGCTCGTTAGCATGTAAACTCAATGTGGCAATGGCTTCTGCACAACCGGAAACATCGATGGGTAGTTGGTGTGATTTCTTGAATTTTATACCCTTTTTATCAAAATATGAATTGACAAAATAAGAGAGGTAATTTTCAGCGGCATTTTTTACATCATCCCGAGAACTTAACTCTGCTATTCGAAAAAGCATTCTTATTTCATAACCACTATGGTATACATCATTTTCAGTTGGCTGATTTTGTTCATCTCCAAAATAATGTAAACATCCTTCTTTCTTGATATTCCTAAGGACATATGAAGTAGCCTGATTAGCTAAGTCAATCCATTGAGGGTTGTCTATCAACTTAGCTGTTCTTAGAATAAATTCTGCAGCAAATAAGTTAGCATTTAATATGTAGTCCTTTTTCTCACTAGAATAAGAAAAGCATATTTCATTCTTATTTAACCGAATGTACCCTATTTCTTCAACGATATTATTTCCTATACTTTTCAAAATGTCTAAATACTTTTTCTCTTTTGTGATCGTATATAAACGATGAAACCCTTCCCCACACCAGGCATTCACGACAGATAATGAAGTATTTGAACCAAATATTTTTTCCCCAGATTTCCAGTTAAAAGGGGTTCCCCATGAAGTATATTTTTTTTCTTGAATTTGATGTTGAATTAACCAATCGGCATGTTTTTTAGCTTTTTCTAAGTTTTTTTCATCTCTATTGACTTCATAAAGCATACAAAAGGAAGAAAGTAATAGACCATGTACAGTAGGATGATCTTTCTTTTTTACAAAGAGGAATTTCCTGGTTAGCATCGGAAAATAGGTGTCAGCAAAATCTAAAAGGAAAAGTCTACTTATTTTTTGATGCCAATTGAGCAGTCTAAAATCTTGCCAAAGCTGAAGCGTGTACGAATTGTATCCCTTTACATCGTATGGATCATATCCTTTGGTTCCGTTTGTATCAAACCAATTTTGTAGCTTTTTCAGGGAAGAATCAACTTTTTTCAACATAAACCTAGCTTTTGATAAGCTTTAATTATTTCCGCTTTCTCGACTTTAAGATTATATCGATCCATAACTGAATTATACCCATTTAACCCATCTTGCATAATTGATTCTTTATTTTCTAAGTATTCTTTGGCTACACTTGCAAAACTTTCAGGGGATTGATCAGCATACGTTTTACCACCTTTAGTTTCATTTAAAACTCTTTTAATCGAAGTGCAATTACTTGAGACGACTGGTTTCTTCTGGATATAATACTGGAACAATTTATTAGGTGAAGAACAGTCTGTTTGAACAGATCGAATATGTGGGATGACGCATATATCAGCCACTTTCATAAGATCATACGCTTCTTTTTGTTTCTTCCAACCGTGAAAATGAACCTTTTCTTCTATTCCTAAATCTTTGGAAAGCATTTTTAAATTCGATAAATAAGGTCCATCACCAACAATTTCGTAAGTAATATTTGTATAATCTTTCAGCAATAACTTAAATCCTTCTAGCGTAAATTGAATACCTCTATTTTCATTGATACCTCCAACATATATAAATCGTACAATATCTTCTTTCTTTCTATCCTGAATAAAAGAAAGATCAAAATCATCAAGATTAGGAACGTTTTGATAAACAAAAACATTTTTGGCTCCCAATATTTGAATTCGGTTTTTCATTTCTTCAACAACAGTGATTACAGCATTGAAATGTTTTACTTGGGTTTCTTCATACCTAATCCAGTCATCATCTTTATGAATCATTTTAGCAAAAGGCTTTTTAGTATGAGCTGTTTCCATAAGGTGAAAAGGCCAGTTTTCATGTAAATCTAAAATTGATTTTAGATCAAACTTTTTGGCAACTTCATAGATGGGTTTAGCAAGAGGAAGATCGTGCACATGTATAGCATCGAACTTATATTCTTTACAAAGTTTCGAAACAAAAGACTTCCAAAATTGAAAGTAAAAAGGAAGTTTCAAAGCACCTACACTTGATTTATAAATGAAAGATGAAATCTTTTTTCGATGAATTGTATACCCATTATAAGATTCTACACTATCCTTTTTTGAAAAAGTATAACATGCTACATGGACCTCAATACCTTTTTCCAGTAAAGCAGATATTTCATTTTCCACTCTTAAATCGGGTGGGAAATCTCTTTCTAATATCATGATAACTTTAGTCAATAGAACAATCTTTAAGTTATTAAAGGTGAAGCCGAATGTCTTGGCCTAGATATAAGGTAAAGATATCTAAAATCCATAAATAATTTTGGAGAATATTATTAAGATTTACTAGTAGGAAGTTTAAGCTATTCAAAGCTAGAGTACCAAAGAAAAATAAGTATAAGTGAGTATTAAAGAGTCGTTTAAAACTTTTACAAAAGCTAATCTTTAAATCTCTTATTTTTCATTTTATTCATTATTATTGGTTTAGTTATTTACTTTAAATTTAAGCAGAAGCTAAATTCAAAACATAGTATGCTTAAATGAATAATAATTAGTAATCCTATTCGTTAACTCTAATAAAACTAATGGAAAAAGAACCTTCATTTTTCGAAAAAGCCAATAATTGGGTGAAAAACTCTATTACAATAAGATTAATCACCATTGGAATCTTGATTCTACTATTATTAATTCCTGTGACTATGGTCCGAGATTTAATTAGAGAAAGGGAGTACAGACAAAAAGATGCTATCCAGGAAATAAGTGCTAAGTGGGGAGGAGAGCAAACGATAACAGGGTTAGTATTAAGTGTACCCTATTACATCAATTCCAAAGTGTATGATGATAAAGACAACAGTTACAAATTGGTAAGAACAAAGGAATACGCCCATTTCTTACCAGATCAATTAATAATTGAGGGTGATATTTCTCCAGAAATGAGATATCGTGGAATTTATGAAGTTATTGTGTATAATTCATCACTCCGTATTGAAGGCTCCCTACCCTATCCGGATTTAAAGGACTGGAAAATTAAAAACGAAGACATTATTTGGGATGAAACTTTTGTTTCCCTTGGACTGTCAGATTTAAAAGGAATTCAAGATAATATTACGGTAAATTGGAATGAAAAGAGGATAGACCTAAACCCTGGTATCCAAACCAGTGACGTGATTTTTAATGGCTTAAGTAGAAGAATTCCTTTAAATGATAAGGACACCGTAAAGTCTATACTGAATTTCAGTTTAGATATAAACATAAATGGAAGTTCAAGCCTTTTCTTTGTTCCTCTTGGAAAATCAACCCTGGTCACCCTAAACTCTTCCTGGAAAAACCCAAGTTTTGATGGTGCATTTTTACCAGACAATAGAGAAATCAGCAAAGATGGGTTTACAGCCAATTGGAACGTTCTTCACCAAAACAGGTCATATCCTCAACAATTTTTAGGTTCCACAAGGGGGATTAGTCAATCCGCTTTTGGTGTGAACTTATTTGTACCTGTAGATGAATACCAAAAAAGCATGCGATCTGCAAAATATGCAGTCATGTTTATTACACTTACTTTCCTCATCTTCTTTTTTGTTCAAATCCTGAATAAAGTAAGAATTCATCCTATTCAGTATATTATTGTTGGTTTAGCACTGTGTGTATTCTATACGCTTTTAATTGCTTTATCGGAACACATTTCTTTTGACGCAAGTTATTTAATTTCAAGTGTAAGTATAATCACCATGATTACTCTTTATTCATACAGTATAGCTAAGAACAGCAGACTAACTAAAATAATTGGAGGCATTCTCACCCTACTCTATTTGTTTATTTACTCTATACTTCAAATGCAAGATTATGCCCTACTAATGGGTAGTATTGGTTTATTTGTGGTATTGGGTATCATCATGTATTTGTCTAGAAAAATTGACTGGTATGCCATTCAGGAAAAAGACTAACAATGTAAACTATCTGAATCCTAAATTTAGAACAGTCATAAACTTAATTATACGTGAAATAGTTAGAAATGAGATGGTAAAAGTGGCGCGGGGGGGAATCGAACCCCCGACCTCAGGGTTATGAATCCTGCGCTCTAACCGTCTGAGCTACCGCGCCAAAAGAGGCGCAAATATAAATAAATATACATAAGTAACTTCATCGATTTTATGGGATTATTCAATTTTATTTTATCATTTTTTTTATTCTAGGAACTTTGTATTTAATTTTTTCTATATTGCCACCTGAAGAAGATAGAAAAGTAAAACAGCATGGATAAAGTCAGAATTGATTTAGAATACATCATCAAAACATCTCCCACCATCTTATTTAACTGCCTCAGTACGCCAAGTGGTTTATCGGAATGGTTTGCGGATGATGTGAATATTAAAAATGATCGTTACACCTTTTTTTGGGATGGCAGTGAAGAGACCGCCATTTTAAAAACCGTACGTAAAAGTGAATCCGTTAAATTTCAATGGGAAGACGATGAAGATGAAGATTATTTCTTTGAAATGACCATTAGAATAGATGACTTGACAAAAGACGTAGCTCTGTTAGTTACTGATTTTGCTGATGAAGGAGAAGAAGATGAAATCCAACTGATGTGGGATAACAACGTAGACAAATTAAAAAAAGCTATAGGAGGATAATTACTTTTCATTAACTCAATTATTAAAAATGAAAAGAATTGGATGGATGATCATATCCTCATTTAGTGGCCCATTCCTACTTAATTTTATTATTTGGATGCTCATACTAGACATGCAGTTTCTATGGCTGTATGTGGATGATCTGATGGGTAAAGGACTGGAGTGGAACATCATTTTAGAGCTTCTTTTATATGCTTCTGCAAACTGGGTGCCTCTAGCCCTTCCTCTATCTGTACTACTCGCTTCTATTATGGCATTTGGAAGCCTGGGAGAGAAAAATGAGTTGCTTGCCCTTAAATCTGCTGGAATTTCCCTATTTAAAATTATGAGACCATTGATTGTGGTCGTTATGATTATTGCTGCCTTTGCATTTTATTTCACCAATAACCTTTGGCCGGTAGCTAATTTTAAAATGAGGGTTCTCCTTAGAGATATTCAGAACACAAAGGTCGCCTTGGTTCTTCAACCAGGTGTATTTTTCAAATCTGAAGATTTCGCCATTCGCATTGGCAGTAAAAACAAAGAAGGAGATCAATTTAAAGATATACTCATTTATGATCGTAGTAATATGAACCGACAATCTCTAGGAGCTTGGTCCTATAAAAAGGATCCTAGAGATTATAAACGAGTTATTAGAGCAAAAACAGGTAGACTTGTAAATCCAGAGGATAAATCCAAATTAAGTCTTGAACTAGAAGATGGATATATGATTCAAGAATGGAATCCAGAGTCTTTCAAAGAGTCTAATATCCCATTTACCAAATATAATTTTGAACATACTACGCTCTCTTTTGAAATGAATGCATTTGAATTTCAACGATCTAGTGAAAAATCCTATCAGAAAGAACAGTATTTATTAAACCTTTCTCAACTCTACAAGTTAAATGACTCTGTAAATGTAGAACGTAAAAACCGTTTTGATAAAATATCCACCTTAATTTTAAACGAATTAATCTTGTTTGAAGACTCGAACTCATTGCACGATTCAATACAAAATAAAGAATTAGTAACCCATGATAAGTACTCGAATTTTCCACTAGCATTTTACCAACAACCTAAACACAAACAAAAAAAAGATTTTAAGGTCGCCATTAAAAAAATAGATCAACTAAGAAATCATATTCGCATCGCTAAATCAAAAGAAAAATCTTCACAAGATTACTTAAGCGACTTGAAAATAGAATGGAATAGAAAGTTTACATTGTCTTATGCCGTACTTATGTTATTCTTTTTGGGAGGACCCTTGGGTGCAATTGTAAAAAAAGGTGGATTGGGATGGCCTGTAATAACGGCCATTTTAATATTCTTGGTTTATTTTATTTTAACAAGAGCAGGAGAAGAAATGGCTTCAAATTATAATCTAGGCCCTTACATAGGAATGTGGTTAAGTGCAATTTGCATTACACCTGTATCACTATTCATTTTTTACAAAGCGAATAAAGACGCTAGGATATTTGAAATGGATTGGTATACTAAGCAAGTAAGAAAACTGATTAAAAAATGAAAGTTCTACAAATATGTCATAAGCCTCCATATCCTCATATTGACGGTGGATGTATTGCCATAAAAAATATTAGTCAGGGATTAATTGACAAATTTGATGAAATAAAAATACTTACCATAAGTACCCAAAAACATCCCTTTAAAGAGAATGAATTTCCAGAAAGTTTTATTGAAAAAAGTAAAATTGAACATGTATTTGTAGATACAAAATTAAATATTGTTGATGCCTTTTCTAATCTTGTAACATATGACTCCTACAACATATCTCGATTTTTCTCTCCTGATTTCAATGCCCTATTAATTAAATCACTAAAAGCTGAATCCTATGATTTAGTGATACTAGAAAGTTTGTTCACAACACCATACATTCAAACCGTAAGGGCATATTCTAGCACTAAAATTGTTTTAAGATCTCATAACTTAGAACATATTATTTGGAAAAGATTAGCTAATGAAACCCATAATCCTGCCAAAAAAATATACTTAAATCTGCTTTCAAATCAACTTAAGAAATATGAACTGAATGTAATCAATGAGGTAGACGGCATAGCCTGTATTAGTGTAGAAGATGAAAAGAAATATAAAAGTTTAGATTATCAAAAACCCATTATCTGTACCCCATTTGGTTTAAACATCAATGAATATGTACCAGCAGAAAAAAAACCTCAAGGAAAAATTAAATTTTTCCACCTTGGAGCTATGGACTGGAAACCCAATTTAGAAGGAGTTAGTTGGCTTGTTGAAAACGTTTGGCCAAAAATTAGAAAAGAAATCCCAAACGCTGAATTGCATTTAGCAGGCAAAAATATGCCCAATTGGTTTTTAGGTGAAAAATTTGAGGGTATCGTAAATCATAAAGAAGTTGAAAACGCTATCGAGTTTATGAATAAAATGGATATCATGCTAGTCCCTCTATTTTCAGCAGGAGGTATAAGGGTGAAGATTATAGAAGGAATGGCTCTATCAAAGCCCATCATTTCAACTTCAATTGGAGCTGAAGGCATAGAGCACAACGACAACATAAAGATTGCCAATAATGAAGATCAATTTA
Organism: Crocinitomicaceae bacterium; assembly: GCA_038129265.1. Taxonomy (GTDB): domain Bacteria; phylum Bacteroidota; class Bacteroidia; order Flavobacteriales_D; family Parvicellaceae. Next base: position 15,822 of record JAYPLD010000035.1, read on the forward strand.
TAATTCATGCCAAATCTCTTGTAAATGATTTTGATTATGCCAAAAAATTAGGCCAATTAGCTAGAACTCATGTTTCTAACCTATATGATAATGAGAAGATTGTAGATGATTTGGTTAAATTCTGTGAGCATTCAATATGAAGCTTCTCATCCTTACATCTCGGTTTCCTTACCCCATAAATAAAGGAGATAAACTTAGAGCACATCACCAAATAAAAGGGTTAAGTAAACAATTTGAAATTCATTTAATCTCAATTTCTGATCAAAAAATAAATAGTCAAGAGCTCAAAGAATTAGAACCCTATTGTAAAACAATCAAAATACTTTACTTACCTATTTGGAAAAGAGGTTTAAATCTGCTCCGAACATTCTTAAACAATAAGCCTTTTCAAGTCAATTACTTTTACTCTACTAGATTTCAAAAAATAATTAATTCCATAATTAAAGAGGTAGCTCCTGATCATATATACTGTCAGCTTATTAGAACAGCTATCTATATGAGAGATCAACATCACATTCCTGCTACATTGGATTACATGGATGCTTTATCAAAGGGCATAGAACGAAGAATCTCCATTTCAAATTCAATCATGAAACCCATTTTGAAAATGGAATTCAACCGACTTCAACAATTTGAAAATTTAGCCTTTGAGTTTTTTAAACACCACATCATCATTTCTTCTTCTGACCGAGATGATATCATACATGAAAAAAATAAACAAATAAAAGTTATTCAAAATGGAATAGATACGCTTTATTACCAATCAACCGATATAGAAAAAAAATATGATCTTGTCTTTGTAGGTAATTTGAGTTATGCGCCCAATATTGATGCTGCAACTTACATAGCCAACCATCTAGTACCTGAGTTGATTAAATCAAAATCTAATTTAAAAATATTAATAGCTGGCAGTAATCCCTCAACTAAGGTTAAAAAGCTGCAAAATGATCACATAACTATTAGAGGTTGGTACGATGACATTAGGGAAGCATATTGCAGTGGTAAGGTATTCTTAGCTCCCATGCAAATTGGAACAGGTCTTCAAAATAAACTGTTAGAGGCCATGTCCATGAGGATTCCCTGTGTTACTTCTACTCTAGCTAATAGGTCATTAAAAGCACAAAATGGTGAAAATATTTATGTTGGAGATTCATTAGCTGATTATGTAGAGATTATAACATCTCTACTTGATGATGAACCCATGCGCCAAACAATGGGTAACGAAGGAAGAAAATTTGTAGAAAAGAACTACAATTGGAATGTTTTCAATGATCAATTAGTTGAACTATTTAAAAATAAACAAGGAGACATTGAATAGTAATTTATATTTTAAATTTGCATAAAAAAATTAGGAATGAATACGGTAGAAGAAGCACTAGAGGATATTAAGAATGGAAAACTAGTTATAGTAGTCGATGATGAGGATAGAGAAAATGAAGGAGATTTTGTAACGGCTGCAAGAAATGCAAATCCTGAATTAATCAATTTCATGGCTACTCATGGTAGAGGTCTTATTTGTACCCCTTTAATTGAAGAAAGATGCGATGAATTAGGGCTAGAGCTTATGGTTGATTCCAATAATTCACATTTTGATACTCCATTCACCGTTTCTGTTGACCTAATCGGAGAAGGATGTTCAACAGGCATTTCAGCTACAGATAGAGCAAAAACAGTACAAGCACTAATTAGTCCCGAAACCAAACCAAAAGATTTAGGAAAACCAGGTCATATTTTCCCATTAAGAGCAAAGGCTGGTGGAGTTTTAAGGAGAGCAGGACACACGGAAGCAGCTGTAGATTTAAGTAGGCTAGCTGGTTACGAACCTGCTGGTTTGATTGTAGAAATCATGAATGAAGATGGTTCAATGGCAAGACTTCCAGAATTAAAAAAAATTGCAAAAAAGTTTGATTTAAAAATTATCTCCATAGAAGACCTGATATCATACCGAATGAAGCATGAAACGTTGATTGAGGAGATAGTTCAAGTAGATATGCCCACTAAGTATGGTGATTTTAAATTAAAGGCATTTAAACAAACCACTACTGGAGAAGAACACCTTGCTTTAATAAAAGGAACATGGGACAAAAATGACCCAGTTTTAGTAAGAGTCCACTCTTCTTGTTTTACAGGAGACATCATTGGTTCTTTAAGATGTGATTGTGGAGATCAATTGTACTCTTCGATGAAAATGATTAATGACGCTGGTAAGGGAGTCATTATTTATATGAATCAGGAAGGCAGAGGAATAGGTTTGCTCAACAAATTAAAGGCATACAAACTTCAAGAAGAGGGATATGACACGCTAGAAGCCAATCTTAAACTTGGATTTAAAGGAGATGCAAGAGATTATGGGGTTGGAGCCCAAATTTTAAGATCAGTAGGAATACGGAAAATGAAATTACTTTCAAACAATCCTAAAAAACGAACTGGTTTAATTGGATACGGGTTAGAAATTGTAGATACTGTTCCTATTGAAGTGGAATGTAATATTCATAATGAAAAATACCTATCTACAAAAAAAGAAAAGATGGGACATAATTTGAATTTGTAACTTCTCTAAGTTACAGCGCATTAACCACGTTTTCTCTTATTCTTTCTAAGGGGTTTTGATGTTCGTCTTTGAGAAACCTTTGTCCACTAACCTTTTCGAATAATTCCACATATCTTTCCGTGACTGAATTAACAAATTCAGGAGTCATTTCTGGGACTTGTTGATTTTCCTTTCCCTGAAAACCATTCTCCATCAACCATTCTCTTACAAACTCCTTACTTAATTGCTTTTGCGGTAGATCATGATCAAATCTGTGCTTGTATTCATCTGCATAAAAATATCGACTAGAATCGGGAGTATGGATTTCATCAATGAGGTAAATTTGACCTTCTTTTTTTCCAAATTCATATTTGGTATCAACTAATATTAATCCTCTCTCTGCTGCAAGCTCCGTTCCTCTTTGATAGACAGCTCTTGTAAATTTTTCTAACTGTTCATATTCTTCCCTACTTACTATTCCTTGATTAATTATTTCTTGCTTGGAAATATCCTCATCATGACCTTCATCAGCCTTTGTAGATGGAGTAATTATAGGTTCATCAAATTTTTGATGTTCCTTCATCCCTTCTGGTAATGACACTCCGCATAATGTTCTAGCACCTGACTTATATGTTCTCCAGGCATGGCCTGTAAGGTATCCTCTAATCACCATTTCTACTTTAAAAGGAGTACAGTGATGACCAATAGTTACATTAGGATCAGGAGAGGAAATTCTCCAATTCGGAACAATATCTTCTGTGGCTGTTAAAAACTGCTCTGCGAGCTGATTTAATACCTGACCTTTGTATGGAATTCCTTTGGGTAACACTACATCAAATGCGGAAATTCTATCCGTTACAATCATGACTAAAAGGTCATTATTAATGTTATACACATCTCTTACTTTTCCGTGATATACATCTACTTGCCCAGGAAAATTAAAATTGGTTTTCGTAATGGTATTATTCAATTGATTTTTTGTTAAATGCGTTTATAATTGTTTTTACAAGTTGATGTCTAATCACATCATGTTCATCAAGATTAACTATGCTTATTTCGGAATGATCTCTAAATAGTTCTAAAGCAATCTTTAAACCGCTAACTTGATTCTTGGGTAAATCTACTTGGGTAACATCACCAGTAACAATAAATTTTGCCGACCTGCCCATCCTAGTTAGAAACATTTTAATTTGACTTTGAGTAGTGTTTTGTCCCTCATCCAGTATGACAAATGCTTGGTCTAACGTTCTCCCTCGCATGAAACCAAGAGGAGCTATTTGGATCACTCCGCTTTCTAAAAACTCTGCTAATTTTTCAGATGGAATCATATCTCTTAGTGCGTCATATAATGGTTGTAAATAAGGATCGAGTTTTTCTTTTAAATCTCCAGGTAAAAAGCCCAAATTCTCACCCGCTTCAACAGCAGGTCGGGTCAAAATAATTTTTTTAACTACACGCTCCTTAAGTGCTTTCACCGCCAATGCAACAGCGGTATATGTTTTGCCAGAACCTGCAGGACCAACTGCAAATAAGAGATCATTTTTTTGAATGGAACTAACCATTTTTAATTGATTTTTGGTTCGGGCTTTTATTACACGGCCTTTATTACCGTAAACAAGTACCTCCTTACCACTAAGTTTACTATTATCAAGTTTATAATTATCACTTAGTATATCCTTTAATGTAGAAAGAGGGAGTCTGTTAAAGTTCTCATAATAGCTCATTACACGGTCCCAAATTTTGTCAAAATGATGAATGGCTTTTTCATCCCCCATGTACTTTAACATATCTCCCCTAAGCACAAATTTCATTTTGGGAAAAAAGGCTTTTATAGCATTATAATTCACATCATTTTTACCAAAAACAATAGCTTGTACTTTAGGATGAATATTTATTTTTTTCTCTATCAATTAAGATGGATTGCGAGCAAGTAATTTAGTGTATCTTTGGTTGTCAAAGTTAATCAATAGCAATAAATTAAACGATACAAATAGATGTTAATTACACTTACCTCAGATATGGGTTTAAGAGACTATTATGTAGCCTCTATAAAAGGTGCAATTTATAATCAATTACCTGATGCAAAAATTATTGATATTAGTCATGACATTCCTCCATTCGACATCGTCCATGCATCATTCGTTTTAAAAAACACATTTAAAGAATTCCCTAAAAATACGATTCACATTATAGGGGTAGATACAAGTGCAAATGATAGCACAGAACATATCATTGTATCTAATCACGATCAATATTTTATTGGAAGTAACAATGGTGTTTTTTCACTGATTTTTGACAAGAAACCCGATGGAATCTGGGTCATAAATCACAATAATAACGTAGAAGACTTTTCTTTTCCAACTAAGGATATATTTGTTCCCATTGCATGTCATTTAGCTAGAGGTGGACTTCCATCAGTTGTAGGTAAACCTATTGACAATATTGTGTCCAAACAACTTTATCGACCAATTATAGATAATAACACCATTAAAGGAATGGTATGTTATATAGATAAGTATGGAAATTTAATGACTAATATTACAAAGCAACTTTTCAAAGATGTAGGAAAAAATAGGTCATTTAGAATTTACTTGACCAGATCTGAATACAGTATTCAATATATTCACCAAAATTACAATGAAGTTCCTGAAGGCGAAAGAGTTGCTCTTTTCAGTAGTACAGGTTTATTAGAAATTGCCATAAATAAAGGGGTAAGAGGCTCTGGTGGAGGAGCTAGTCAGCTTTTTGGGATTTCTATAAACGACATCATAACTGTTGAATTTAAATCATGAGCTTAACACGTATAGTCAAATTATCGATTTTGCCATCTAAACACATGTCTTTTGAGCAGTTTTTTGGAGAAAAAAGAAACGTCATTTTAGCATTTGAAGGATGTAAACACGTAGAATTATTGAAATCATCTGGTGATATATACTTCACTTACAGTATTTGGGATGATGAAACTTCATTAAATGCCTATAGAAACTCTGCCCCCTTTGATAAAATTTGGTCCAAAACCAAAACTTTTTTTTCTGGAAAACCAGAAGCATGGAGCTTAGATAAAATTATTTATGAATAAGATTCTCATTAATATCAAGGAATTATGTGGAATTCTTGAAAACCAAGAGAAACCACTGGGAGGAGATGAAGCCAATTCATTAAAAACCATCAAAAATGCATATCTAGAAATAGTAGATGGAAAAATAGCATCATATGGGAAAATGGATGGTTTAGAAGTATCACCAACTCAAGAAGTCATTGATGCTAAAGATAAACTAGTTCTTCCTTGTTGGATGGATTCCCATACACATCTCGTATTTGCAGGAACAAGGGAAGGTGAATTTATTGATCGAATTAATGGTTTAACATATGAAGAAATTGCAGCTAAAGGAGGTGGAATTTTAAACTCAGCTGGAAGGCTGAATAAGACAAGTGAGAATGATCTTTTTGAGACCGCTGAAAAAAGACTCTTAGAGGTAATGAAATTAGGTACTGGAGGTATTGAAATTAAAAGTGGTTATGGATTAACCGTAGATGGAGAGCTCAAAATGCTTAGGGTAATCAGAAGGTTAAAAGAGAAATATGAACTCCCTATCAAATCCACATTTTTAGGGGCTCACGCAGTTCCAAAAGAGTTTAAAAATCAAAAAGAAAAATATATTGATTTAATCATCCATGAAATGCTTCCTAATATCCATAAGGAAAAACTAGCTGATTACATAGATGTATTTTGTGAAACAAATTACTTTTCAGTTGATGAAATGGACAAGATACTTCTTGCTGGAAAGAAATATGGACTAAAACCCAAAGTACATGTAAATCAATTTACCAGTATTGGTGGCATTCAAAAAGCAATAGAACACGCTGCCGTTTCAGTTGATCATTTAGAGATTTTAAATGAAAATGACATCAATGCTCTAAGAAAAAGCAAGGTTATATCTACCCTACTTCCCTCCTGTTCATTTTTCATTAATATTCCCTACAGTCCTGCTGAGAA
>JAYPLD010000036.1:0-3537 GCA_038129265.1 Crocinitomicaceae bacterium
TCTCCTTCGTCATTTATAGCCAATAAAATAAAACTGGAATCTTGCTTTTCTACGCTAATAGTGTGGGATTTTCTTTTGTTAAAAACAAGCAAACTATCATCTGCCTTTATTTCTATAAGATTAGCTCCGCTTCTCCAAAATCCGTTTAACTGATATAAACTTTCTACAGGGTAGTAGGACTGTTTTTCACTACATGAAAAAAATGTAAATACAAAGGCGATAATTAAAATTTTATTCATGATTGAAATACTTTTCTAACGCTGATTTTATTTTTTGATTGAGGCTAAATTTAGACCCTGTTTTATAATTAACCATGACCACCACACTTGTTGCATCAGCCACCAAGGTGTTTCCTAATTTTTTTGAAAATAATGCTTGTTTTAATTTAAAAGAAGTGTTTCCAATTTGGCTTACCTGAGTGTGGATAATGACTTCATCTGGATACGTTAGAGGAAGCCTGTAATTAATATTAAAATTGGCAAGAATAGGACCTACTCCATTTCCTTCTAAAATTTCTTTCATATTAATTCCTTTATCACCCCATATTTCTCTAAATAAAGCAATTCGAGCTGTTTCACACCATCTAATGTACATCACATTATTGACATGATTAAAGGCGTCCATTTCACCCCATTGAACTGAAATTTTAGTATGAATACCCTTACTATTATTGGTCATGTTTTCGCTACACTAAATAGATTATTTTAGGAAAATACGGATTTTATAAATACCAACTAAATTCTACATTTGCAGCATGAAAAAACTACTTACATTAAAATTAGGTTGGCTGGTGATTTTATTTTCATCTTACATTCATGCAAATGGTCAATGTCAATCAGGGGATTGTGAAAATGGATATGGTTTGTATACTATGAGCTGGGGGGATAAATATCACGGTGGCTGGAAAGATGGAGTAATGCATGGGCAAGGGAAATACTACTTTGCAAATGGGGACCAATACATGGGGACGTTTAAAAATGGTTTACGAAACGGCCAAGGAGTATATGTAAGAACCAATGGTAGTGAATTAATTGGCCTATGGGAAAACAATCAATATTTAGGAGAAGAAATCGAAAATAAAATGCGTTGTATAAGCGGAGATTGTGAAAATGGAAATGGAATTAGTAAAAGTGAAAAAGGAGACTCTTACGAAGGTTCTTATGTAAATGGAAAATACCATGGAAAAGGAGTTTTTGTGGCTCAAAATGGAGAAACATATGAAGGTGAATACGTTGATGGAGAACCTCACGGTTATGGAATTTATACCTATCCATTTGGTCAGCATTATGAAGGGCAATGGTTGCATGGAATGGAAAATGGAAAAGGGAAATACATTTGGGACAGTGGATACAGTTATGAAGGCGATTTTGTCAATGGTTTGAGACATGGAAAAGGTATTTTCAAATGGAAAAATGGAGATAAATACAATGGAGAATACCAGTTTGATAAAGCCAACGGTCAAGGTATTATGTCCTATTCAAACGGAAACAAATACATTGGCGAATGGAAAAATGGAAAAAAAAGTGGGCAAGGTGTTATGATTTATGAAAATGGAGATTTGTATGACGGGGGTTGGAAACAAGGAAAACGAAATGGACAAGGTACGTTAACCTTAAAAAATGGAGATATAAGTCATAAAGGCGAGTGGAAGGATGGGATGCCCTTAGACTAATTAAAAACTACGTCCAATACCAATGGAAACAGGAGTGAATATGGTGTTGGAGTTTTTAATGGTGAAATAAGACTCTGAGCTCAGCGTGGTTGGTACCATAATACACATTCTGAAAAATATTTTTTTTGACTTTAAGGGCTGAATTCGATAGCCAAAAATAGGATAAAGGCATACTTGGTAAGTGGGGTCTTTTACATTTAAAAATATAGTTGAACCGATACCTACTTCAAACATATGGTTACGCTTTCCAATAGCAAAAGTTAAGTTGGCAGGAATAGAAATAAAATTACCAAATATGCTGTCGTTATACCATTGTTTACTATATCCTAAGCCAATCTTTTGAATCATGAGTAAATCAAAAGACATCAATCTTAATTTCTCCTGATTAAAAGACCCTATTCCACCGTCTCCACCAATACCAATAAATACATTTTTAATGGGTCTTTGATTGAAAAACTTAATGTCCTGAGCCGATACGGACTGCAACAAGCAGAAATGAATGAACAAAAAACACAATAATCTGTTTATCATATACCAATTTGATTATCCTAATTTAACGAAGAAAAATATAACCTCTTCTATAAGTTTGGCTTAATTCATAGAATCATAAAGTATGAACTGGTTTTTTGCCCTATTTAAATTATGAATTGGATGAGTGATAGTGTAGTAAACATCTCCTCTTAAAAAGTCCGTTAAAAAACGAATGCTTTGCATTAATGTAACGGCTTTTCCCGCAAAAAATAAGTGGCTTTTTTCTAAATCAGTAAGCGGTGTGTTTTGTGTTATGAATTCCACTATGGTTTCTATAGTTTCAGGATCAGCGTGAATCTGATCAAAATCAGTAGACTCCTCTCCTAGTTTGCTGGAGTAAGTGCGTATCATATCCCCAACATCCGAAAGAATAGAGCCTGGCATTAATGTATCTAAGTCAATTAATGCTTTTACATTAAAATCTTCGTCAAAGAGAAAGTTGTTAATTTTAGTGTCAAAGTGTACTACACGCTTAGGAAGTTGACTCACTACCTCATCAAATCTAACCAATTCATCTAAAGTAGATTTAATATGATTAATCTCTTGAATGGCTTCTGTTTTTCTTTCAGGACTGCAATGATTAAGGGCTTTATGAAATTCATCTATATAATGTTGACCATGATGAAAATGAGGAATAGTAACATGTAAATCTTGAACAGGAAACTGATCTAAAATCCGATAAAAATCTGCTACACAAATCGTGGCATTTTTTACCATTTTTTCATTCTTAATTTCATTATGGGATGTAGCATTAATATAAGGCAACAGTCTCCACAATTTGCCAAAATAGAACTGATATGTAAAATGTATAGGGGTTGGAAAGGAATAGTTAAATTCATGTTCATTAAGCCATAAAGACACCCTTTTAATATTTTCAAGAGCCAGTTCTGGTTCTTTGAATACGTCTTGGTTAATCTCTTGTAATATAAAGACACCCTGAGATGTGTCCAATTTGTATGTTTTATTGATTAATCCGTTATTAATAACGCTGTAATCAATTACTTGGGCTTCTTCAAAGTAGTAAGAAAAAACATGTTGAGCTATACTTAACTCCACAAATTACTTGGATAAATGCCTTTTGAAATATGGGAATTTATGGTATCTACAGCCATTTGCTTATCCTCTTTATATGTAACGCCAAACCAATTATCCTCTGTAGGTATGACATTAAAAACAGAATCGTTAGACTGAATTAACTGCGTAACAATGTCTGGAATATAATATTCTGCGGTAGGATTAGATGAGTTATTTTTCATGAACTGAAATAATCCATCTTCAATATGCTCAAATATGGATGGATGAAATCCCCAGTAGTTCATGGAAACACTAGATAA
>JAYPLD010000036.1:3637-22012 GCA_038129265.1 Crocinitomicaceae bacterium
CTTTCAGAAAATGGATCAAAACGTTCTCTAAAAGCAACTTCAAATTCTTTTCTAATTACAAATACAATCTTACCAAAACCCGCTTTTATAGCGTCATATATGGAGTATTCAATAATGGGTTCTTGATTGGGTCCAATTCCATCAATCTGTTTTAAGCCACCATAACGACTCCCCATTCCAGCGGCTAATATTAAAAGTGTGGGTTTCATAGAACGCCACGAATTTATAATAAATATTCAGTGTTTATAAAATTGGAATGATCAGAGTTTAATAAATTATTGAGAATTTGATTATTATAATCGTTATCCTTAGATGCTACAAAAGTTCGAATGGAAAAAGAGCGTAAGGCGTCAAACACGCTTAATGTACCTACTGCAGAATTTTTTCTTCCAGTAAATGGATACACATCTGGACCTCTTTGACAAGAACTATTCAAGTTTACTCTACATACTAAGTTGGCTAACGTATCAATAAGCGGTCCTAGCTCTTTTACATCCTGACCAAATAAACTGACTTGTTGGCCGTATTCAGAGTTAGCCATATCATTTAATGGTTGATCAATATTTGAGAAGGAAACTACTGGAATTACAGGACCAAATTGCTCTTCGTGAAATAAATCCATAGTTTGATCTACTGGATACATCACAGCCGGATAGCAATAATTTGGGGATAGCTCACCCCCTTTTTTATTCATTATTTTGGCTCCTTTTGAAATGGCGTCATCAACAAGATTTTTAATATATGCTGGTTTATTAGGCTCAGGGAGTGGAGTTAAAAATGATCCATCTTCCCATGGAAGGCCAAATTGAAGTTGATCTACAGCGTCAGAAAATCGTTTCAAAAATTCATCTTTTATGGATTCATGAACGTACAAAATCTTTAAAGCAGTACAGCGCTGACCATTGTATGAAAGTGTTCCCGAAATGCACTCTTTGACCGCATGGTCAAGATCTGCATCTGGAAGAATAATAGCTGGATTTTTAGCTTCAAGACCAAGTATAAGTCGTAATCTGTTTTTATGTGGATGCTCGTCTTGGAGTGCAACTGCAGATGAACTGTGACCAATCAAAGCCAATACATCAACATTACCCGATCTCATAATAGGGGTAGCTATATTCCTGCCTCTACCAAATAATACATTAACTACTCCTGGTGGAAAGCAATTTTTAAATGCTTCTAATAATGGGGTAATAAGCAGAACGCCCAACTTAGCGGGCTTAAATATGGCAGTATTTCCCATGATTAAGGCTGGGATTAATAAACAAAACGTTTCGTTCAGGGGATAATTATATGGTCCCAAACACAAAACAACACCAAGGGGACCCCTTCTAATATGAGCATAAATACCACCTTCCTTATCAAACTTAGCGCTCTTTCGGTCCAGCATTTTGTAAGCGTTTATGGTATCGTAAATATATTCTACCGTACGATCAAATTCTTTGGTTGCATCAGGCTTGTTTTTACCTATTTCCCACATTAATAACTCAATAATCTCGTCTCTTTTTTCTTTCATTTGATCAGCAAACTTTTCTACGCAAGCCATTCTGTCTTTCACCTTCATGGTGGGCCATAATCCTTGGCCTCTAGCAAATGCTTTAACAGCTGCATTCAATGCCTCGACAGCTATTTCAGATTGCATATCAGGAACTGAACCAATCAAAGTAGGTTCTACTTTTCCATCCGCTGATTTTTCTAGATGAATATTGGAATATACGTTAGCCATCGGACCATTCCAATCGCTGATTTTCCCATTTATAAGGTATGATTTACTGGAAACGTAAGGGGGTTTAACAGAGGTTAAAGTTTGCATAATAATTATTTTGTTCAACTAATTTAGTAAAAAGCTAAACAAAAACAAAATTTACACTGTTAAAGGAATGTTAATTAACAATCGCAACCTTCACATGTACAAGACTTACATGTACACTGATTGCATTTTCCTTTTTTACAATTATCACAGCTGCACGAGCATGAACTTTTCATCTTTTTTTCTTTAAATTTAAAAAATGTTTGTTCACTGAAATCCAAGTGAAAAAAGAACAATGAACAACAATCATTTAATTAAAGGTCGATAAAACCATGAAAAACACTGTTTTTATTATTGCTCTATACTTAATTTTTCCAATACATATTCTTAGCCAAAATTCTGAAGATACCATAACGGTTCAAACCTTATCATTTGCTGATATTACAAAAAGAAGAGGGTGGTATGTTTTTCCAGAAGACACTAATCAATACCACAAGATTTTAATGTACTACACGTTAAAATGTGACGCTGCCACAACACAAGATAATTATCCATGTGGAGAGTGGGATTACACTACGTTTACTAATCTTTTCAAACACAAAAATATCAATACCCCATTTTACTATTTAGGTAATTCTACGCCAAATACGATATCCTATTTAAATGAACCCAAATATGATGTTTATCAACATTATGATTACTCGACAAACATCACAAGTTCATCAAACGAGGACAGTTGTGTTTTAGGAGCTGGATCAATTATATCCAATGCCTTTTTAAATGGTCAAGAAAAAACAGGTAGAGCTCAATTCTTAATTCTAGCAAATGAATTATTAAATCAAGGAATATCTCCAGGACAGCTTAGTAAATTTTCATTGGATTTCACGGCTTCAGGAATTCATCTTAAACGCATACATATAAAAGCAAAAACAACGAATTTAAATATGCTTAGTGACAGTGTTTTTGACAATTTAAATTTCAGTACCGTCTATGAAAAAAACACCCATCAAACATATATTGGCACACAGGTATTCCACCTTATAAATCCCATAAATTGGAACGCTAATGACAATATAATTATTGACATTACCTATGAGACTTCATCCTTATCTTCTTCCGTTCTTTATGCGGATACTGTAGGAACACAAATAGGCCTTATTCAATCGCATAATGGTCATTATGATTTTAATGACGATGATATTATTGATGTACCTACCAACGTTTTTAACGATATTGACAGTGCCATAACCATAAGCTTTTGGTGTTATGGTGATGAAAATAAAATGCCATTTAACAGCTATGTATTTGAAGGTAGAGATCAAAATGGATATCGGGTTGTTAACTGTCACTTACCCTGGAGCAACAGCAATGTGTACTGGGATGCTGGAAATAACGGCACAGGATCTTATGATAGAGTAAATCAAACCGCCAATTTAAATGATTTTGCAGGGAAGTGGAATCATTGGGCATTTACCAAAGATGTTCAATCTGGTGAAATGATAGCTTATCTGAACGGAGAAGTATTTATGTCTGGAACTGGAAAAACACGATTGATGACTGGTATTTCATCTTTTAGGATTGGGGGTACGGCTAGTTCGGGTTTTAACGGTGTCTACGATGGTAAAATAGATGAATTTAGAATTTGGAATAAAGCCTTAGATCAACAGACGATTAAAAATTGGATGAATAGAAGTATTACTCCAGGTCATCCCAATTATACATATCTTAAAGTAGCCTATAATTTCAATGACGTTCAGAATCACACCTGCTTAGATTATGGACCTCATCAATATCATGGCAGCTTGCTTGGACAACCTGAGTTGGAAACAACAGATCCTCAACTTCTTCCATTTAATGTTATTTCTACATCAGTTAGACCTGTTACTCGACTTTACCAAGGCAATTACATTTCGTCACTTGACTCTTCACTTTATTTTGACACGGTTTACGGCCCTTCTTTATCCATTGTTAAAACACAGCCATACGTTGATATGAACGTAGCTGGGATTTCAAAAACATTATTAGATACCATTTACGGTTATGAGAGTGGTTGGGGCTATGAGTATAATAGTCTAGGGATGGTGGTTGATTCAACTGATTTTGGTAGTGATGTTGAATTAACTAATCAATATAAAGAAGAAATTCACCAGCTACAAAATTACGTTACCCCCTATGGGATAGGACTGGATTTGGGTCCTCAGGGATTTCGATGGGTATATGATGTTACCGATTATTCACCTCTTTTTGTAGACACCTTAGAAATAAGAGCTGGTAACCAACAGGAATTAATTGATTTAAAATTTGTTATGATAAAAGGAGTTCCCCCTAGGGATGTAATCGATGTAGAAACCATTTGGCGAGGAGACTATGGCCATGCCAATATTGCTAATGATATTTCTCTTCCACCTGTAGATATCCCATTAAACCCGAACGCTAGTGATTATAAAATTAAAACCAGAACCACTGGACATTGGTTCGGGGGGTTCCAAAACTGCGCAGAATTCTGTCCAAAGTTACATCATGTCAAAATTAACGGAGTGAAAGAATTTGAATGGTTAAATTGGAAAGAATGTGCTAATAACCCTGTTATTGCACAAGGAGGAACATGGATTTACGATCGAGCTGGATGGTGTCCAGGTACCTTTGGAACTACCTACGATCACGAAATAACTGATTTAGTAAATCCGGGTGATACCGTAAATATTGATTATGGTATGCAAGTTACTTCTGGAGGAATGGAAGGGAATTATCGACTTACTGTGCAGCTTATTTCCTATGGGGCACATAACTTTCAAAACGATGCTAGTATAGAAGATGTCATCAAACCCAACAAATGGGAGTATCATAACAGATTTAATCCCATGTGCGATCAGCCTGAGATTTTACTTAAAAATACTGGGGAACAAACCTTAGAAAACGCAACCATCGAGTATTGGATTTGTGGTGGGCCACATGAGCAATATACTTGGAATGGTAGTTTGTCATTTGATGAGTCTGTGAATGTGATACTACCTATCCCTGACCAATCTTTTTGGGATCACGCTCAATTTTGTAAAAAATTCCATGTAGCCATTACACAAGTTAACGGAACTACGGATGAATATGAAAAAAATAATTATTACACCACTACTTTTGAGGCGCCACCAGTATATCCAAATGAGATTTCATTGTGGACTAGAACTAACGGAGCGGGATACGAAACAAGACTTTTTGTAACCGATGTGGATGGAAATGAAGTCTTTTCTAGAATAAGTTTTCAAAATAACACCCTATATAAAGATACATTAACGTTAGATCCTGGCTGCTACAAAATTGAACTAATAGATACCGATCACGATGGATTAAACTTCTTTGCTAATAATGATGGAGCAGGATATTTTCAAATAAGAAAGCCAAGCGGAGCACCTTTAGCAGGTTTTGACTCAGACTTTGGAGATCAAATTACACATTATTTTACGGTTGGATATGGACTGTCAAATGAACTAAATCATACTCATTCTTCTTTAAACTGTTTCCCTAATCCAGCTACTTCAAAAATAAACGTAGAACTTAACGGGTTTATAGGGCAAATTGAAGTTGAAGTGTTAGACGCACTACATAAAAGCATTCGCTCTAAGAAAGTTTATGCAGACTTATTTACGAAACAAATTCATTTCGATATTTCTAGTTTAAATACAGGGCTCTATTTCATTAAAGCAACAGATGATTATCATTCTAAAATCATTAAATTCTTACACGAATAAATATCCGTTTGATTTCAAAAAATGATTAATAGAATTCAATTAAGGTTAAATCCGGAGGACATTCACAATGAATCCTTAATTCGGAAAAAAATAGTGGAGAGCACCCAAACGGATGAACCTTTTGAATATAGATTTATAAAAAGGTCTATTGATGCTAGAGCAAGAAACATCAAACTTCAATGTACAGTTGATATCTACATCAACGAAGCTATTCCATTGCAAACAGCCAAGTATAAAAGTTTAAAAACGAACTCCAAAAAAACCGTTACTATTATTGGAGCAGGTCCAGCAGGTCTATTTGCAGCACTTTACGCCATTAGTAAGGGAGTTAAACCCGTCATCATTGAAAGAGGAAAAAAAGTAAGAAACAGAAGGAGGGATCTGGCTGAACTAAACAAAAAAGGCATTGTAAATCCAGAATCAAATTATTGTTTTGGAGAAGGTGGAGCTGGTACTTATTCTGACGGAAAACTCTACACTAGATCAAAAAAAAGAGGCGATGTTCATACCGTGCTTAATTGGTTTGTTCACTTTGGAGCAGATGAAGATATTTTAATAGATACTCATCCCCATATTGGCACCAATAAACTTCCAAAAATCATTGAAAAAATGAGGGAAGAAATAATAATGCAAGGTGGGGAAATTCATTTTAATGCTAAAATGACAGATTTAATAATACATAATGGGGAAATTGAAGGGGTTATTGTAAATGAAAATGATAAATTATATACCTCTAATCTGATTTTAGCCACGGGACACTCTGCAAGAGATGTACTTTATCTTTTGGATAATCATCAAATAAAACTAGAAGCTAAACCATTTGCACTTGGTGTCAGAGTTGAACACAAACAGGAACTTATTGATAAAATTCAATATTGGGGAAGAAAAAGTGACGATTACTTACCACCCGCTTCATATTCTATTGTAGCACAAGTTGATGATGTAGGTATTTATTCATTTTGCATGTGTCCTGGAGGAATTATTGCACCATGTGCTACTTCACCAGGTGAAGTGGTAACCAATGGATGGTCTCCATCAAAGAGAAATAACCCGTACGCTAATGCTGGAATAGTGATGACTATTGATCCAGAAAAACTAAATGATAGTCTAGAAAAAGACCCCTTCGTAGGGCTGAATTTCCAACAAAAAATTGAAAAAAAATGTTGGGAATTAGCCGGTAAAAGTCAACAAATTCCTGCTCAACGCTTATCTGATTTTATGAGAGATTTAAAATCTAAAGATTTTCCTAGAAGCTCTTATATTCCTGGAATAAAAAGTGTTTTATTTCATGAGATATTTCCATCATTTATGATAACCCGATTTAAAAAAGCGTTTACTATTTTCAATCAAAAAATGCCTGGTTTTCTAACTAATGATGCCGTGTTACACGCTCCAGAATCTAGAACCTCTTCGCCTGTTAAAATTCCTAGAGATAAAATAAGTTATGAAAGCACTCAAATCAGAGGTCTATATCCCTGTGGAGAAGGAGCAGGTTATGCTGGTGGCATTGTTTCTGCCGCAATTGACGGAATAAACTGCATGAAGAAAATTATTGAAAAAAATCAATTTAGCTGACCTTAACTCCTTTAGCTCTTCTTTTATTATAATCAGTATTTCTGGAGCTTTTCTTTTTAATCATCAGTTGAGGTTTTGATAACATGCTGTTTGTTCTGTAAAGATGACCATGATAATTTACCCTTCCCTTGTATGAGCTGAGGACTGTTTGACCTGTTTCATCTGTAATTAGATCTTTTTTCTTCCAACTTGTTGCTTCAAAATAATAGATTTGATCAGCGGCTTTTTTGAATATTAAGTAATTATCATCCATATCGCCTGGTTCAAATTTAATATGGACTTCACCTGGAAGCTTTTTAACTAAAACACCTGGTGTATTTTTCTTGATCTCTATTTCCTCAATCATTTGACCGCTCATTATGGTCACTTTACCCTCAATAACATCTGTTTCTTTTTCAGACACTACTCTTTTTAGGTTAATTGTTTTAGAATTATAATATTGAATTTTGTCCATATCTAGCTTTTGTCTTTCAATATTTGCTCTAAGACCGCTTGTAAAAACAACCTTACATGAATTAAAACAAAATGCGACAGCAATTAAAAAGGCGAATTTGTACATATGACTTAACATGGTAATATAGTATGATTAATAGGCGGTAATATTAATAAATATAGTTTTAATATTTCATTATTTCATTTGAAATCCAATCCCCCACTTCACTTGTTGAATAACTGTTCGTTTCTGCTAAATCTTGAGTAACTACTTTTTGGTCTAGGGAATTTTCTACTATTTTTTTAATGAGTGACGATTCTTTTTCTAATCCAAAACCATCCTTAAACATCATGGCTGCAGACAAAATTGTCGCTAGAGGGTTCGCTATATTTTTTCCAGCAACTTCAGGATATGAACCGTGTATAGGTTCAAATAAACTTGTCGAATCGCCTAAAGAAGCAGATGGCATTAAACCCATAGAACCTGTAATTACAGATGCCTCGTCAGTTAGTATGTCTCCGAATAAATTGGATGTGATTAATACGTCATATTGTTTTGGCCACTGTATTAATCTCATTGCAACCGCATCAACGAACTCGTAAGAAACTTCAACTTCAGGAAAGTCTTTTTCCATTTGTTGAACCGTTTCACGCCACAACCTAGAAGTTTCTAATACATTAGCTTTATCTACACAACACAGTTTTTTGCTGCGATTCATAGCCATTTCAAATCCTTTTTTAACTAGTCTTTGAACTTCATTTCTTTCATATTCACAAGTATCAAATGCCCAATTTTGATCTTCTGATCTTCCTCTTTTTCCAAAATAAATACCTCCAGTTAATTCTCTCAAAAAAACAAAATCAGTTCCAGAAATAATTTCTTTTTTTAAAGGTGATTTATCAACTAAAGATGGAAAAGTAAAAGTAGGTCTTACATTCGCAAAAAGAGATAATTCCTTTCTCATTTTAAGTAAACCTTGTTCTGGACGAACTTTAGCTGTTGGGTCATTATCATACTTCGGATCTCCAATAGCTCCAAATAAAATAGCATCTGCCTTTTTACAAATTTCTAACGTCTTGGACGGAAACGGATCGCCAACTTTATCTATAGCTACAGCTCCAATTAACCCTTCTTCCCACACTATATTGTGGTTAAATTTTTTAGCAATTGAATTACATACTTTTACAGCTTGTGAAATAACTTCGGGACCAATGCCGTCTCCAGGTAGTAGTGCTACGTGTAGATCCATTTGAATAATTTAAAATTTCATTTTATTTGAAAAAGATACAATCTCATCTTTAATACTGATTAAATAATCAATGTCATCAAAACCATTCATTAAATTATTTTTTTTATACGCATCTATTTCGAATGTGATTTCTTTATTTATTTCTGGAATTGTTAAGGACTGTGTATCTAAGTTTATCTCAAAATCAGCACTTGGATTTGCATAAATTAAATCAAAAATTTGAGATAAATTTTCTTCCGTAACTTTCAATGGAAGCACTCCAATATTCAAGCAATTGTTTTTAAATATATCTGCAAAAAAACTTGAAATTACACACCTAAACCCGTAATCATAAATGGCCCATGCGGCATGTTCTCTAGAAGAACCAGAACCGAAATTTTTACCTGCACAAAGAATTTTTCCTTTGTAAATCGGATTATTGAGTACAAAATCAGTAATGATCGTATTATCATTTCTATATCTCCAATCTCTAAACAAATTTTCTCCAAACCCTTTTCTTTCTGTAGCTTTTAAAAAACGTGCCGGAATGATTTGATCTGTATCAACGTTTTCAATCGGTAATGGAACTGCTGTAGTTTTTAATATGTTAAAAGGTTCATAACCCATAATTCTAATTTAAATATTTTCTTGGATCGGTTATAGATCCGTTTATAGCGGCTGCAGCTGCAACATACGGACTAGCTAATATGGTTCTAGAGCCTGGACCTTGTCTGCCCTCGAAATTTCTATTAGATGTACTTACAGCATATTTTCCATTTGGTATTTTATCCTCATTCATAGCCAAGCATGCTGAACACCCAGGTTCTCTAATCTCAAATCCTGCATCAAGTAGGATTTGGGTCACTCCTGTCACTTCAAGCTGTTTAATTACCTGATGGGAACCTGGCACTAGCCAGGCTGTTACGTCAGGTGATTTTTTTCTTCCTTTTACTACACGAGCAAAGGCTTGAAAATCTTCTAATCTTCCGTTAGTACAACTTCCTAAAAACACATAGTCTATTTTCTTACCAATTAATTTTTCGCTGCTATCAAAACCCATATAATTTAACGCTTTAGCATTGGTGTTTTTTGGTATTTCATGATTAATGGCCATTCCCATCCCTGGGTTAGTGCCATACGTGATCATAGGTTGAATTTCTTCTCCGTTAAATTCAAACTCGCTATCAAATTGAGCATCTTTTTCAGAAAAAAGTTCCTTCCAATATTTGACTGCTATATCCCAATCTTGATCTTTGGGAGCAAACTCCCTATTTTTTAAATACGTAAATGTTTTTTCATCCGGTGCAATCATACCTCCTCTTGCACCCATCTCAATGCTCATGTTGCATACTGTCATTCTTCCTTCTATAGACATGGCTGAAAACACATCCCCAGAATATTCTACAAAATACCCAGTTGCACCAGAAGTACTTAATTTTGAAATCATGTAAAGAGCTACATCTTTTGGTGAAACACCGTGAGATAATTTTCCATTTATGGTAATTCTCATCGTCTTAGGCTTCACTTGCATTAAACATTGCGTAGCTAATACCATTTCAACCTCTGAAGTGCCAATGCCAAAAGCAATAGATCCAAATGCACCATGTGTTGATGTATGTGAATCACCACACACAATGGTTGTCCCAGGAAGGGTGATTCCGGTCTCAGGGCCAATAATGTGTACAATACCATTTTTCTCGTGTCCTAACCCCCAATATGAAATTCCATGCGATTTGGTGTTTTTTTCTAAGGTTTTGAGTTGATGAGACGAAGAAGGATCTTGTACAGGAAGATGCTGATTCCGGGTTGGAGTGTTATGATCAGCTGTGGCAAATGTTTTAGAGGGAAAAAGGACAGGAATACCTCTATTTTCTAGCCCTTGAAATGCAACTGGACTAGTTACTTCATGTACTAAATGACGATCGATAAATAATACAGATGGACCATCTTTTACGGTTTGAACTACATGATTATCCCAAACTTTATCAAATAATGTTTTACGTGATTGCATTTTACTTTTTCATTAAGGTATATAAATCTTCATCATGTAATAGTTTTTTTTCATCTGCCAAGTTTAAGAATTCCGTGTAAATGGTTTCCATTTCTAGTTTTGAAGGCTCAAACCCCAATAATTGCAATCTGTGCTTAAGTGCTGCTCTACCACTTCTAGCTGTTAAATCAATAGAAGATTTATCTATACCTAAATCATTTGGATTAATTATTTCATAGTTTTCTCTGTGTTTTAAAAACCCGTCCTGATGAATTCCTGATGAATGAGAGAATGCATTCCCCCCTACAATAGCTTTATTCCGTTGAACAGGCATGTTCATCATTCTACTTATTTTTTTGCTCAATTTCAAAATTTTCTTCGAATCAATTTGTGTTTTAAAACCTAAATAGGGGTGGGATTTTAATATCATTACTATCTCTTCGAGGGAGCTATTACCGGCTCTTTCTCCAATTCCATTAATGGTTACTTCTACTTGCCTGGCTCCATTTTGAATTCCAGCTAGTGTATTGGCAGTGGCTAATCCTAAATCATTATGGCAATGTACAGATATAATGGCCTTATCGATGTTGGGTACGTGATTAGATAAAAACGCTATTTTACTTCCATAATCTCCAGGAAGAGTATACCCAGTAGTGTCTGGAATATTAACTACCGTTGCACCTGCATCGATTACTGATTCAACCATTTTAGCAAGAAAATCTTGATCGGCTCGACCAGCATCTTCTGCATAAAATTCAATATCATCAAAATATTTCCTTGCATATTTTACAGCAGAAATAGCTTGGGCTAGAATTTTTTCTCTTGTGGATTTAAATTTATGTTTAATATGAATATCCGAAACACCAATCCCCGTATGAAGCCGTTTTCTTTTTGCATCTCTTAAGGCCATTGCTGCGGTATCGATATCCATTACGATGGCCCTGCTTAATCCGCAAATAATGGAAGATTTTACATTTTTAGAAATTTCTGCCACGGAGTTGAAATCTCCAGGGCTTGAAACAGGAAACCCTGCTTCAATAATGTCTACTCCCAACTCTTCTAAATCAAGAGCAATTTCAACCTTTTCTTTTGTATTTAACTGACAACCTGGAACTTGTTCACCGTCTCTTAGTGTGGTATCAAACACATAAATTTTGTCCCCCCCCATAATTATAAATAATTTATTTTGTTAGTGTTAAATATACAATATCTACATTTTATAGCTAACCATAGTTCTATTCTATATTAACAATTATTTTAGCATAACTTCAATTTAAGGTCATTTTACTATGAAAACTAAATGGATTCTACTTTCAATAATAGGTTTAATGCTCATAGCTACTGGGCTTTGTGTTTTTGGGGAAGCGCTCATAAAGAAAATGAATAAGGAGACCTATTTTTGGTTGGGCACCCTATCCTTGGTCATTTTTAATTCTGGTATATGTATATTTGGTCAATCTATCATTGTAAAAATGAAATCAAAAACATAAAAATGGACATTTTAGATTTTGAAAATAGTACGTACAGCGTTAATCTGAGAAAGTTAACTAAAAAGTCAAGACTTGGTTTTGGATATAATAGCATTAAACACATTACTATTCAGGATATTCTAATCATGAATAAACACAAGGACCTTATAAAAATCTATTATGGACTAGGTAAAATAAATTTCACAGATGACATCCTTGATGAATTAGGAATCAGCCAAGAAATGAGAATTGAAAAGCCTGGTAAAATTGAAGATTACGAAGAAAGAGATGTAATGGTAAATAAAGCCGTAAGAGCTGTAAAGGCAAGAAAAAAAGCGGAACATCAAGCTTTTAAAAAGATGGCTGAAGAGATGAGAGAAAACGAAGAGAAATTTGACAATCAAAAAGAAGATTAGTTTAGAATATAACTAATTTCTCTACCTGATCATTCTCAATTTTCAAAAAATAGATACCGGTAACGATCGCATTTAATAAGATCTCGTTAGAATGAGTTTTCAGAATCATTCTACCGTTAACATCGTATAATGTTAAATCCAATTTTTGACCACTATTTATAAACAACGTTCTTTCCTGCGTAACTGTAATATTATATTTTTTGATGAGGTCAAAATCCGTGTTCAGAGGCCCCCAGGGATTGTCAGCTATAGGGCCATTCCAAATGGCTGTTGCCAAAAATGGATTATCTATAAAGGGATTTCTATTACCCTGATATGAGGCAATTATATTGTTACGATTAATCTCAAATGGAGAAACTGGATCTTCAGCATTCCACATTAAAAAAATATCTGGCAAATCTCCCTGAGGTGAAAAAGAAGATAGTCCCGCCCCAACATCTGTAGCTGGGCATTGGTTTGGATACCTAAGATACATATACATCATCATTCTAGCGATATCTCCTTTCCATTCATCGCCTGGATACCAATAACCATCGTTAGTAACTCCTGCTATACCGTTTCCTGGTCCAAATTTTCTATTACCACGAAATGTATTGGTTACATAATCGCATGATCTTAAATTATGTACATCTGTACCAGGCCCTGGAAAAGAGGTACTTAAGGAAGGGTTAGCTAGGGATTTTGGATAAACATGTTCTCTATTCCACAGACCATCACACGGACTGCCATGACAAGAAAGAGATTTGTCCCGTGAAATATCATTTTGAAATGCTTGATCAAAATCATCATATCCATATACCAAATAAACTTTTGTACTATCTATTAAATACGTGTCTGAAGATTTAATGATGTCCCAAGTATCAGTTGCTGAACTAGATGTGTATTCAAAGTCTGTATGATGTGATGTACTGATTAAACTGGCTAATTCGCTTTTTAAATTATCTCCAACCAGGGTAAAGTCAATTCCCTGATAGTATAGGGGAACCTGAGAGGTTGTTGAGTGATAAACTAAACAGAAAAAACATAATATGTATATAGCTTTTTTCAATTATATAGACTAGCAATTTAACCATTCTATTTCAAAACAAACAGCCAACCCTACAAATTCACAATTTGTTTAAAATTGGAAACAGAAAAACCATTTAAAATAACCTCCCTGTATTGTTTTGATGTGGTGTCTAATAATGGATTGGTGTGATTAAGATGTGTAAAATGTAATTTTGACTTTGTTTTTTCATCTTCTTCACGAAATAGCTCCATAGTTTCTACCACAAACGGATGTGGTATTTCATCCATATTTCGATGGTTAATTTCTTCCGAATCATAAAAAGTACCATCAATAAAAGCGGCATCAACTGTTTTAAGCTCAAGAGCTAAGTCTTTATTCCATTTTCCCCACTTGTCAATATCTGGAATAAATAAAATTGATTTATTTGGCCCCTTTATTTTAAAGCCAACTGTTTCAGAAAATTCATCCCTATGAGGAACTAAAAAAGGAATGATTTGTATATCATTACTTAATTGTACGGATTGATCAGGATCCATATTTATAACAGAGATGTTGTTAAGATTAATAAGCTGATTCCACGGGCCATTTTGCATTAGAAATCCTTTCATTCTAGACATGGTATACACAGGAATCTTTTCGGATGAAACAGATTCTCTTCCTAAATACATTAAACCTGTGTAGTGGCCTATGTGAGCATGTGTTATAAATATGCCATCAGGCAACTCACCATGACTGAATCCGCTAATATCTCTTAACAGCTTAGATTGTCTTATAAAATCAGGAGTAGACTCAATCATCCAAAATTTATTGACTTTAGAATCAACGATTCCTAAAGAAACTACATTTCTAGAAAGGTCAGGATTTTTAAATAAATCAGAACAACACTTTTTTGTACATCCTATTTGTGGTGAACCAGCGTCTTGAGTTGTTCCTAAGATGACAACATAAGGAGACTGAGGCAGAAAGTAGTTCAACTTAACAAAAAAAAGTAAAATGAAAAAAACATGATTTCTGCTCTTCATCTTTATATGTTTTATCTGTGTTTCAAAGCTGGTGAAATAATCCCCCAAATTGATGAAACCGAAATTTAAGGCTTTGTAAACCAATATGCTAATCCAATTAGTAAAAACTGAATGGGTAGTCTTACCCATGATGCCATAAATGAGGATATTCCAATTGCCTGTTGCGGAACTTCATTAAATGCCAAGTAAATATTTGCAGGATATACAGCGATTAATAATAAAATTAAGCCCCAACCCACATATTTTCTAATCCTTTTAAATAATAAACCGACCCCTAATGCTATTTCAATTGCCCCACTTAATAACACTAATTCAAGATGAGATGGCAGATAGGGGGGCATAATTTTTAGGAAGAAGTCTGGCTGAAAAAAATGGAGGAAACCTACATATACATATCCAACTGACGAGAGGTAAACGATAGGAAGCTTTAACTTACTTAGCATCTTTTTTTTTCTTTTTTCGATGCTTAAAAAGATTCAATTTTTTTATCCATTTTTTGGTTTTGTAATGACTCAACTCTTGGGGCTCATGTTTTTGTAAATGAATCTTGGGATATGGAAATCCTTCTTGAATATTAATATTGTTATCTGCAAACAAATTTTTCGCATGGTCAGAATAGGCTAACATTTTAGCGTAGTCTTCGTTTTTAGAAAAGTATTCTTTACTATACATTTTATGGGAGCAGGGCAACACTTCGTAATGCCATTTTTTATGTGCATAAAACTTATTTACCCATGTTAATATATATTCTTTATCGTGTATAGTTGATTTATCTTTTTTCACAATGCTACATCTAAACATTGCTCCTCCATCCTTTCTAAAATCACGTTGATTAGAAACGAAGTTTCCCAGAGAATAAACGGTTAAAAATTCTTCATCCTTATCTTTTATGTAATGCATTGGTTGTACCACATGAGGATGTGATCCAATGACGATATCTACTCCGTGGCTTTTAAAAAACTGGTTAAAAATCTGTTGATATTGATTGGGCTGATCTTGATACTCTGCTCCCCAATGTACAAAGACAATTAATTTATCTAAATTCTTAGTTCTTGCGAACTTAAGGTCTTTCAAAATTAAGCTAGAGTCCAGTAAGTTAACATAGGTTGGAGCGTGAAAAGGAATTCCATTTGTACCATAGGTGTAGTTCAATAACCCTACTCGTATACCTTCTTTTTCTAACACAAGAAGGTTTAGGCTATCTCTATTTTTTTGATTTGAAAATGTTCCTGTGTGAAGTATGCCTAAGCTATCTAAAACCTGATTGGTACGCTGAATTCCCTCACTCCCTCTGTCGCATGAATGGTTATTCGCAGTAACGAGTACGTCTATACCATTATTTTTACATGCTTCTGCTAACTCGTCTGGTGAACTAAATTGAGGATAGCCATCAAAGGGTGGGCCTGCCAAGGTGACTTCGAGATTTGCAACCGCAAAATCAACAGAAGATATAATATCTCCTACGGGTTTAAAAACCTCATTGTAATCATATTTTTTTAACGAATCATTCCAGGCAGATTTAATTTGAGGACCATGCCCCATGATATCACCCAAAAACAGTAAGCTCATTTCTTGCGCAGGAGAACATAGAAATAGAAATAAAAACGAGATCGTTAAAATCCTTTTAAAAAAATTAACTTGATAGTGGTTCATTGGTTTAGTTTTCACTTTTAGAAATGAAAATCAACGACATCGAATTCACACAATGTCTAGTATTTTTTTCAGTAAATCCTTCACCATAAAAAACATGTCCGAGATGGCCATTACAATTATTACAAATGATTTCGGTACGCCTTCCGTCAGCGTCTCTTACCTTTTTTACTGCTCCTTTTATTTCGTCATCAAAACTCGGCCAGCCACAACTAGATTTAAATTTATCCTTAGAAATATACAGAGGGGCGTTACATTGCTTGCATAAGTATGTACCTTCTTCGTAATGATTGTTATATTTTCCTGTAAATGGATATTCAGTTCCTTTGTGTAAAATAATATGTTCTTCTTCTTTTGTAAGTTTATTATAATTTGTCTTATCCATAATTATTATTTTTTTGTTTTTTGTTTGACCCATTACAGAAGTAGATGCGATGAATAAAAATAATACTAAAATGTTCTTACTCATAGGTTATGATTTTTTAAACTTGGCATCTATATAACTTGCCATTGCAATGTCTTTTTTGGTTATTCGATTTTCATCAAATGAAAATAACTCTATCCCTAAAGAATTAAAGTTGATGATCATTATGGGGTGGTGATCTGATTCAATAATTTTAGGTGATAATTCATTCACGAAGTTCATCGCAGATTCAAAATTTTTAAACTTAAATTGCTTACATAATCTTCCATCTTTCAATATCCAGTTATGACTATCTGTTAAGTGCTCAATTTGTGAATTGATATTCTTACTCATGCATTTTAGAAATATAATTTTCAAATCTTTTCATCACAATTGAATGTGATTTGGCTTGTGTAAAGCGATATATAAACCACGGTAATCTTGGCACAAATTCATGTATTGCTGTAATAATGTAAGCTCCCCCTAAAATAGACCTAAATTCAAGCCATCCCAAATCTTTTCTTTTGGTAAGAAAACCTCCGGTAATATAAAACAACTGTCTATTTATATCGCTTCTTTCATAAACATATTCCAACTGCAAAAGACAAACACCAAAAAGGTTAAACCTTAGTATATTTTCTTGATTCTCAACCTTGATTAAACGTTGAAAAGTTGTACTTAACCAAATTGGATATCGCTGGGCTACCCAGGAAGCCGATTTTTTAGCTGGATTTGAAATTCGTTGAACACTTCTAACGGTGTTTTTTGGTTTAGATTGACTTAATGAAAAAGGAGGCAATACAGGTATTGTTTGTTCCTCATGTAATGCCTTTTTAATGCTATTTTTAATTGAAATGCTGTTTTTCTGATTTAATCTATGATCTGGATTTAACGTCATTTCGTGCTTTAGACTTTCAATTAAAGGAGAAACAAAATCAGTACTTGAACCACTAAATAATCCCACCCAAAGCTTAGACATACCTAATGAAAAAAAAGGAACTGAGAAAATCCATCTCTTTTTCCCCATAACATCTGCTGTTTTTTTTAAAATCTCCATGTATGTAACCACCTCATCACCTCCTATTTCAATGAATTGATGAAAAAACGAATGGTTACCGATCACTTCATCAATGGCATTTAGGGCTAATTCTAAATCTGCGGGTTGGTTTTTTGATAACGTCCATTTTGGGCAAGCCATTACGGGTAAATTGTGAACTAGTTTTTTAATAATTTTAAAAGAAGAACCACCTGGTCCGATAATAATTCCGGCCCTAATGGTAGTTAAAGGTGTATTTCTTGAGCCTAAAACTTGCTCTACTTCGTATCTTGATTTAAGGTGTTTTGATAAACGTTTATCATCTTTTGGAAGAATTCCTCCTAAGTAAATAATTTGTTTCACCTCACAAACACTCGCTGCCCTTGAAAAATTATCTGCTAATAGTAGATCAGTATCCTCAAAACTAGCTTGATTTAATCTAGTTGAAGGCTGCATGGAGTGTACTAAATATACTGCATAATCAACACCTTTTAATGCTTCAATACTACTAGAAATAGAAAATAAATCAACTTCGCGCCACTGAACATCGATGTCTTCACCTTCAACTTTTCTTCTTGAAAGCGCAATGATGTCATATTTAGATTTATATCGTTCTATAAACCAACGTCCAACAAATCCAGTAGCCCCTGCAAT
>JAYPLD010000037.1:0-7011 GCA_038129265.1 Crocinitomicaceae bacterium
CCCGTATTGGGATTAATCCATTCACTTAAGATGGTTCCAATCCCAATTGAATTGTTGTTAAATATGTAATGAGGTATTTTTCTACTTTTTTCATGTTTAAACTCAAAAAATCCATCCACAAATAAAATTCCTCTTTTAAAGCTCACGTCTTTAAATGAAGGTTTAGTTTCTAATGTCTCTATTCGAGCATTTAAAGTTTTATCTCTAATCAGTAAAGCTTGTTGTTCATTTTTTACCCAGTGTGGAATTAAGCCCCAATGTGAAGATATTATCTCCTCATTATATAATACACCTATTTTAGGATGATCAAATCCTGAAACATGATAGTAATCTACTAATTCGTTAGATGTTTTTCTATTTCTTGACTGAGTGGATGCCTTAGTGCTAATATGAAAACACATATTGGGTAATTTCTTTTAAATTTATAGAAATAATACGAAAATGAATAAACTCTTATTAATGTCATTTTTGATAACGATTTTAAACAAGAATGTAGCTCAAAAAATCTATTCTGTAAATTACGAGTCTCGTGCTGATGTAAAGGTTTTTGTGGTGGATTATGAGTCTAGAGCTGACTTGTTAGTTTATAAGGTTAAATATGAGACTAGAGCCGGTAATAACGATGGGAAATGGTTCTTTGTAGATTATGAATCTAGAGCAGACAAAAAAATATTTTTCGTGGATTATGAAAGTAGGAGTGATCTTAAAATATTTTTTGTGAATTATGAGAGTAGAGCTGGATGGAAAAATGCATCCAAAAAACACCTATTGTATTAATGAAAAAAGTCATTCCAAAAAAAGGGTATTCTGAAAAGGAGTTACATGACTTTTTTGACTCTTTTAAAAATCAAGATATACAATGGAAGTCAGGAAAAACATTTGGTGCAGTATATTATCCTGGCGATGAGTATGCTCAGGTAATATCTAAGGCTTATTCAAGATTTTTAAATGAAAATGCTTTTGATCCTCAACTGTTTAAAAGCTTATTAGCGATGGAAAATGATATCGTTAGCCAAGTGGCAAATTTGATATCACCCGATACTAGATTACATGGAAATTTAACTAGTGGCGGTACAGAAAGCATATTTTTGGCTTTACTATCAGCTAGAGATTGGTCAAAAAAAAATAAGGAAATTGAAAACCCAGAAGTAATATTACCTTCAACTGCTCATCCTGCTTTTTTAAAAGCGCTTCGTTTTCTTGATGTCAAAGCAGTAATAATACATGTAGATTTCCAAAAATGGGACTTGAATATCGTTGAAAATGAAATTAATGAAAATACCATCATGTTGGTGGGGTCTGCACCGGCTTACCCATATGGTGTAATTGATCCAATTAGCGATTTTTCAAAACTGGCTATTAAACACAATTTGTTGTTGCATGTAGATGCTTGTATTGGTGGTTTTTTTCTTTCCTATTTAAAAAAAATGGGAAGAGATGTTCCAGAATTTAATTTTAATCTTCCAGGAGTGTCTTCATTATCAGTAGACCTCCACAAGTATGCGTATGCTCCCAAAGGATCCTCTGTACTATTATACAGAAATCCTGAACATAGGCTTTCTCAATACTCTGTTTATTCAGGTTGGCAAGGTGGCATTTACGCTTCAACTACTTTCATGGGGACTAAGCCGGGTGGGGTAGTAGCATCAACTTGGACTGCTTTAAATCATATTGGAGACGATGGGTATTTAGAATTAACAAAAAGCACCATGAGTTCTGTTGATAGAATCATAAAATACATTGAAAGCAACATTCACCTAGAACTTATAGGTATTCCTGATATGAGTCTAATTGCGTTTAAGGTAAAAGAAAATAATACTTACGAATTAGCTGACTTATTGAACAATAAGGGGTGGTACATTGGAAGACTGCAAAATCCAGAAGGAATTCATTTGGTAGTTTCTGCTATACACTCGGAAAACATAGTTATTTCCTTTATGAAAGATGTTGATGACTCATTAGCTGAATTATTTTCAACTAATTTTAAAAGCAGTATACAACATTTAGGAGATAAGCTAATAAAGCAATTACTGAACTTACTTCCTTATAATCAATTGAAAACCACCTTGGCAAACCAAGCAAAAAAAAGCAATGGTAAACCATCTAAAAAAAGAATTATTTATGATGTGAAAAATCAGCTTTCTGAATCCGAAAGTAATAATTTGTTTCGAACTATTATGGATCGTTTCTATTCTTGATTTTGGCTAAATAACATGATGCTTTCCACATGAGCTGTATGCGGAAACTGATCCACCAAACTGAATTTCGTTAAAGAATACCCCATAGAAGACAAGGTCTCTAAATCCCTTGCTTGAGTAGATGGGTTACAACTGACATACACAATTTTTTTGGCATTTAATCTTATTACTTTACGCAGTGATTTTGGAGAAATACCTGCTCTTGGAGGATCAATAACTATCGTATGAATTTTGTTTTCATAATTTGGGTTGTTAAGTAAAAATTTACCCACATCATCACATTTGAAGGTAATGTTAGAGATGTTGTTTTTTGTAGCGTTAATGTCAGCATTTTCAATAGCACTTTTTACAATATCAACCCCAATAACATTAGCATCAGGAAAGCTTTTTGCGATAAGTTGTCCGATTGTTCCGGTTCCACAAAATAAATCTAATATGAAACTGTCACTTGGTATTTTTTCCAAACGAATGTATTGCATTACTTTTTCATATAGTTTTTCAGCACATTTAGGATTGGTTTGAAAAAAACTTTGCATACTGATATCAAAATTTAAATCATTAATTTTCTCTGTTATAGTTAAATTTCCTTTCACCAATTTGCTATTTCCTTTGTCTAATTTCTCCCTGTCGGCAACATCATCATTAATAGTATGAATTAGGCCTCTAAACCTGGATTTAAATAGTTGTTCTAGATATTCGCCAAATTTCAAGTGGTTGAATTGATCTAAACCGTTTGAGGATGTCACTAAATTAAAAAGCAGTTGATTTGTTAAATAACTTTTTCTTACTACTAAATGCCTAAAAAAGCCTACTTTTTTGGGTGGATGCCAAGCTTTTAGATTCGTTTTTTCGAGATAGGATCTTACTTGATGTAAGGAATCTTCTAGCTCTTTATCAAACATACCACTATCTTTATCTAGATTTTCAACCATCCACCAAGTTCCTTTTCTTTTAAATCCAAGTGCAAATGCATCGTCAATCACCAATTCCTTTTCTAAATCATACTGTATACATGAAAAGGAATATTCCATTTTGTTTCTATAATGGTGAGGGCTTGGTGAAGGAATCCATTCATCATATAAGGTCTCAATATGTTCGGTTTTACCTATACGTTTAAATACATCAAAAGACACTTGTTCTTTCATTGTTTTTTGATCACTTAGAGACAAACTAATATATGGAGCACCAGAAATTCGTTGATAAGGAACTTTATTTTCTAATTTAGATGGAGTAATAATTTCAATTATATCAGCTTCTAAAAAGGTTGGTTTTTTCTTTTTTATCACCACATTTAATTGCTGACCAGGAATACCTTGGTTTATAAATACGATAATTGATTTTTCATCCATCTTATGAGTAGCTATACCTTTACCACCAAATGCAAAATCGTTTACAAATACCTGAATTATGTCCCCTTTTTTAATCATCTAATTGCTTGAATACATCTTTAAAATCATTCCAAAATGAATCAAATTTAACTAAGTTTTCTTCATAAAAATGAAATATGGTAGACCAAGTATTTTTATCGAAAATATTTACATTTTGGATTTCATTTTCAATTCTAGAAGAGGGTAGATTAAGTTCATTTAGTGAATTTTCAACCCATGTCCAAGAACCTACTGAATCTTCAAATGCTGATTTTAGCTGCTTAAATTGTTCAAAATAAAGCGCTCTAATTTCAGCATCTTTGTGCTGAAGTTCTATGTAAATTTTAGCCATCTCACCATCGGAAAACAACCTCACATATATATGTTTAACATGTGTTGGGTAATTGACCCATTTGATACGTTTTCCGAAAATCGACTTGTTTTTACCCATGTATTTACCAAAACTGGTGTAAAATAATTCTCTTGTTTTTTTAACTTCTTGTTTGCTGTACACAACTTGTTAATTCACTTTATTAGACAATAATATTTATTTAAAAACATAATGATATATTTGCTCCTTATTTATAATGATTCTAGATAACATTGCCAACTAACGTCATCATAGCTGATAGCTCAGAACTTATACTTCAAGGGTTAAAAAACATATTTGAACAAATACCGGAAAGTAATACCTTTTTAGCTGCTGATACTACATCACTAGAAAACTATATTTCTACTGTATCTAATCCACTGTTAGTTATTGATTACACGTCAACTGGCTTTTCCCTCGACAATGTAGTTAAGTTAAAAAACGATAATGCTCTTCTTAAAATTTTAGCAATCACTCCTTATACAAATGCAAATACCATTGTTCAGGCAGTACAGGCTGGTGTAGAAAGTCATCTTAAGAAAGAATGTTCTGTTCAGGAAATAAAAGAAGCTTTTGTGGCTACGTTGAAGGGAGAAAAGTTCTTCTGTGATGATATAGTAAGACAAATGAGAAATGAGCAAATAGATATAGAAAAAATACAATTTAAATCTCTTGATCCCAACGCTGTTCAATTAAGTGAAAGAGAACTTCAAATTATTCAATTCATAGCTGAAGGATATACAAACTCACAAATCGCAGCCATCATTTATTTAAGTAATCATACTATAAATACCCATCGTAAAAATATCATGAAAAAACTTGGGGTTAATAATACTGCTGGTATCGTCATGTACGCTGTCAAAACAGAAATGGTTAGTCCTAACCAGTTTAGTTTTAAAAAGTCAAAAGATTATAATGGATAAAGCATTCTTGATAGCCTTTTCAATTACTTTATTAGCTGGTTTATCCACTGTTTTTGGAAGTTTTATTGTATTGTTTAATAAATCACAAAAAACCAGTTGGTTATCTTTTTCCATGTCTTTTGCAGCAGGAGTAATGTTATACATTTCATTTGTAGAAATCATTCCAGACTCCATTCATGTATTTAAAGGGGAACATACTTCTTTTTTTATTTCAAATGCATATATCAATTTTGCACTATTCTTCTTAATAGGTTGTGGTTTAGCTCTGTTTCTTGAAAAAGTCTTTCCTGATCATAAAATTTCAGAAAAAATAAGTAGTGGAATTTCAACAAAACGAAAAATATATAGATCTGGTGTACTTATTGCCATTTCATTAGCTATTCATAATTTTCCTGAAGGCATCATTACATTCATGGAGTGTTATACCAATTTATTTTCAGGATTGGCTTTAGCTTTAGCTATTGCTTTACATAATATTCCAGAAGGTATGTCTATTTCAGTACCCATACTGCACGCTACTGGAAGTAAGAAAAAAGCAATTCTTTACACTGCGTTAAGTGGAATAACTGAACCCATAGGAGCTCTTTTTTGTTATATGTTGATTAAGGATGGTATCCAGCCATTTACTGAGGCTGCATTAATGTCTGGCGTGGGTGGTATTATGGTTTTTATATCCATTTTTGTGTTGATGCCCCTTAGTATGCAATATAAAGTTAATAGACAACCCTTGTTCGGTTTTATTACGGGGTGTGTTATAATTGGTTTATCTATTTTTTTGATGGATAGCTTATAGCTATTTGTTTCCCATTCCAGGTATGATGTTAAAGGCTGTGCTCTTCATCTCATTTTCATTTACATGATCAGCATCCTTTATCGCTTTGTTGAAAGCTTCCATTAACTCTTGCTTGAATTCATCCAACGAGCTGTTTTTAAAAATATCTTCCTCTAAATGAAATTCTTTCAGCTGACGGTTGCCGTCCATGATGAATCTCAATTTCCCATCAAATGCATCTCCCTTAACATAGATGTTTTCTAATCTTTTTTTTGAATCCTCTACAGCACCCTGCATTTCTTGCAGTTTTGCCATCATATCTTGCATATTTTGGTTTCCAAACATGTTATTTATTTTGATTTTTTTGTTGAGATCTTATTCGCTCGTTACGTTCTTTTCTGGCCTTAAAATCTTGCATATTCCATCTGTAAAGTTTGATGCCTACATAAATACCTAAACCGAATATTCCAGCTACAAAAAAGGTGATAAAAAAATCTCCTGGACTCATTTATAAAATTTGATGTTCAATAATTTTCTCAAGTTTAATTCCTCTTGATCCTTTAATAAGTATGGTGCTGTTTATATAACTCATGTTCTCTAAATAAGTCAAAATAAACTCTACTTTTTCAAAGGTAGGGAAATTGCATTTTATGTTTGAAAATATACTACCGACTAAAAGTCCATTTATGTTATTTTCCTTCAAAAATTGTACTATATCTTCGTGTTCCTTGTATTCATTCTCACCCAATTCAAGCATATCTCCCAAAATAGCTATCTTATTTTCGGCATTCATTGAGGATAGGCTTTTAAGTGCAGCCAATGTACTTGTTGGGTTAGCATTGTAGCAATCTGCAATTATGGTGTTAGTCTTAGTTTTTATGAGTTGAGACCTATGATTAGATGGTGTATAACTTTCTAATGATTTGTTGATTAATTCAGATTCAATTCGGAATATATATCCGACAGTAGCTGCACACAAGATGTTGTAAAG
Organism: Crocinitomicaceae bacterium; assembly: GCA_038129265.1. Taxonomy (GTDB): domain Bacteria; phylum Bacteroidota; class Bacteroidia; order Flavobacteriales_D; family Parvicellaceae. The sequence continues at coordinate 6,622 of JAYPLD010000037.1, forward strand.
ATTGAAATCACCAAGTAATGCTGTTTTTAAATTTTGTTTACGGTCTCTGTAATTAATTTCTAGCTCAATAGTAGGGTGGAAGTCAATTACTTTCCCGCTAACATGACCATTTGAATGTCCATATCCAAAATGATTTTCTGGCTGATTGATTGCTTCTGTTAAAATAGAATCATCCAAATTATATATGATTTTACCATCTTTATTTAAGATGTAATCATACATTTCCATTTTTGTTTTTTTAATGGTTTCTGTAGATCCAAAACCTTCAAGGTGGGCCTTTCCTATATTGGTAATTATACCATAATCGGGGTCGGCAATTTCCACCAATTCCTTTATGTCTCCTCGTTTACTAGCACCCATTTCAATCACAGCCATTTCATGTTCACTATT
>JAYPLD010000037.1:7111-9005 GCA_038129265.1 Crocinitomicaceae bacterium
TTCAATATTTTCTTCGTCAATAACTACGTATGCAGCTCCTTTTTTAATGGCATCTGAAGCAAATTTATTTCCGTTAAAATTTGGGCCTTTTAGGGCGAAAAAAATACAACCTTCGGAGATTTTCCTTGTATCAGTAGTAATGTTTTGATTGCAAGAAAGGAAAGCCTGATAGATCTCCTCTAACATTTCACTCAAACCTATCCATTACTGCATTAGTTACTCCAGTGGATGAAAAACCTCCATCATGGAATAAATTCTGCATAGTGACATATTTAGTCAAATCGCTAAACATGGCAATACAATAATTAGCACAATCCAGGGCACCTGCATTTCCCAAAGGACTCATATTTTCACTAAAACTGATGAATTTATCAAAACCAGAAACTCCACTTCCTGCAGTAGTTACGGTAGGTGATTGAGATATGGTGTTTACTCTCACTTTTTTGGCTGTCCCGTAATGGTATCCAAAACTTCTAGTGATAGATTCAAGCAGTGATTTTGCGTCTGCCATATCGTTGTAGTCAGGGAAAATTCGTTGAGCAGCGATGTAGGTTAGTGCTAATACGGAACCCCAGTTGTTTATGGCATCCATATCATAAGCAACTTGTAAGGTTTTGTGAAGTGACATGGCGGATACATCTAACGTTTGTTTATACCATTCATAATTAAGACCTGTATATGGCTTTTTCTTTCTTACGTTTGGTGACATACCAATGGAGTGAAGAACAAAATCAATTTTCCCTCCAAGGATTTCTTGAGACTTTTCAAATAAATGTTTTAAATCTTCAACGGATGTCGCATCAGCAGGGATTACTTCTGAATTGGTTTTTGCTGCCAAGTCATTAATGGCTCCCATACGCATGGCAATGGGGGCATTAGTTAATGTAAAAGTTGCTCCTTCTTCGTGAGCTCTTTCTGCTACTTTCCAAGCGATAGACATGTCATTTAAGGCTCCAAAAATAATTCCTCGTTTTCCTTTCAATAAGTTGTTGCTCATAATCAATAAATTGTATTCGGTTCAAATATAGAAATAACGTTTAATTTATGTTTAGTTCAAGGTTAAAATACTTATGTTTAAACCTGTTTTGTGAATGAAAAAATATTACGAAATATTAGGTCTTCCAGATCAATCTGATAAAGCGCTTGTCAAAAGAGCATACAGAAGATTGGCTATGAAATATCATCCAGATAAAAATGATGATAAAAAAGCCAATAAAAAATTCATCCTAATTAATGAAGCCTATGCTAAAATAATGGATGAATCTACTCACCAACATGCGTGGAGTACACATCACGATAAAAAAACAAAAGCAAAGGAAGAAGAACTAAAAAAAAGAATGCAATGGGCAAAAAAATACGCCCAATATAAAAAGGACCAAGAAGAAAGAATTGCGGAAATAACGTATAACAAAATTCAACTTTCATCACTGGGTTGGATTTATCCTTTAATCAGTTGGGTCTGTATTGGTTTTGCATTTTTAATTTTTTTAGATTTTATGGTGATGAACACTAAAGATATTGATGTGAATTACTACCGAAGTTACGTAGATATGGCTACACAGAAAGATGTATTGCTTTTTAAGGATAAAAAATCTGATAAAGTCATAGGTGAGTTTGCCATTCATCTAGATGACGTGAAGCGTTTAGAGTTTTCTAAAAAGGTAAAATATAAGTGTCAATTAACTCCCATCTTTAATGAATTAGTGACGCTTACTTTTTATCACCAAAAGGAGAACATTGAAATTTTTAATCATTACAGTGTTTACAAAGCAGCATACATATTTTTAGCCTTCTTGCTAACTCCTGTGGTTACTTTAGTATCTAAAGGCCCAAATTTTTTACATGTTTTTTGTGTTTATTTTGTAAGTGGTTTTGCTTCTCTAACATTATTATC